>CAZSDC010000049.1:0-18229 GCA_964605515.1 uncultured Chthoniobacter sp.
TCCCTCGTCACCTATCCCTGCTCGCTTTTGGCATGATCTCCTGCGCAAGCAGGAGACATGTCAAAAGTCCCGAAGGGACAGGGATTAGGTGGACGAGCCTGTTCGGCCATTTGTATTATTTCGCGTTTCAAATTAAGGACTCTGCTGGTTATATGTCAGTTGTCTATAGCCTCGGCTTTAAGCGACACCTTATCTCTCGGATCATTTAACCTGATATTATCTATTCTAAACTCCCACGTCACGCCGGGTCCATTTTCTTTGGAAATGCCAAATATCCTCATTTTCATTTTTTTACCAATATCCCCAATACTGGCGTCGTGGAAATAGTCGGACACTTCAATTGTGCGAGTTAGGATTCTATCTCGGTTGAAGAAACTCACTGTTCGTATTGTATTTTTGTTGTTCCCACTTGGTGAATGAATCAAGTCGACGGTGCAGAAACCATCTGTGCCAGAAATCGTTGCGTGAACAATGCCGCGCTTCTCAAGAGAGACAGCTTGAAGACTTTGAATTGCATTTTCCCATTTGACATTGGAAGAAAGATCAGTTGTTCGTAAAGCACGTGGGCCATAACGACCAACATCAATGAGTAGAAAAGAATATTCGAGGAATGCTGGACAATTAAACAGGCCGTAGTTCGGCCCTTTTGCAAGAGGAAAAACACTGGAGTTATTTTCATCTTCGCCATCCACAACAATCACCTGTTTAGAGTTGAGATAATAGGTAGTGGCGGGTCCTATTCTTGTTCCTGTCTTGTCAACAGACACAATAAATTGCTTGATTGTATCCCCATTGCCCGAAATGCAGAAGTATTGAAGATTCTCTTTCGCGGGAGCTTCACCGTGATTGTTTATCCTGCTCTTCAATGCATCTCCCGAGTTTTGCTCCTTCATAAACTCGTCAGACAAAGTTATCTGAACGGTGCCATCCATCCAAAATGCGGAGAGCTTTGAAAGCGCGGCTTGACGATCAAAAAGGAATCCTTTGAATTGCAATAATTGCTCCGGCGTCTTAATATTACTGGTTGGTTCGGCTCTTAGTGCTGTGGGTAGTTGCAACATGAGTGCTGTCACTGCGTATAGAATGATTTTCATAGATCTGTATTTGTGTTGAACCTCGGAGAATCACGTTTCACCGTTCGTAGCGCCAAAAGGCTACCAGAATATAGTAAAATACCCCACACAAGTGACGTTGCTGTCAGAGCCCCTACCTGAGTCAAGGTAGTTTCTGGTCTAAACAATCTAGCAGGCGCAGTCATCGTCCGAGAAATCCAAAGGCACACTTGTTCAAGTATTGAGAAATCGGATTCTGGCTGTGGATCATATCCCGACCTGGAGCAGTCAAGATCGAAGCCAATAACGCTAACAGCCATCAGAAAAGCAAAAGCAACGACTGAGCACATTAAAATACGCAAGAAGTGCTGTGTCATAACGGAACGCGCTATTTGTTTGCCGAACGTCCCTCGTCAGGTATCGCTGGCTGGCGCTGCGGGTGGATCGCACGCATCGGGAGCGAAGGCACTCGGCCTGCTCTTCTGCCAGCAGGCCCTGTGCCTGAGCGGCGGAACGTCAAATCGGTGTTCATCGAAACTCCTGACGGGCCAGCGATTAGCTGCACGAGCCTGTTCGGCCTATGTTGTTTGTGGTTGTTCAGATTGTGGAAGGACGGTAGAAATTGCTTCTCTGACCTGCTGATGGTCATAATGGGCTGAGGCCTTGAAGTGGACAACTGGAATCCCCGCATCAGGAAGAACCTTGTCAAGAAAGGCATCTCGCTTTTCCCGCTTTGCTTGCTTGTGTGTCTTATCATCGAGTTCAAGAATAGCGTCGATTCTGTATGTTGTCCGTTCGCACAAAACAAAATCAACGTGCTTCGAGGATATGCTGTTAAAGGCGCTCATATACTTTTTGCCTTTATATTGTGGCGCAGGAGTAACGATGTCAGCAAACCTTACTTTACCCATAATGGTGTGTGTCTTTGGAACGACCGCACGAAGCACCTCAAGAAAAGCAAGTTCTCCATCGGAAAAAAGAGCATATTGCGGAACATACTCGTAGGATCTCGTCGAGGTCTTGGAGGAAGGTATGAATCCAGAAATGATTTTTAGGGCAAAAACCAATGCGAGAACCAAAATCAGCCAGAAGAAGGAATCGTGCATATTATTGTTTTGCCGAACGTCTGCCGTCAGGTATCGCTGGCTGGCGAAAAGGGTGAATCGTAAAAGCAGGGAGTGAAGGCACTCGGGATGCTCTGCTGCCAGCATCCCCTGCGCCTGAACGCCGAACCACGCCACCCTCCGCTCGAAAGTGGTGTCGGCCAGCGATTAACTGCACGGCTCTGTTCGCACATTTTCCTTCGTGGTCCGGTATCGCGTGGAATGTCGCTTGCGCTCGTGCTGATCTCTGCAAGGTCGAATTCATCCTTCTGGAATATCCGCTTTTCGGGCGGAGGGTGGCAAGCACAGGGATGGGAAAGCCGGAAATCATTTCACGCCGCGCCTCTGGAATATTCCTGCTGTGGACAATAGCTCTGCGGTCCGGCATGGCGGTCGTAGTAATCGCGGCCTCTGGATATTCCGGTTGCCTGGCCTCCGTGGTCCGGATCGTCATCGCGTCACGCCATAGTCTTTGGCGTGGTGCGTGGCTTTCAAAATAGACTGTCGCCGGAGGCATATATTTCTGGCGAACGTCCGCGGTCACCTATGACCACTTGCTTTTGGCGCAGATCCTGCGGCAGCAGGAGGTGTGACAAAAGTGCCGAAGGCATGGGAATTAGGTGGACCGCCCTGTTAGCCATTATTCTGTATTGCATCGAGAATCTTCAAATAGAGGTTACCCTTGTCTTCAATCATGAACTCATGTGGCAGTGATGTAACTCTGCCTGAGGGACTGTCGTAAGAAACGATAACCCGATATCTACCTGGTCTGCTCTCAGTCTGCTCATACATATCAAAAAAGGAGATTCTATCTGTGGCAGGAACGAAACCACCTTTCGAGGACTTCAAAAAGGCATCTTCGATTCGTTTTTTTCGCTGGTCAGGTGGAAATGGGGGAATCACCTCAAGAAAAAGACTCGTAGTATCTTGGCCTCCAGCGGTGCCGGTCTCAAAAAGAATGAAGTCAACATTCTGGAAAGTTCCGTCAATTTCACGTTGAAGAGATACAAAGACATTTTGCTTTCGTTTCGTCTCTTTGTCGGAATTCTGCGCGTTCGTAAAAAGGTCAATATTGTCGGCGTTGATTCGGGGATCTGTGATGTTGGCCTCGAATGCAAATGGAGCAAGTGTTGAACCGCGCGGGCGCTCGGATGTCGGAAGCGAAAGTCCCGTGACCGAAATTGAAACTGAAGGTGACTCGGAGAAAAGCGAAGATGCGCCGAGGCCCAAGAAAATAAGTATGATTGTAAAAGAGCGCATATTTCTTGGCTAACGTCCCCAGTGACCTATCCCTGCTTGCTTTCGGCATTCCTCCTGCCCGCGAAGCGGAATCAGCAGGAGGTATGCCGAAAGTCCCGAAGGGACAGGGATTAGGTCGACTGGCTCGTTAGGCCATATTTTCATTTGTAAATGTGGAGAACTCGATCAGAATAAAATCCTGAACAATACCAAGGCCAATGTAATGGTGCTTCAAATCGTGTGGAAGATCGTGGAAATCAGAAATCACTCTGCGGCATGAGTCTGCTCCGCAATAGCAATCCATCCGCCATCTTTGCTCACTCATGGTGGTGGAGTAGTCGAATCGAAGCTCTTCGCCTTTCTTAATATCGCGAAGTGTAAATAAAACGTCTCGATCCCGTATTGCGGCATTGGGGGAGCAACTGTGATTGATAAACCGCCCCGGTGGTAACGGATCAATGTATGCGTCTGGAGCAATTTGAATGGGATAACATGATGCTTCACCAAGCGCCTCAACCTCCTCGCTGGTCAATATCGGTCCCGTGAATGTATGAACGGCGGTATCCGAGGGAATATCTTTTGCAGCAAAAAGGCCCCGCCCCAAGTCGCAATCATCGACGTAAATATACGTATTCATATAAGATCAATTGAATCGGCCAAGAAGCACTAGCGATAAGATTGCAAAGCCAATGCCCAAATACTCCCTAGACGAAAGCGATTCATTGAAAACGGTAACACCAAGCAGTGCAAGAAGAAGAACAATCGAGACACTATAAAATGCCCCTAAAGTCGCGAGTTTGATGTGCTGCATCACATAAATCCATCCGAATGCTGTAGATGCCTCAATGAAAACAGCGACAATAAACCATGGCGATTTGTATGGCTGTGGAAAAGCGCTTGCGCGCTTCAGCAAGTAGTCTGCTCCGACGCAAAGAAAACTGAGGCCGATGGTCGCAATGAAAGGAAGGTAACGATGCATGATATTGTTTTGCCTAACGTATTATAGCATTACGTGTGGATTTATTGGAATAGAATGACGTCATGCTATATTGCCTTGAGATTGCAGGAGGGAACTCGGGCGGCTCCCTGTCAGTGATGGGGTTATGAAAGTGGCGTCCATGAAAAGGCCGTGGGATTTTGCGAGGCAATGGGTGTTGACCGTCCCGTTCGGGAATGTCTCCCTCTATTCCTCGGGCCTCTGAATGTCGATCTCTTTCAGCCGCCGCGAGTATTCCACGCGCCAACATTTTCCGAGCAACTCCCCCGGTGCGCACTGGTTGTAAAGTCGCCCTCCTGGTCCCCGCCCAAGCTGCCAGCCTTCCTCGACGGTCCGCAGGTAGAGGTGATCGACCAGATCCCGCTTTCGAGAGAACTCCCTATTGCCCTTCCATCCCAAGGCTTCCGTGCAGGCTTGCCAGATGACCCGCTTCGGGCTTTCCACCAGGATGTCCTTCACTCGGGACCAATCCCATTTTCCGAACCCAGCCCAGAGCCTCCAGCCCTTGAAGCAGGGCTCCCGGTCTTTGCTCAGGTATTTCGCCAGGTATTTGCCTCCTTCGGCATTGGCTCGCTGCACATGGATGCGCCCCCATCCCGCTTTCTTGGCGAGGATTCGGGCTTCCTCAACCCGGATGTAGCGATTGGTCACCAGGTGGACATGCAGGCCGTGCGTTTCATGGAGTTCAAACACCCGCAGTCCGCACAGATCGGGCCACTTCCGTCTCAACAGAGTGAGCAGGTGATTCCAGAGCTTCCTTGTATCCTTGATGGCCAGGACGTCCTTGAAGGTGAACGTCCACATGTAGAGCCCCCGGCTTGCCAGTCTCTCGGCTGAAAACTCGAACGCTGTCCGGCTCTTTCTCATGAGGTTCTGTGGAGTTGTTCCATATATAACAAGGTTAAGGCCCGGCGGCCCCGCTCGCGCGGGGCCATCCGGGCCTCAATCCCTGTTATACGGGCAGGGGGTCAACGCCCACGGGCATCCGTGCTTTGAGCACCCCACGGACCTTTTCCAGGCCGCAGAGCTCGAAGGCGTAGGTTTTGCCCTTCTGGGCATTCACCTTGACCGCAGATACGTCCACAACCCCGTCATTGGCTGGCTGGGTGATCATCACCGATTCCGCCCCTCCGATTCTTTCGACGAGGTAGGTCGTTGAGATGAACGCATTCTTCTGGCCGGTCTTCTTGTCCACGTAGCTGATGTTTTCAACACGGGACCCGCGGAATTCACCAACGAGGAGAATTCGACCCTGCTTGATGGCTTCAATTAACTTTCCCATCTGTTTCACCCCCTCTCTTCGGCAGGTTGCCCCCGATGCCATTGGCACCGGGCGATGATGACGGCAGATCTGCCGTGCTCTCGTTCAGAAAACGATGAAGTTCCGCAATCGCGTAAAGCGGCCTGCGGGTGGCGCGGGAGGGCCTGAGAAGGCCACGCTTGGTGAGCCGGTCAATTGTGACTGCACTCAGCCCCAGGAGTTCCGACGCCTCGCCCCGGGTCAGCGCCAGGCGGTTTGAGTAATCTTGCGTATGCATGGGGGCAGAGTAGCGCCCCCGATGCTTGGAAATGATGACAGCGGATTAAATCGTTGTCAGGGTTTTGGCGGGTCGGCCTGGCTTTCCGAAAGGACCGATGCCGACACGGCGCAAAGCCTGCTGGAATGCCTCCTCACTGATGTCCACCCCATCGGGCAAGCTGGTCGTAAAATCCTCCAGTAGCTCCGCCCACTTTCCATTTTTTGAACATTCCTCAATGTGTTGCCAGTTGAGGAAGGCGAATGCGTTCGCGTAGGCGGTGGACTGGCTGCGTTTGGAGCTGTTTCTTATCCAGTCCCTCGTCCGCTCAGGCAGGAGCAGCCCCGTTCCATATCCCTCAAAAAACCTACCCTGCCGTGCAAGCGATTCTGATTGAACTCTTGACATGGTTTTTTTTCGTATGGCCCGAATCTTTTCCGCACGTGGTTTTTCCTTTCTGAGTTCGAGGATAATTTGCCTCGGGGTCGAATCCTTGAATTGCCTCCGTTCCTTTGAAGTCAGGAATTGTCGCTTGAGCAGGTTGTAGAGCCCGGCCAGCTTCACGCGCGCGGTATCCGGGCCTTTCTCCATTTGTTTCAGAAATTCCAGTCCCACCACCGCACCCGCCACTTTGCCCCCCAGCATCTTCCCGAACTGCTTTTCATCCGTCATCTCTGGACTGGTTGGCTTCAGATCGAACACGCTCGCGGTTTTGCCGAACATTCTAGCAGCCCAGAACGGCATGCGGTCGACATCAAATCCCCCAGCTTCATCCCACTCATTTTCGAGACGGAGGAGTCTTTTGATTTCGGGTTGAAACCACTTGCCGTCATAGCGGGCAAGGAATTGCTCCTCCGATTCTTCGGGAACGCTCATGCTGCCTTTTCGTTCACCGCATCAAACGTCATTTTGAGCGCCATGGAGGAGGAATGTTCATTGCGAAGATGCCCGTATGTCCTCGCCACGAGAACGCCCCCGTCCTTGTGTCCAAGCCATCCGGCAATCGCCTTAAAATCTATTCCCGCCTCGATGGCGTTCGAGCAGAAGAAATGCCGCAGGGCATGGTGGTTGAATGCCGGAAGGCCGGATTTCTCGCAGGCCGACTTGAGCGCCTGCCGGATCGTCTGGAGTTTGAAGATACGTTCCTCCGCGTCGTGCCCCCCTCCCGATTGGATTCGCTCGATCAGACGCCGCAGCGCGGGGAAAAGCGGGATCGTTCGGGTTTCGTGGTTTTTCGTTCCGAGCTCCCCTCCGGTCACCAGCAGGGTGCCCAGCTTGAAATTGATGTCCCGCCAGCGAACCTCGGTTGCCTCCCCCAGCCGAAGCCCCGAATAGGCGAGGAATTCCGCGAAATCCGCCGCACCGCACCGCACCGCCGCTTGAGGCTCCAGCCGCAGCACCTCCGCCAGTTGGCAAAACTGCGCCTTGCTCGGAATCTGCACCGCGCTCACCATCGCTTTCCGATTGTCGATCTCCTCCGCCGGATTATCCAGCAGCAGACCTTTGACGTCCCGAGCATACCTCAGGATATGCTTGAGGGTCTCCAACTCCTTGTTGAACGTCCTGGGCGCAACCCCCCCCCGAGCGCTTCACCTTCCACTCCTCGACCATCTGCAGCCTGATCGAACGCACCGGAACGCCTTTGAAGGACGGGATGAGTTGCTTCACACAACCAGCCCTCCGCTTGTGCGTGGAGGCCTTCACCTCTGAACGAATGGAGCCCAGCCAGACGGCCGCAAGTTCCTCGAATTGAATGCTGCTTTGCTTCTCGCCGTGCAGCCGTCCCGCTTTTTCCCTCAGATCCGCCAGCCGGCGGCGCGCCAGCGCCTTGTCCTCAGTCCGCAGCGAGCGCTTAATTTGCTTGCCGCGAACGCAAAACCACGCAAAATAAACGCCGTGATCGCTGACATAGAGATTTTCGCCAATTCTTTTGAGTTCTCTCGTTTGGTGGGTAGCCATGCGGAAATTATGGACTTACCAAAATGGCTTACAAGCTCATTTTTCAGCAGTCAAAAAAACGTCGTAAGTCGTTTAATATAATTTAGTTGGTGAGGTGGCTGAGTGGTCGAAAGCAGCGCTTTGCTAAAGCGCCGTAGTCCAAAAGGCTACCGAGGGTTCGAATCCCTCCCTCACCGCGCTTTTCGAGTTGCGCAGCGCTGCCGGACTTGATCCCAACGGCGTTCAGGCGTAGGGTTTGCGTCTTTTCTCATGAAATCCGTCACGATCTACGACACAACCCTGCGGGATGGCACGCAGGGCACCGGCATCTCCTTCTCGGTGCTGGACAAGATCCGTGTCGCAGAAAAACTGGACGCATTCGGCGTGGACTTCATCGAGGGCGGATGGCCAGGCTCGAATCCGCGCGATGTCGCATTTTTTGAAGAGGCAGCCAGGCGGACATGGAAACATGCCAAGATCGCGGCCTTCGGGAGCACCCGGCGCGGCGGTGTTGCCGTCGAATCGGATCCGCAGGTGCGCACGCTTCTCGAGGCCGGCACTCCGGTCGTCACGATCGTCGGAAAAACCTGGCTCCTGCATGTCACGGAAGTCCTCGGGGTCTCCGCGGACGAGAATCTGGACATGATCGCCGACACGGTCGCCTTCCTGAAAAAGAACGGGCGCGAGGTCTTCTACGACGCCGAACATTTTTTCGACAGCTACAAGGATGACCCGGAGTATTCGATCCGCACCGTGGCCGCCGCAAAGCATGCCGGAGCGGACCTCATCGTCCTCTGCGACACCAACGGCGGCGCCTTGCCGGACGAGGTCGGAAGGGTCACCGGAGAAGTCATCAAATCCCTCGGCTGCCCCGTCGGGATCCACACTCACAACGATAGCGGGCTGGGCGTCGCCAATGCCCTTGCCGCAGTCGCCGCAGGGGCCTGCCAGGTCCAGGGCACGGTCAACGGCTACGGCGAACGCGTCGGCAACTGCAACCTCACGACGATCCTGCCCACGCTGCAGGTCAAGATGGGAATCCGCGTTGTCCCGGATCTCACGCGGCTGCGCGAAGTCTCTCGCTTTGTGGACGAGTTGGCGAACGTGCCGCAGGATATCCGCGCCCCCTATGTCGGCGGTGCGGCATTCACGCACAAAGGCGGGCTGCATGTCCATGCGGTCCAGAAGCTCGCGAGAAGCTACGAGCACATCGATCCCTCGCTGGTCGGAAATGCCCAGACGATCCTGGTCTCCGATATGTCCGGTCAAAGCAACATCCTCGCCAAGACGAAGGAGCTCGGGTTCGAGTTTCAAAAAGGATCGCCCGAGGTCGCCGCGATTCTCCGGCATGTGAAGGACAGCGAAGCGGCGGGCTACGAGTTCGAGGCCGCGGATGCCTCGTTCGACCTGCTCGTCCGCAGAACGCTCGGACGCCACCAGCCGCTATTCAACCTTCGCGAATACCATTGCTCATTCCGGCGCGCGGCCCTCCACGGGTTCACGACCTGCGAGGCAACCGTCAAGCTCGAGGTCAACGGGGTCGCAGAATACACCGTGGATGAGGGTGACGGACCGGTGAATGCCCTTGATGCCGCGCTCCGCAAAGCGCTCCGCCCGTTCTATTCGTGGATCGATGACCTGCGGCTCACCGATTACAAAGTCCGGATCGTTGACGGGGGCCGAGGCACCGCCGCACGGACGCGTGTGCTCATCGTTTCCACGGACGGTCGCTCCTCGTGGGGCACGGTCGGGGTTTCGGACAACATCATCGAGGCAAGCTGGCTCGCCCTCGTGGACAGCTTCGAATTCTTCAGCGTCAAACACCAGACGGCCTGATGTTGTGCGGCGTGGCATGGCAAGATGCCCGTGCCACGGATTGATTTCGACGAGTCAGATATTTCAACGCCTGTTCCTCTTGGCGACCGCCAACGCATTCGCATACCCCCAACCCGAGAGCCCCAGCAGGACCAGCGCCCGCACGAATCCAACCCGCGTCGAGGCTTGCAGAATTTTCCATGTTCCGAAACACGAACACGTGACATCAATCCCCCGCACCAGCGCCGACGCAAAAAGCACCACAAAAACAACAGAGAGGCCGCAAGCGGCGAGTGCCCCGGCTGATCGGGTGCGTCCGAGCAAGATCCCGATGCCGGTGAAAATCTCAAAGTAGGGAACGCTCATGGCCAGCGCGTTGATGGCCCAGCTGGGAAATACATGAAAAGCCGCAATCCCGTCGGCAAAAGCCAGCGGGTCGCGCAACTTGAGCAAGCCCGCCACAAGAAATACAAACGAGACAAGAATACGCGGAATCATTTTCCCACCGGCGAGCGCAAAGCCACCCATTCCTCCCATCCTCCCGCATAAACTGAAACCTTCGCATGTCCCATTGCGAGCAGCGCCTTTGCGACAAGCTTGCTGTCCTCGCAGTCTTCTCCCGAGCAATAGACGATCACCGGCCACGCCTTATCCTCCAACTCCGCGATGGTTTTTGCTCGAAGAATTTCATCTCGCGGCAGGTTGATGGCCCGCGGGATGTGCCCTTCCTCAAAGAACGCGGGCTCGCGGGCATCAACAAACAGAGCGCCGGAATCCTTCCATGTCCGCATCACGGCTTTGAATTCAAGCATCTCCGCCTCCCGGGCTGTCGCCTCCGTTCCAGAAGATATGGACCGCAGCATCCGCGTCTCGGGCTTTTCATAAACCACCGGCAGGGGAACCCGACGAAGAGCATTTGTCAGGACGCCGAGAACGCACGAAGCCGAAAAGGCTAAGAAAATAACTAACAAATCTCTGCGTATTCTTGTCATGAAACAAAAAGTGCCATTCCGAAGGGATTGCACCTGAACACTGAATCACTGAACCGCTGCTTTTTCATTCTTCCACCCTGGCCTGAAGAAGCACCGAGCGCTTCTTCGGATCCTCGACCAGAACTTTGATGGAAGTGGAAACAGAGGTTGCAGTCGAGCGGGGAGTAACAACAAGCCGGTAGCGCTGCCCGGCCTCCATTTCCTCGATCCGTGCATCGAATTGATCATTCATCGACTCGGCACCGACGATCCGTGCGCCAGGCTCGAGCTCGATGATCGACTCCTTCGACATGGCCTGGGATCCGGACCCCCATACAAATTCCTTCTGGCTGAACGAAACAGCATCCTGAATCAGAACGCGCAGCGTCAGGGTTTGCTTAGCGTGATCGGAGGTTTTGACGATAACCCCCTTGACCTGCTCGCCCTTGCGTCCGCCGACGTCGAATCGCACGTGGACCGCCCCCTTCTCACCTGGCTGGATCTGCTTGGAATCGACTTTCGCCGTAGTGCATCCACACGAGGTTTCGAGCGAGGAGATCACAAGCGGTGAGGATGTTGCGTTCTTGAATTCGAACTCCGCCAGGACTTCCTTCTGGTTGGCAGGCACCCGGATTTCGCGATACGTCGTCTCCCACGTCAGCCCGGCACGGGCGGTCTGCAGGATGATGAAAAGGATGCCCAGGGAAAGTTGGATAGATCGGTGCACAGCTTGTTTTCCTCGCTTGGCGGCACAATTTGAACAAAAATCTTTGCGAAGATCTTTTTCCGGCATTCGCTGTCACCAACATTTCCTGCTACCGTTTTGCACCGCTTAAAGATTTGAAACCCTTGAGGGAAATGTTCCTTCGGCTTTGCTGCAGCTGAGCGCGATCCCGCCCCCCCCTCACCAGGAATAGTGTGCTTTGTAGCTGATCTTGCGCTCCTCGTCCGGCTTGAGCTCGACACGGAATTCGATCTGGTCGGAATTGAGCTTGAGAAACGTGTCAGACTTTTCGGTGATCTCCCAGTTGTTCCAACGCAGGAGGTGCTCGACGACGCGGATCGTGACAGGGTCCTTCTTGCGGTTTCGGAGGGTGATTTCAAAGGTCTCGTCCGCCCATTTGTTGGAGGTATCGAGTTTAAAATTTGTGCGTTTGCGCTCGCCGACGAGGTCGAATGCGTCACCGGTGTAGATTTTCACCAACTCGTCAGCCGGCGTATGGTCGATGTGGTTTTCTCCGGTGAATTCGAGCTGCGTGTCGTTGCTGCGGTAAAACCGGACGCGGCCTTTCGGGAGCGGGATTCCGAGACCGTTCGCTTTCGTGTTTTTGAATTCCCGCATCACGGCAACTTTCGTCTGGCTCTGCGAGCCGAATTCCTCGTTCGTGCGGCGGTTGCTCATGTCGTATCCGCGCCAGCGGTTCCAGTCGATCAGCATGCCGTCATAAACATAAATGAGCTCGGATTTCACACCGGAGGCGCGGATAAACTCGACTTGCTTTGTCTCGCGGTCGCGGAGCGTGCTCTGACGCTCCAACGTATAAAGATGGTATTCGTCGAAGGCTTTTTCGGTGACGCCGGGTTCCGCAGGAGCCGCCATAGCCTTGTCCATCCCTCTGGAGCGCATCATGCTGTCCACGTCCCGCATCCCCGGAGGCGCGAGCTTGTTGACGTCTCCGGCCATGAGTTTGATTTTGGCATCCACGAAGTCCCGTCCGCTCTGGTTGTCCATCGTCACCCATCCGATGATGTCGAGCGTGTCGCCTTTTTCGGGGGCGACGACATTGTAGCTCGCCTCCCACGACATCCCGCCGGTGATGTAGCCGAGTTCAGCCTGCGTCTTCAGCGCCTTCGGGGACTGGATTTTCCAAGCCAGTTGTGGCTTGAGGATCGTGTCGTCGCCGAGCGAGGGAAACACCGGCTCCCCGGGCAGGTTGAAACGGATCTGGCCATCGACTTCGATGATCGGCTGTCCGGCGCCTCCCACATTCGCCATCGCCATCTGGCTCATCGCATACTGGTTACCGTAGCGGTTCATCGCCGCCCCGCCGTGCGGAACGTATCCCGAACGGATGATCTTCCCCTTCACCACCCTGTCCGGCTTGTTCATCTCCCGCACATAAAACTCAATCTCCTTACCCTCGAAGAGCGAGAGCAGGAGCTGCTGGGTCACCGGATCGTTCCGGTAATTCTGCTCCAGGATCTGGAGCGGATTGCCCGCCGGGTCGCGCAGGATCACGGAATCCGGTTCGAGATGGATTGTCGCGCCGTCGAACTTCACATCGTTCACGCCCTGCTTGAGATCCAGCGCAATCGTGTCGCGAACGACCGCGAAGTTCTGGTTGTAAATCGTCAGTCCTGGCGCGCCGAGGAGCACAGCCGGTGATAACACGAGAAGCAGACAAGGGAGGAATCGCATGAGATTGAGAGATTGCGTCAAGAGGCTAGCGCAGGGATGCACCATTTATTAAGCACGAAATTGGCGTCTAGCAGAATTGTAGCGGCGGCTTGTAACCTCCGCATGATATTCTTGCGACGCTCACCGAGCGCCGCTAGAGCCGTCTACTTCCGAAAAATCGCGCGGATCGGGTGCTCATCCAAGACGTTGGCGCGGATTCCCCCGACCTTCCGCGGGTCGTAGAGCTGGATGCCGACATAGTAATAGATCGGCGCAACCGGAACCGCTTGCTTGACGAGAAGATCTTCTGCCTTGCGCAGGATTTCGAGTCGCTTTCCCGGGTCCACCTCGCGTGCCGCATCGGCTATCAGCTTGTCGTATTCCGGGCTGCTCCAGCCCGTGCGGTTGTTGCCGCCGCCGGTGAGGAACATGTCGAGGAAGGTATTGGGATCCGGATAGTCACCGACCCAGCTCGAACGCGCGATGTCGTAGTCCAGAAGCGAGAGCGAATTCAGATACACTTTCCACTCCTGCCGGACGAGGTTGACGTTCACACCGAGCGTGTCGCGCCACATGCTTTGCAGTTCCACGGCAATCGCCTCGTTGAGCTCACTCTTGCTGTAGAGGTAGTTCACCAGAGGAAAACCCGTCCCCCCGGGAAACCCGGCATCGGCCAGCAACTTCTTGGCGGCGGAGGGGTCGAATGGCAGCCCGTTGGTGCCCGCGTAGTTCGGGATCCCGGGCGGGACAAACCCAGGCGCAGCCAGCTCGCCGGCGCGTGTGATTTTTTCGACGATGCGCTTCTTGTCAACCGCCAGCGAAAATGCCCTGCGGACCCGCTCGTCTTTGAACGGCCCCCTTTCACAGTTGTAGCGCAGAAAGTAAATTCCCAGGAACGGAGCCGCATGGAACCAAGGCTTTGTCCTTAATTCGTCAAGCAGGGCCGGCGGTGCGAGCCCCTTGTCCATCACGAGATCCGCAAGACCGCTCGCATAATAGTTGAATGCCACGTTGGCATCGGAAATCGGGAGGATATCGACGATTTCCAGCGAGACATTATCCTTGTTCCAGTAGTGCGGGTTTTTTTTCAGCCGGATCTTGTCGTTGATCCGCCAGGATTCGAGGACGTAAGCGCCGTTTCCGATGATGTGTTCGGGCTTCACCCAATCATCCCCCACCCGGTCGATCAGGTCCACGCGCACGGGCTGCAGGGTGGGAAATGCGCAAAGCTCCAGAAAATATGGCGTCGGATTTTCCAGCTCTACAATCAAGGTCCGGTCATCGGCGGCATGCACCCCAACTTCGGCAAAATCGGAAATTTTTCCGTCGGCATACGCCCCCGCATTTTTTATCGGGAAAAGCATGTAGTTGTATTGGGCTCCGGTCGCGGGCGTAAGCGTGCGCTTCCACGATGATACAAAATCCGCAGCGACCAGCGGACGGCCATCGCTCCACTTGGCATCCGGACGGAGATGAAAGGCATAGTGCCGGCCATCGGGAGAAATCTCCCATGACTCCGCGACCCCGGGGACAGCTCTCCCGTTTTCATCGTAAGCGCACAACCCTTCGAAGAGCGCGTTCACGACACGCCCTTCCGGCTGGCCGGTGATGATTCCGGGATCAAGCGTCTCTGGCTCCGCACCATTAATGAAGACCAGATCCGCGCGCCTCGCAGGCCCATCACAACCCGCAAGGATTGCCATGCAGGCCAGTGCGATTGCGCGGAAAGTCATCACAGAATGAAAGCGATATTTTCCGCCGCTGCAATGCTGATCAAACCCACCCATCGGAAGTGATGGCCCTGCGGCACCTCCGCCCCAGTCGGGAGACCTGCTCCTCCGGGCGCACAAAATCCGGACCCCTCGCGGAAATAATGATGCCCGGCATGCCCCTGGACCGGCTGGCTAACAGGGTGCTTCTCCCAGTTTCAGCATCCGCTCGAACTCCCGGGCAGTCAGAGGCATCACGCTCAGGCGGGACTGCTTGATCAGAGCGATCCCGGCGAGCGAGTTGTCACCCTTGATTTTCGAGAGCGTCACGGGAGAAGGAAGCGGCTTCACCGGGGCCAGATCCACAGAACTCCAGTCACCCTCCTTCGCGGTGGGATCCGGATAGGCTTCTTTTATCACCTTCGCGATTCCCATCACCGCCGGATCGGTCACGCTGTGGTAGAAGAACACCCGGTCACCCTTTTTCATCGTGCGCAGATTGTTCCTGGCTTGGAAGTTCCGGACACCGGTCCACGATGTCTCTTTATCCATGACGAGGTCAGCCCAGGAGTAGGCGGAAGGTTCGGATTTGACCAGCCAGTAGCGGGTGACTTGAGGCATTTTTCTTTTGATCTGCTTAGCAGATTTGGAGGTCTGATATTCGGTGAGCGGACGCACCTTTTCGAGCCATGTAGAGAGTTAGTCTGAGGCTTGGTTACAGCTTATGTTGTTGGTTTGGTTTTGTCCATTCCCAGCGTAAGGAGCCCGGAGGGCGACTGGAGCCGGGGATGGAGCGCTTTGGTGGGTGGTCGCGAAGAGTTTCGGGCTTTGGTAGCCCAGTTTGCTGTGCGCCCGGTGATGACTTTTAGTCGCGCCGGTAATCTTCGATGACCACGCGGGCCTCTGTGAGCGTCCAGAGGTGCTCCCGGTTGACCGCGGCGATACCTTCATAGCTGAGGCGCTCTCGGATGCGGTCAGCATCATAGCCTTTGTCCAAGACCGCGTTCTCCAAGATATTGTCGGCATTCAAGCTTTCGTAAAGACTCTCGAACTGTCGGCCATCGTGAGCTTGCCCCGGCGTCAAATGCAGGGCGACACTGCAATTTTCGTCAATCGTCGCCGCGTGAATTTTGGTCGTCAGCCCGCCACGAGAGCGTCCCAGAGCCTAGCCGCCGCCGGTTTTTTTTGGCGCTCCATCCGTAGTTTGAAGCACTTCTTCTTTCGGAGGTACAGCTTAAATTCATGAACAGGACCTAACCCATCCCTCGGCTCAAAAAAGCGAAGTCGCGTCAAAAACTCGGTGCCCGCGGGAGCTGTTCGGGGGCGGTCAGATTTCGGGCAGGAGAAATACATCGGGCCGAACCCGCCATCAGGCACACACCGTTATTTTTCCGGCCGCTGGCGCTCGACGCGAAGCTGGATCTCCGGCCGGAGCAGGCCGCGCCGCACTCGAAACCGCCCTTCGGGGACACGTCCTGATGAGAGCGGAGCTCACGCGCCGATACAGGCGGTCCCCGTAGCTGCCGGCGAGTTCCCGATAAACCGCCGGAGGGATGCCCAACTTTCACCCTGATCTTGATCATTGGAAAATCTTGTAAAGCGGTGAAGCGGAGAGAAACTTTCGATAAACAACCCACGACGATCGTGGACAACAATCCAAATGGGAAATCCCTGATTAAAGCGATGTGGACAAAAAAATACGGTAAAACAGGCAAGAACGTTACAGTCATTGGCTTCGGCGGCATGCGGTTCACCAAGCCCGAAGACATTGATGCTTCGGCCGAACTGGTGCGCTACGCCCACACCAAGGGAATCAACTACTTCGACACAGCCCCCTTCTATTGCGGGGACAAGAGCGAAGAAATCATGGGCGCGGCCATTCGCCACATGAAACGCGATTCGTTCTATATCTCCACAAAGTGCGGCGCCGCCGACGCCGGATCCATGCGGGCCAGCATTGAACGGTCCCTCAAACGCCTGAATGTCGAGTATATCGACTTCATGCATGTCTGGTGCCTGCTTCGACTAGAGCAATTGGAGGAACGCATCGCCAAGGGTGCGGTCGGCGCAGCCCTCAATGCCAAGGCCGAAGGACTGGTCAGGCATGTCGTGGTGTCCTCCCACTTGTGCGGCGAAGACATCGCCACCGTGCTGGACTCCGGCCATTTTGAAGGACTGACTATCGGCTATAACGCGATCAACTTTCCCTTTAGAGCCAAGGCTCTGGAAGCCGCAGCCAAGCACAATGTCGGCGTGGTCACCATGAACCCCCTTGGGGGCGGGCTCATCCCGAAAAACGCGGAACGGCTTTCATTCCTCAAAGGCCCGCAGGATCGGGACGTGGTGGAGGCGGCGCTCCGCTTCAATATCTCCCAGCCGGCCATCACCGCCGCACTGGTCGGGTTCTCCACCAAAGAGCAGATCGACCAGGCTGTGTCGGCTGTGGAAAAGTTCAAGCCCTACACGGCTGAGCATATCGAGAAGGTCAAATCGAACATTACTGCCAGCTTCGAGGGGTTCTGCACCGGCTGCGGTTATTGCATACCCTGCCCGGCGTCGGTGGAAATCCCCAAGATGATGGACGCCTACAACCAGAAGATACTGGAAGGCAAAGACGAGGCGATTCCCAACCGCCTGAAATGGCATTGGGGTCTGTCGCCGGACCTGGCGGCCGCTTGCATCCAATGCGGCGAATGCGAAGACAAATGCACCCAGCACCTGCCCATCAGAGAGCGTTTGGAAAAAATATCAAAGACGGTCGCCAAGTAGATGCCGCCGATTCCCACGATGAATATTGATTTATCAAATCGCGTAGCGCTCGTTACCGGCGCCACCGGAGAACTGGGCCGCGTGATTGCGCGCACGCTGGCCCGATGCGGAGCGGACGTGGCGGTGCACTTTTTCAAGAACAAGGAAGGAGCCGAGAAGCTCTGCTCCGAGATCACGTCGATGAACGTGCGCGCGTTCCCTGTCCAGGCCGACGTCGGTTCGCGCGAAGAGATCGTGCGGATGCGCGAGATCGTTCACGAACGACTGGGAGCCCCCGCCATCATCGTTAACAACGCGGTAAGCCAATACACATGGGTGCCAGTCCTCGAACAGGCGCCCGAGGATTATGAGAGCCAGTTCCGCACATGCGTCATGCACAACGTCCTCATGGCGCAAACATTTGTGCCGGCCATGATCGAGCGCCGTTTTGGCCGGGTGATCGCGATCAACACGGAATGCGCCATGCAGAATCTCCCGGGCCAATCCGCCTACGTTAGCGGAAAGCGCGGCATGGATGGCGTTCTCCGCGTGCTGGCCAAAGAAATCGGTGTCCACCAGATCACTGTGAACCAGGTCGCACCCGGCTGGATGATTAGCGACAGGCAACGCGGCACACCGGAAGAAGTGCAGGAAGGTTATTCAAGCAGCGTCCCGTTGCGCAGGCGCGGCTACGATCAGGATATTGCCAACGCCGTCGCATTCCTGGCGAGCGACCTCGCGG
>CAZSDC010000050.1:0-18213 GCA_964605515.1 uncultured Chthoniobacter sp.
CGCTCGCCCTCGCTCTTCTCGCCGGTGAGCACCGGGATCGCGAGAAAGTCGCGGGCGAATGTCTCGTAGACCCGCAGCATTTTCATCGTCTCGATTTCCGCCTCCTGCTGCGTCTCGTGGGCGGTGTGGCCTTCCTGCCAGAGGAACTCCGCAGTCCTCAGGAACAGGCGGGGCCGCATCTCCCATCGGACGACGTTCGCCCACTGGTTTAGCAGGATCGGGAGGTCGCGCCAGGACTTCACCCATCGCGCGTAGGCCGCACCGATGATCGTCTCCGATGTCGGGCGCACGACGAGAGGCTCGGCCAGCTCTCCTGCAGGCACGAGCTTCCCGTCTTTCATCTCGAGCCGGTGGTGGGTGACGACCGCACATTCCTTGGCGAACCCCTCGACGTGGGCGGCTTCCTTCTCCAGATAGCTGAGCGGGATGAAGAGCGGAAAATACGCGTTTTTATGCCCGGTCTCCTTGAACATCCGGTCCAGGACCGCCTGCATCCGCTCCCAGAGCGCATACCCCCACGGCTTGATGACCATGCACCCGCGCACCTCGGAATTCTCGGCCAGATCCGCCGCGCGGATGACCTGCTGATACCACTCCGGAAAATCCTCCTCCCGCCGCGGGGAGATCGCACTCTGTTGTTTCTCGCTCATTGGAAGTGACAATGTTTGCGGCGGTGGCGGGAGCGTAAAGACCTTTCTTGAGTATTTTTCCCGCGAGGGGACCCGGGCGCGTCCGCCGCCGAGGCCCGGCGCCACCGTCTCGTGCGCCTATCGCTGCGACAGAATTTTTTCCACAAGTTCCGCGACGTTCTTGCCCGCCGGACCGCGGATGTGCTCGTCGAAATGCGGAGAGATTTCCGTTGCCTTCGGGTTGACTTCAACGGTGCGGATGCCGTGACCTGAAGCGGTCTCGGCGAAACCTGCGGCCGGGTATACATTGCCGGAGGTTCCGATGGAGACGAAGAGATCCGCCCGTGACAGGGCGAGGTAAATTTCGTCCATGAACAGCGGGATTTCTCCGAACCAGACGATATGGGGGCGGAGTTTTCCCTCGGCCCCGCAGTCCGGGCAAAGGCTCATCTCGTCGAGCGTGCCCTCACAGGGTGAGATGCCTTCGCAGCTCTCGCATCTCGCCTTCATCGCCTCGCCGTGCATGTGAATCAGGTTGCGGCTGCCGGCCCGTTCGTGGAGGTTGTCGATATTCTGGGTGACCACCGTCACGGTCCCGGGAAACTCCTTCTCCAGCCGCGCCAAAGCAAGATGCGCCGCGTTGGGCTGCGCGCCGTGGATTTGTGCCCGGCGCAGGTTGTAAAAGCGATAAACAAGCGCTGGGTTTCTCAGGAATCCCCCCGGGCTCGCCACGTCTTCGACCCTGTGCCCCTCCCACAGCCCGTCCGAACCGCGGAAAGTCGGGATGCCCGACTCCGCCGAGATGCCGGCTCCGGTGAGGACAAAAATTGATTTCACGGTGGCGCCTAGCTTCCCGAAGCGAGGCTGAGAGGCAAGCCGAATTCTTTCGTCTCCTCTCGCTCGCGCAGGAGCGAGCCCGCGGTGCCACCATCGAATTCTTGCTCCGCGGAATGTCTCCGGCTTAGATGCACCGGATGAAATCAGAAAAAACGTTCCGCATCGCGGTTCTTGCCGGAGACGGGATCGGCCCGGAAGTCATGGCCGAGGCCCGGAAGGTCCTCGAAGCTGCCTCAATCAAATTCTCCATTACGCTCGAATATGACGCGCAGCTTGTCGGGGGGGCGGCGATTGATGTGGTTGGCAAAGCGCTTCCGCCGGAGACCCTCGCGGCCTGCGGGAAGGCCGATGCGATTCTCTTCGGTTCGGTGGGAGGACCCAAGTGGGAATCCCTTCCCGCCGCCGAGCAGCCTGAGCGGGCGGCCCTCCTTCCCCTCCGGAAACACTTCGGGCTCTTTGCCAACTTGAGGCCTGCTGTTTGCCTGCCCGAGCTCACGCACTCCTCGCCGCTGCACCCGCGTATTGTGGAGGGGGGATTCGATGTCCTGTGTGTCCGCGAGCTGACCGGAGGCCTTTACTTCGGAGAACCGAAATATCTCAAGAAAGAAGACGGCGAGGAGATTGCCGTGGACACGATGGTCTATCGCGAAAGCGAAATCCGGCGGATCGCCATTGTGGCGTTCGAGGCCGCCCGCACGCGGCAGGGACGGGTGACCTCAATTGACAAGGCGAACGTGCTCCAGAACGGAATCCTCTGGCGCCGGGTAGTCACGGAGATGAGCCGGGAATATCCGGATGTCACCCTGAATCACCTCTACGTGGACAATGCCGCCATGCAGCTCATCAAGAATCCCAAAGCATTTGACGTGGTCCTCGCGGAGAATCTTTTCGGCGATATCCTCAGCGACGAAATGGCGATGATCTCCGGTTCGCTCGGGATGCTTCCGAGCGCCAGCCTCGGGGCATCCACTGGCGGGGCCACCAGATTCGGAATGTATGAACCCAGCGGCGGAACCGCCCCGGATATCGCCGGCAAGGGCATCGCCAACCCGATCGCCCAGATCCTGTCCGCAGCCATGATGCTCCGGCTTTCCTGCGGCCGGGATGACCCCGCCGCCGCCATCGAGGCCGCAGTTAGAAAAGTCATTGCCAGCGGGCTGCGCACCGGGGACATCCACACTCCCGGAACGAAGCTTGTCGGGACGGCGGAGATGGGCCGGGCGATCGCGGAGGCGGTTTAGAAAACACGGCCTGGTCCGACTTGAAATTCGCTGACGATACGGAGGTCGTCCCTCGGACTCTCAAGGCAGAAATTCCAAAAGTTTGTCAAGGATAGCCTTGACGCAGGGGCTTCTGAAAATCAAAGTTACACGCTTCGACGGTTTCACCCGCCGCTTGGCGACCAGGGCGGTGGTGAAGCTGTCGCTCCAAATCAACACTTTACCTCAATTCGAATTCTTATCTGATGTTTGACAACTTACTGGGATTTTTTTCCAACGATATTGGCATAGACCTTGGGACCGCAAATACGCTCGTGTATGTGAAAGACCACGGGATTGTTCTGCGTGAGCCTTCTGTCGTTGCAGTCCAACAGGGCACCAACCGCGTGCTCGCAGTCGGAGACGAGGCCAAGCGCATGCTCGGCCGCACCCCCGGAAACATCGTGGCCATCCGCCCGCTTAAGGACGGCGTGATCGCCGACTTTGAAATTACGCAGGCGATGCTCAGGCACTTCATCAGCAAGGTTCACAACCGCCGCCGGATGGTCCGTCCCCGCGTCGTGATTGCGGTCCCGAGCGGGATCACCGAAGTCGAGAAGCGCGCCGTGAAAGAATCCGCCACCCACGCCGGGGCCAGGGAAGTTTATCTCATCGAAGAACCGATGGCTGCTGCGATCGGTGTCGGCCTACCGGTGCAGGATGCCGCAGGAAACATGATCATCGACATCGGTGGCGGCACCACCGAGGTCGCCCTGATTTCGCTGAGCGGAATCGTGTTCAGCCGGAGCGTTCGCGTGGCCGGAGATGAGCTTGACGAGGCGATCGCCAACTACATGAAGCGGGCCTACAATCTCATGATCGGCGAGCGCACGGCCGAGGAGATCAAAATCAAAATCGGGTCCGCCTACAAGCTGGAGAAGGAAGTGAGCATGGAGGTCAAGGGCCGGGACCTGGTGGCCGGGCTTCCCAAGACAATTTCTATATCCTCCCAGGAGGTCCGCGAGGCCCTGCTGGAGCCACTTTCAACAATCGTGGACTCTGTCCGCATCACCCTGGAAAGGTGCCCTCCCGAGCTCTCCGCTGATCTGGTTGATCGCGGGCTGGTGCTCGCAGGAGGCGGTGCACTCCTCCGCGGGCTTGACAAATTGCTTGCTGAAGAAACCGGACTGCCCGTGCATGTCGCCGAGGATCCCCTCAGTGCCGTTGCCGAGGGCACGGGGCGCGCCCTGTCGGAGCTGAAATTCCTCCGGGCGGTTTCTTCCGAGCGTCCGCGTCCGTGATCGCACGGGGTTTCCGCCCCTGACCTTGCATGAAGAAGCTCAACATCGCTCTCCTGCTGGCCGTGGTCGCCGCGGCTGTTTACTTCTCTGTGCTTTCTCCCGACGCGATGCAGTCCTTGCAGGGAGGATTTCTCTCGCTGCTGGCACCGTTTTTGCGGACGGGCTCGGCCGTGCAGGAGCAGATCGGCTCGATGGGAAAAGGTTTGAAAACTCTCGATGAGATCGAAGCGGACAATCGCAAGCTCACCGAGGTCAACCGCCAACTTCTTACGACGAACAACCTGCTTCGGGAAATCGAGAGCGAGAACAGCCGCCTGCGCATCGCTTTGGAGTATCGCGAGCGGTCGGTCTTCCGGCTTCTGGCTGCCCGGGTGATCTCCCGCGATGCCTCGACCTGGTGGAACACAGTGAAGATCAACCGGGGGTTCGAGGATGGCGTGGAAACCGACCAGCCAGTCCTGACCGATGTCGGCCTGGTGGGAAAGACGACAACCGTCTCGAAGAACGAATCCATCGTTGTTCTCGTCACGGATGAAACCTGCCGCGTGGCCGCCAAGGTCGAGGGCACGCGCGAGCAGGGCATCCTCTCGGGGATGCGCTTCCAGGAGAGCGGGACGGGCGGCGAACTGCAGCTGAATTTTCTCACAAAGAACGCGGCCCTCGAAGCCGGGCAAAAAGTTTATACCGCCGGCATCAGCAACGGAGTTTTTCCGTCGGGGATCCTGATCGGAAAGGTCAAAGAATTTCGGACACGTCCACTGGACGGCCAGGCGCTTGTCGAGCCGGCCGTGGACATCTCGCAGACCGAGGATGTGTTCGTGGTGGTGGGGGCGAAATGAAGGCTGCCGTCGGTGCCCTGGCCGTCTGCGCCGGCGTGTTTGCCGCCTTTCTGCTTCAGCAGTCCCTTCCGGAAATCCACGTGCTTCATGGGGCGCGTTTTGTTTTTGTGCCGATGATTTTTTGCTACGCGGCGATGGCGCTCCCGTTCCCGGCGATGCTCGTGGCAGCGTTCTTCACCGGCCTGTTTTCCGATCTCATGTATCTGAATGTGGTGGAGGGCCGGGTTGAAATTGCGCTGGGCTGTTCTATTGTCTTCTTCGTGATTTATGGAAGCATCGCCAACGGGTTCCGGCCGTCGTATCTGCGCGGCCACTGGTGGCCGCTGATTCCGCTGAGCGTGATCTGCACGTGGGCATTCCTGCTTATGCAGTTCACCATGATCTCGCTGAGGCGCGAGGGTTTTGTGTTCGATGAGGCAATCCTCTGGCGGGCGTTCGCACCCGGCCTGTTGGCGGGTCTTCTCTCCCCTCTTCTCCATGCCGTGGTCAAGCCATTCGCGGCTCTCATTCCCGACAATCCCCGGCAGACGAGGAGCTACTAGGATGAAACGCTCCCGCTCGACCGCCCGCATTCTGCTCCTTGGCCTGATCATGCTCCTGGCATTCTCCGGGCTGGTTTTCCGCCTCTGGTATGTCCAGATCGCGCGGGGCGCGGACTATACCGCAAAAATCGGCAGCCGCTCGCAGGTTTCGGTGCGGATCCCAGCCGTGCGCGGCGAGATTCTGGACCGGAACGGAATCAAACTGGTGGAAAACCGGGCCAGCTTTGAGGTGGATTTTTATTTGCCGGACATGGTGCGGGCCTACCGGGAGTCCAAGGGGTCCCTGCCAATGGTGACATACCGGGGACGCGTTCACAACATGCCCCGCGACCTTAAGGAGGCCGACGTTGTCAAAATTGTCTCCGACGAGGTGATCCCCCGGCTTGAGGAACTCGGGGTCGCGGAGGACTACAACGCCAACGCCCTGCAAATCCACTACCGGACGAATCAGGAGGTTCCCTATAGCTACCGCCAGGATCTGGACTTTGGCCAGATGGCCGTCTTCTCGGAAAAAAATCTGGGCCTGCCGGGCGTGAACGTCACCGTGAAACCGGTCCGCTGGTATGTCTATGGCTCGCTCGCGGCCCACCTCCTCGGCTATGTCGGAATGCCGAGCGACCTCGACAAACTCCCCGATCTCAAAAACTTCAATTTTTACGAGCCGGACATGGAGGGCAAAGCGCAGATCGAGCTCTTCTTCAACGAGGCTCTCAAAGGCCAGCCCGGCGCGCGGATTCTCCAGCGCAATGTGAAAGGAGTGATCGAGGGTGAAGTCAGCCGCAGGGAACCCGTCCAGGGAGACAACGTGTATCTGACCATCGATGCCAGGATTCAATATTTTGCCGAGCAGGCCCTTCGCGCCGTGGGACGCGGGGCCGCGATCGTGGTCAATCCGGACAATGGCGATATTCTGGCCATGGCTTCGGTGCCCTCTTACGACCCCAACGTTTTTATCCCGTCAATCGCCAGCCTGGATTGGAAGGAGTTGACCAATGATGAAACGAACCCCCTGCTGAACCGGGCCATCAGCGCCTACGCGCCCGGATCAACCTACAAAATTCCCGTCTCCCTGGCCGGTTTGAGCGCCGGCGTGGGGAACCGCACATTCACCTGCTCCGGCGGGGTCACCTATGGAAACAAATTCATGAAGTGCTGGGTCACCGACAGGCACATGCCCCCGCACGGGACCATCGGGCTTTCGGATGCGATCAAGCATTCGTGCAACGCCTTTTTCTACCAATACGGCAATGCGGCGGGGATCGGGAAAATTGACGAGATCGGCGCCATGCTCGGGCTGGGTCAAAAATCCGGAATTCCGCTCTCGGGCGAGGCTCCCGGTGTGCTGCCCAGCCCAGCTTGGCTGGCCAGTGTCAACCCCCAGGCACATTGGTCGGCGGGACTCACCGCGAACACCGCGATCGGGCAGGGCGACGTGCTCGCTTCTCCTCTCCAAATGGCGATGATTGCGTGCGCCGTGGCCAATGGAGGCACGGTTTATTACCCCCGACTCATCGACCGCATCGTCGCGCAGGACGGAACCGTTGCCTCGCAGGAACCCGCCCGCGTGCGGACCAACCTCATCGCCGAAGCGGGACTGTCCGCGGAGCAAATCGAAAAAGTCCGCCGTGGCATGTGGAAGGTTGTCAATGAGGAGGGGGGAACTGCGGGCCGTGCACGCATCAAGGGCATAGAAGTCGCGGGCAAGACCGGCACCGCCCAGTTCTGGCGCTCCGGAGTGAAGGACAACCACACATGGTTCGTCTCGTTTGCCCCCTATGTCGCGCCCAGATACGTCGTCGTGACATTCATCCAGGGTGCCAAGTCCGGCGGTGGGGTTTGTGCCCCGGTAGCCGCAAAAATCTACGACGATATTTTTAAAATGGAAAAGGGAGAGGATGTACCCCAATTGGCCGCCCTCGAGCCCGCAAAGGGCAATTTCCGTTTCATCGAGAGCATCGACTTCGGCCGCGACATTCCCGCCGCCACCACCGTCGGCGACGACGGCGAGGCAGCCGGCACCGCAGATGCCGCAGTCGGAGCAAACCAGGAGAACAGGCCCGCCGCCCAGCCGGATGTCCGCGAGGAAGCCGATGACCGCGGACGCGTCCAAAACCAGCCGGGCAAACCGAACGCACTTCAGAAATTTTTCAATTTCCTCGGCGGTAAAAAGGAGAAAAACGATGGCGAAAATCGCCAGCAAAAACCTCCTCCACAACCCCGCCGCTGAACAACCCCACCACCGCGTGCCAACCGCACCAACAACAAACACCTTCACATGATAGAAACAGTCAAACGCATTTTGGGAATCCGTAAAAAATCCACAGGCATCAAGCTTATCGTCAGCTGCGAGCGGCTCGAAAAACGGGTCGCCCTACTCGAAAACAACAAGCTCGAGGAATACACGATCGAGCGCGAGACCGACCGCAATATCGTCGGCGGGATCTACAAGGGCAAAGTCCGCAACATTGAGTCCGGCATCAAGGCCATGTTCGTGGACATCGGGTTCGAAAAAAATGCCTTCCTGCAATTCTGGGATGCCATTCCCGCCGCGCTCGACAGCGGGATCGAAACCGTCAATCGCGGAGGCGATTCCAAAAAAAAGAAGGCGCCGCGCATCACCCACAAGGATGTCCCGAACATCTACCCCGTGGGTGCGGACATTCTCGTCCAGGTCAAAAAAGGCCCCATCAGCAATAAGGGGCCGCGCATCACCACCGATATCAGCCTCGCCGGCAGATATCTCGTCCTCATGCCTTTCAACGACCAGTTCGGCATCTCACGCAAAATCGACGATCCGAAGGAGCGTGAGCGCCTGCGCACCATCCTCCGCGAACTCGAAGTCCCGGAAGGCATGGGGGTGATCATGCGCACGGTCGGAGCCGGGCAACGCGCCCGCTATTTCGTGCGCGACCTCAGCATCCTTGTCGAGCAGTGGACGTCAATCCAGACCGGCCTCGCAGAAAAAAATGCGCCAGCCTGCCTGTTCGAGGAACCCGACCTAATTGACCGGACGGTGCGCGACTTTCTCACGGATGAGGTGGACGCCGTCATTGTGGACGATGCCAAGGCGGCGGAAAGGATGCAGACGCTCGTCGGCCATGTTTCCAAACGCGCAAAAAAATCCATCCAGCACTACACCGGTACCCAGCCGATCTTCGATTGCTTCGGGGTCCAGGCTCAGATTGACTCCGCCTTCCACCGCCAGGTCTGGCTCCCATGCGGAGGGTATATCGTCATTGACGAGACCGAGGCCATGATCGCGATTGATGTCAACACGGGCCGGAACAAGGGAGTCAGGGACATGGAGAAAACTCTCCTCCAGACGAACCTCGAGGCGGCCGATGAGATTGCCCGCCAACTCCGCCTCCGCAATATCGGTGGGCTCATCGTCGCCGACTTCATCGACATGAAGAGCCGCCGCGACCAGCAGGCGGTTTACCAACGGGTCAAGGAACACCTCAAACGGGACAAGGCACGGACCCACGTACTTCCAATCTCCCAGCTCGGCCTCATGGAAATGACCAGGCAGAGAGCGAACGAAAGCCTCGCGAGCGCGATCTTTGTGGCCTGCCCGCACTGCCACGGAAAAGGGCTCATCAAGAGCCCGATGACCATGAGCGTCGAACTTCAGCGCGCCCTTCACTCGGTAATGCGCAAACACCAGGACTCCGTTCACGAGATCAAAGTCACCGTGCATCCCGATCTTCTCGCCCGCCTGCGGACGGACGACGAAGATCATCTCGTCGAGATCGAGCGCCGGTATGCCGGGCGGCTTTCCTTCCGCTCCGATCTGACATTCCATCAGGAAAAATACGTCATCTCGAATGCCATCACGGGCGACGAACTAAAGCCCTGAGCGCCACGGCGATCTCTGCGGAACCGGGCAAGGATTTGCCCGGTGGAAAGTCAATGACAGTGGGCTGAGCGCCGCCGGGCGGGTTTGCCTTTCGGCGCACAATCCCTGCAGGCTCCGTAAAGGATGATCTCGTGATCTTCGACCCGGAACTTTGGCGGGGCCATTTTCCTGATTCCTTCCAGACACTTTTCAAGCTCAAAAACCGCCCCGCATGTCCGACACAAAAAGTGGTGGTGGTGCCCCTTGTCGGCGCGCTCATATCTCGGTGATTCTCCCGGGATCTCCACCGCAACAACCTGTCCGTCCTTGGCCAGCGATTTCAGTGAACGATAGACCGTGGCAATCCCGAGCGAAGGAACTTCCTGCAAGGCGAGCCCCTGAATCTCCAGCGCTGTCAGTGGGTTCCGATGGTCCCGGAGAACTGCCTCAATCGCCCGCTTTTGCCTGGTGCTTCTGTCCACGCGCGGATTTTAAGACATCACGAGGGGAAGATCAACGCCCGTCTCTCCAGCCCGTCGAGGCAGGTTCCGTGGCTCAGAAATCCGAGTTGCCGCTTGCGAATCAAGACGGATAACTGCTGACAGAATGATAATTGACTCTCACTAACAAAACCGCAATCTTTCCCCCTCAACACCACTTCTCCCAACAATCCGTATGAAAACCATAACGAACATCCTCGAAGGGAAATTCGCCGTTTATGGATGCGTGCGGTCTTTGGTCCTGGCTCTGTTCATCGCGTCTGCGTGGGCCGAGGACCCGCAGATCACCCGGCAGGAGGACGCGCCTCCGGCAGACTGGCTTCACGGCGATGGCATCACGCGTAATTGGGGAGGGTTGCGTACCAGACTGCAAGACCATGGGGTGGATATTTTCGGCAGCTACGCCAGCGAGGTTTGGGGGAATACCACCGGAGGGCTGAATTCGGGAACAGTCTATACCGGCTTGCTCAATTTCGGAGTGAACCTCGACCTCGAAAAAGCTGTTGGCTGGAAAGGGGCCAGTGTCAGCACCACCTGGCTATGGCTGAGCGGGCGGGATGCCAGCGAGGACCTCGTCGGGAACTTTCTGACGATCTCGGATATAGCGGGGTTTAACACCCTCCGGATGTTTGAACTCTGGTTCCAACAAAACCTGCTCGCCGATAAAATCTCGATCCGGTTCGGGCAGCTTTCGGCGGACACCGAATTTTTCATCTCAGATTATTCGGGGCTGTTCATCAACGCCACATTCGGCTGGCCGGCTGCTGCCTACATGAATCTGCCCGAGGGTGGTCCCGTTTTCCCGATTGGGACGCCCGGGGCGAGGATCGCAATGAACCCGGTGGACTGGCTCACATTCCAGACCGCTGTCTTTCAAGGAAATGTTTTCGCACAGGAGGTCAACCGATACGGCTTCCGTTGGCGCTTGGACGCGCAGACCGGTTACACGTTTCTCCACGAGGCGCAATTTCGCTGGAACCACCGCGACGAAGAGTCCGGGCTTCCCGGCCAGCTCAAAACCGGTGTCTGGTTCCAGACGGGACAAAATGCGGATGCGCTTGCCGAGTCCACGAGTTCCGGGAATGCGGGATTTTATCTCGTGCTCGACCAGATGCTTTACCGCGAGCCGGGGGAACCTTCCGGCCTCACGAAAGACGGAAAGTCGGTCGTGGCCGGCAAGAGCTTCAAATCTCCTGTGCCGGTGGACAAGTCCGAGCAGGGACTTGGATGGTTCGGACGGGTGGCTTTCACCCCTGCCGACCGCAACTTCATCAATTTTTACTTCGACACCGGCCTCAGTTACAAAGGGCTGATTCCGATGCGCGACAAGGATACTCTTGGCATCGGTTTCGGATACGCGCAGCTCAGCAACGGTGCGCGGAGCTCACTCATTGGTCAGGGGGGCTCACCCATCGGCGCGGAGATGGTCGTAGAGATCACCTACCAGGCCAGGATCACGCGATGGCTCACCCTGCAGCCCGACCTCCAATATATCGTCAACCCCGGAGCAACCACCGATCTCAGTAACGCCCTTGTCATCGGCGGACGGGCAGCCGTCACATTCTGACACAAGAAAATCCATGGCAGCGCAATACCTGAAGCACTTGGCGGCCATTTCCGCTGTTTCCCTGCTTGGCATCTACGGCGCAAATGCGAAGCCTCTCGAAGTCCTCACCTCCTTCTATCCGATGTATGTGAGCACGCTCAACGTGGTGGGCGATATCCCCGGCGTGGATGTGGTCTGCTTGACCCCGGCTGCCGTGGGTTGCCTGCACGACTACCAGCTCACCCCGGGAGACATGAAGACGTTTGCGGGGGCCGACATCTTCGTCGCTAACGGGGCCGGCATGGAAACCTTCATCGACAAGGCCTTGAAACAGTCTCCCTCGCTCAAGCTGGTGGACGCCAGCAAGGGCATCAAACTCGTCGGGGACAACCCGCATGTCTGGGTCAGCATCTCGGGGGCGATTCGGCAGGTGAAAAATATCGCTGACGGGCTGGCCGATGCCGATCCCGCCCATGCGGAACAATACCGGAAAAACGCCGCCGCCTACATGGTGAAACTGGAGGCTCTCCGGAGCGAGATGCACGCCGCATTGGATGGGGTGAAGAGCCGGGACATCATCACGTTTCACGAGGCGTTTTCCTACTTTGCCAGCGAGTTCAAGTTGAACATCGCGGGTGTGATCGAGCGCGAGCCCGGCTCCGAACCCAACGCGAAGGAACTGGCCGACACGGTGAATGTTGTAAAAAACCTCAAGATCCGCGCCCTGTTTGCCGAGCCTCAATATCCGGACAAATGCGCCAAGGTGATCGAGCGCGAGACCGGGGTACCCGTCCATATCCTCGATCCCGTCGTCTCGGGCTTGAGAGATCCTGCGGCAGCACGCGATTCCTACCTCGTGACCATGCGGAATAACCTCGCTGTGCTCCGCAAAGCCCTATCTGAGTAGGCGACATGACTTCCGATCATCACAAGGGAATCGCCCCGCACCAGTGCGGCCAGTGCTGCACGCACATTGACAAGATCAGCGTCACGCTGGACCGGCATCCGATTATCGAGGATGTTTCGCTTCACCTTCATTGCGGGGAGCTCACGACGGTCGTCGGGCCGAACGGGGCGGGGAAATCTACGCTTCTCAAGGCCCTGCTCGGGGAGGCGCCTCACACGGGAGCGATTTATTTCCATCCGGTTTTCGGTCCGGGCCGCGAGGACGCACCGGCCGTCGGATACGTCCCGCAAAGCCTCGATTTCGACCGCTTCTCCCCGTTCAGTGTCAGCGATTTGTTTGCCACATCCCTCTCGCGTTTTCCTGTTCCATTCGGATGCCGGGGAGGAGTCAGGAAATCGGCTCTCGCCGCGTTGGAGAGCGTGGATGCGGGAGAGTTGCTGGACCGCAGCCTGGGAAAACTTTCCGGTGGAGAACTCCAGCGCGTCCTGCTGGCCCTGTCCCTGACGCCGCTGCCGAATCTCCTTCTTCTCGACGAACCGGTCTCCGGGATCGATCTCCCGGGCCGCGAGCTATTTTACCGCACCGTCTCGGAACTCCGGCACCGGTTCGATCTGTCGATTCTCATGGTTTCGCACGATCTCGCAGGGATCGCCTCCGTCTCCGACCGGATCGTCTTTCTTGACCGCCGTGTGATTGCCGTGGGAACTCCCAGGGAGGTCTTGGCGAACCAGGACTTCCGGCATGCGTTTGGACTCGATCTGGAGGATTTGGAACCGTCATGAATACGGCGATCGATCTGCTGGCCCACCTTCCCTTCGAATGGGCCAAGTATGAATTCATGCGCAACGCCCTGGTTGCGGTGATCCTTGTCTCCCCGCTCTTTGCTGTCATGGGAACGCTGGTCGTGAACAACCGGATGGCGTTCTTTTCCGATGCGATCGGGCACGCATCGCTCACGGGTCTTGGTTTGGGGGTGCTCTTCGGGCTGGCCGACCCGTTGCTGGCGTTGGTGGGATTCTCGCTATTGCTCGGTCTCGGAATCCTGGCCCTCCACCGTTTCACGCGTTCCGCGATGGACACCATTATTTCCCTGTGCATGTCGTTCAGCATCGCGCTTGGCGTGGTGTTGCTTTCCCGGGGAGGAAATTTCAACCGCTTCAGCCGTTACCTGATCGGGGATTTGCTGAGCATCACGCCGCAGGAGATCGGTTGGCTTGGCCTGACGTTGCTCGTTGTTGGAGGCGGGCTGCTGCTTTTTTACAACCGGATTCTTCTCATTGGAATCAACGAATCCCTCGCGCGAAGCCGGGGGCTGAAGGTCTGGTGGATCCAGGTTCTGTTTGTGACGTCCATCGTGATGGTCGTGACCATGAACCTGAGTTGGGTCGGCATCCTGATCATCAACTCGCTCCTCATTCTGCCGGCCGCCGCGGCGCGCAACCTGGCGGAAAACACCCGGCAGTATGTTTTGTTCGCGATCGCTATTGCTCTGGTCTCCGGAGTCTGCGGGCTCCTAGTCTCGTATTATGCCGACACAGCAAGCGGAGCAACGATTGTCCTCGTCGCGATGGGGTTCTATTTTCTCACGCTTGCGCTCAAGGCCCTGCGGCAGCGGTTTCAGTAGCGAGCGTTGACGAGCCGGAAAACGGCAATCGGGGTTGGCTCCGACGCCGGAGACGGGAGTCAGAGCCCGACGGCTTTGCGGACGCGGTCCATCACAGGGTCGGAGACTTCGCGCGCTTTCCTGGCACCTTCGGTCAGAACGCGGTCCACAAGACCCGGGTCCGCCACGATCTCTGCGCGGCGCGTGCGATGGGCGGAAAAATATTCCCAGATCCCGGCGAAGAGCCGTTTTTTCAAATCCCCGTATCCCACCCCGCCGTTCACAAAGTCGGCCTCCATGCTCTGGTAGTCGGTCGCTGAGGCGACGAGCTTGTAGAGCCCGAGGATCGAGGAGTTCTCGACAGGCTTTGGAGCCTCAACCGGGGTCGAGTCGGTCTTGATGCCCATGACCTTTTTTTTCAGGACATTTTCCGGGGCGAAAATCTCGATCGTGTTGTTGTAGCTCTTGCTCATCTTCGCTCCGTCGAGGCCAGGGACGAGCGCGGTGTCGTCGCGGATGCTCGGCTCGGGGAGCTTGAAGATGTCCCCGTAGGTCTCGTTCATTTTTCCGGCGATATCCCGCGTGACCTCGACGTGTTGTTTTTGGTCGCGCCCGACCGGCACGAGGTCGCTGTCGTAAATGAGAATATCCGCCGCCATGAGGACGGGATACGCGAAAAGCCCGTGCGAGGCAGCGAAGCCTCGTGCGGTTTTGTCCTTGTAGGAATGGCATCGTTCGAGCAACCCCATCGGCGTCACCGTGCTCAGGATCCAGGTCAGCTCGGTGACCGCCGACACATCCGACTGCCGGAAAAACACCGAGCGCGACGGATCGAGCCCGCACGCAAGAAAATCCACCGCCAGCTCCCGCACGTTCGCGCGCAGCACATCTGCATTCTGGACGGTCGTGAGCGCGTGCAGGTCGGCGATAAAATAATACGCATCGCCCTTGTCCTGAAGCTCGATCGCGGGCTTCATCATGCCGAAATAGTTGCCCAGATGGGGCGTGCCCGAAGGCTGGATGCCGGAAAGGATGCGCATGGGAAGGGAGACTAGCAGGCGCCGGACAAAAGGGAATTCCTTCGTGTCGGTTCAACCCTCCCCGCCGGTGGTGTCGGTATCGGCTAGGCGGTTTGACGTGCAGGTGCCCCGCTTGGAGTTCCTGATGAAATCAAAGAACTCGCGCGCCTCAGCCCCCCACTCGCGTTTTTCAGCCTCTGCAAGCGCCTCTCGAACCCGGAGGCCGCTGCGAAAAACCAGCTTGAAGGCGCGCTTGATCTCGATCCGGGTCGGGGCGTCGAACCCTCCACGCCTCAAGCCGACGACATTGATTCCCACGAGCAGATTGCGGAAGTTCGCCGTCACGAACGGCGGGACATCCTTGTTGAAGCTTGAACTTCCCGCGATCATTGCCCGGCGTCCGATGCGTATGAACTGGTGAAAAACACTGCCTCCGCCGAGCACCGCCGCTTCTCCCACATCCACATAACCGGCGAGCAGGCAGTTGTTGGTGATGATGACGTTGTCCGCGAGCGAGACATTGTGTCCGAGGTGGGTGCCGACCATCAGAAAACACCCGTTGCCGATGGTGGTCGCGGTCCCTTCCTTTGTCCCGCGGTGAACGGTCACATATTCGCGGATACGGTTGTTGTCGCCGATCCGGACCTCGCTGGAAATCTCCGGCTTGTGTGCAAAATCCTGCGGTGCGGCTCCGATGACTGTCCCGTAGCCGATAAAATTTCCCGTGCCCATGGTCACCTTGTTCTCGAGAACCGCATGCGCCTGGATCACGCATCCGGCCCCCAATGTGACTTCTCCGCCGACGATGACATACGGCCCGATCTCCACGTCGTCTGCGAGATGGGCGGAAGATGACACAATGGCGGTGGGATGGATTTTCATAGGAGTCCGGCGTCGCGAAAGCTGAAGTATGGCTGCCGTCCGCCGTCTGGCGAGCCGAGGATCATATGATCCATCAAGTTGATTTGCAGCAGCGAGGCCGCCTCGCGGAGGGCAGATGTCAGCCGGCGGTCCGCCGCGCTGGGCTGGGGGTCGCCGCTCGGGTGGTTGTGGACCAGCACGAGCGAGTAGGCGCTGTGAATGATGGCCGGACGAAAAATCTCGCGTGGGTGCGCGACGCATTCGTTGATCGAGCCGAGCGCGATCTCCTCCACCAGGAGCAGGCGCAACTTGGTATCCAGTAAAATAACCCGCAGGGATTCCCGGCGCAGGGAGAGAAACTCCGGGCCGAAGACCTCGAAGATCCTCGCGGGCGAATCGAGCAGCGGACGTTCCTCCCGGCTGCGGGCCAGGCGCTTGCCGATTTCAAACGCTGCGGCAAGTTCGATGGATTTCGCCTTGCCAATTCCGGAAACCTTTTTCCGGATCTCGATCGCCGTGGCGCGGGAGAGCGGGACGAGGCCGGCGCTGGATTGCAGGAGCTCCGATGCCATCGTCAGCGCATTTTTTCCCGGTCTGCCGGTGCGGATGAAGATCGCGAGAAGTTCGGCGTCAGTGAGCGCTTCGATACCGTGCCGGTCGGCCTTTTCTCTCGGACGCTCCGAGGCGGGCATTTCGAGAATGCGGGTCGTCTGCACGCTCAAAACCGCCCGAGCAATGTGCGCAGGTGGTCCGGAATGGCCCGGAGGCCGCGCGCGTATTTGTTATCCTGGATCTCGTCCAGCAGCAGTAGGGCCTCGTCAATGAGGCGGAAGGCGACGCCCTTGGCCGCCTGCAGAGCCCCGGCGCTGCCGAGCATTGCCGCAAGCAGTTCCCCGTCCACCTTGTCCTCCTTCAAGAGCAAGCTCCGGATCGTGCCCACATCCTTGCCGGACTGGAGCATCAGAAGAACCGGCAGGGTGAATTTCCCTTTGCGGAGATCCGTCCCCAGGGTTTTCCCCGTCTCCTCTTCCTTGCCTGCGAGGTCCAGGATGTCGTCGTAAATCTGATAGGCCACTCCCAGCTTGGTGCCGAAGGCTTTGAGGGTGCCGATGACCGGCGGGCTCGCCTCGCTGATGAATGCGCCCAGCTCGCATGCGGCGGAGAAGAGCGCCGCGGTTTTCATCTCGATGATGCGGTAGTAGTCGGCGGTCGAAAGCTTGAGGTCAAACCGCCGCTGGGTCTGCACGATTTCCCCCGAGCAGACCTCCGCGGCCGCGTCGGCGATCCGCCGGCTGATATCGCTGTTGCTGAAATTCGTGGAAAGCCGCAGCGCATGCGCAAACAGGCAGTCGCCCAGCAGGACGGTGATCGCATTCCCCCACTTGGCATTCGCGGACGGCTGGTCGCGCCTCAGTTCCGCCCCGTCCATGATGTCGTCGTGGACGAGGGTCGCGATGTGGATCAGCTCAAGAATGACGGCGAGATCAACATGGCTTGCTGTGATCTTTCCGGTCGCTCCCGCGGAGAGCAGCGCGAGCGCCGGGCGAAGCCGCTTCCCGCCCGCCCCGCAAACATACGAGACATAGCCCTCGACGGCCGGATCAAATGACTTCGCCTGGGCCCTGATGCGTTCCTCGACCGTGTAGAGGTGGGGATTGATCAGCTCGAAAGCCTGGGCGAAGGAGATCGGTTCAACAGATGTCATGATGGAAGAATGGGATTATCAGATAGAATCCGCCTTCCATGCAAGGATGCGCCGGATGAAGAAAAATGGAACGATCAATGCCACGCCCACGGCTGCAGCAAGAAACGGGCCGGGGATCACGCGGGCCCGTTCTTTGGCTACCGCCTGCAAGCCTGCGGCCACGGCCTCTTGGGGCGAAACCACGAACGCCGGGAACGTCTCGAAATGCGAGGCCGCATCCTCCCCTCCCTCGCGGGTTGCGACATCGAAGAATTCGGTCGGCACCGGGCCGGGGCAGAGGGCTGTGACCGTGATGCCCTTCGGGCGGAGTTCGATGGCCAGCGCCTCGGAGAAACTCGTGACATAGGCTTTCGTGGCCGAATAGACCGCCATGTGCGGAAGGGGAAAAAAGCTGGCCACACTGCTGACGTTGAGCACCGCAGCCCTCCCCCCGCGCAGCATGGACGGCACCAGCAGATGGGTCAGGTGGGTCAGCGCGGAGATATTCACATCGAGCATCGCCCGGACGCGATTCCAGTCGCTCTCGTCAAACCTTCCATGATCGCCAAGCCCCGCATTGTTGATGAGAAAATCCACGGCAACGCGCTCTCTTTCCAGCCACCCTGCCAGCTCAGCCCTTTTGCCCTCGGCGGCCAGGTCGGCACAGTAGATCCTCACGTCCAGGCCCCGGTGGATGCCGCGCAACTCCCGCGCCAACTCCTCCAGCCGGTCGTTCCTCCTCGCGACGAGGACGAGCCCTCGGGCATATGGCGCGAGCTGACGGGCGAATTCCGCCCCCAGCCCCGACGACGCGCCGGTGATCAGTGCTGTGCATCCCTCAAAATATTTCATAGATGTGAATCTCAATGATTGTTCGGAACCTATCCAGCCAAAAACCATTCACGACCGCC
>CAZSDC010000051.1:0-18056 GCA_964605515.1 uncultured Chthoniobacter sp.
GCCGATGCGGACTTCCCGGGCGGGCCGGCGTCCGGGATACGGGCGATAGACCGGAACCATAGGGGCTATTTCGATTTTTCCGCAACCGGCGGCTTGGGCGTGAAAATGTCACCGACGTCGTAGAACGTCAGGTAGAGCATGAATCCGATGAGCGCGAGGGCGCAGGCCGTCTGGACGAATTCCAGCACGCGGACGTTGATCGGCTTGCGGCGGATGCCTTCAATGATCGCGAGCGTGATATGCCCGCCATCCAGCACCGGGAAGGGCAGCAGGTTGATCAGGGCGAGGTTGACATTGATCAGCACGCTGAATGCCAGCGCGATCCGCCAGCCGTTCTCATTTTCAAAAATCTGGTAGTAGAGGCGCATGATGCCCACCGGCCCGCTGAAGTGGGCCGCTTTGACATCAGACTTCGGCGAGAAGAGCGCGCCGACCATCCGAAAAATGCTCGTGGCGGCATCCTTTACCTGGCTGACGGGATCGGGATAAACCAATATCGTCCGTCCCCAATCAATGCCGAAGTTCACCGGTTGTGGCTCCGGGGCAGCGGGGGGGATCGGGAGCGTCAGCGTGGTTTCGCCGCCATTTCGTTCCACCGAGATGGAAAGTGATTTTCCGCGATTCGCGTCCACCAGAGGGCCAATTTCATCGAGGTTGAATATTGGCTGGCCGTTGACTGCCGTAATCAAGTCGCCGGATTGGAATCCGGCCTTGTCGGCGATGCCGTTGCGGACAACAAATCCGACACCCGGGACGAGCCGTGGTCCGATCTGGACTTCCCGCAAAGCAGGCCGACGCCAGCTTGAGGTTTCCGGTTTGATCCATCCGGTGGGAATCGTGATTTCCTGACCATCCCGCTTCACGGTAAATGCGATGGTTTCGCCTTCGCTGCGGACGATCCGCCACTTCACGCTGTCAGTCCCGCTCACAAAGTGTTTTACGGGCTGCCCGTCCACCGCGACGATCACATCTCCCACGCGGATTCCGGCTTTGTCCGCCGGGCCGCCATCTTTCACATACCCGATCGTCGGGGAGTCGAACTCGCTCTGCGGCTTGCCCACAAACCAGACGACGCAGGCCATCACAAAGGCCAGCCCGAAGCTGAAAAGTGGTCCGGCGGCGGCGACAATGATTTTGTCGAGCGGCCTGACCGGCGGAAGGCTGTCGCGCGACTGTTCGACCTTGCCCTCCAACGCCTCCATTGGCGCGAGCTGGGGGATGGCTACAAATCCGCCGGCGGGGATCGAGCCGAGCCGGTATTCCACTCCGCCGATGGTCTTTTTCCAGATCGGCTTCCCAAACCAGATAGCGAATTTCTCCACAACAAGCCCCCGCCATTTTGCCGCCAGAAAGTGTCCGAGTTCGTGAACGACAATGAGGAGATTGAAGATCAGGACGACCTCGATGCAGATGAAAAGAAACTTGAGAATGTCAAAAACCATAAAGTGAGCCGCACCCTATTCCATGCACAGGTGCGAAGCAAGTGCGCGCGCGGCATGGTCGGCTTCGATGACCTGTTCCAGACCTGGATGGTCGATGTGCGGGCATTTTGCCATCACCTTCGCAACGATGTCCCAGATTTTTGGGAACCGGATGTTTCCTGCAAGGAAGGCATCGACCGCGATCTCATTTGCGGCGTTGAGAACCGCAGGGAGGGTTCCGCTCCGGCTACCGGCTTCTGCGGCAAGGTCGAGTGCGGGAAAGTCGTCGCGCCTCGGGGCTTCGAAATCAAGCCTCGCCAACTTGGCGAAATCCAGGGGGCTTAGCGAATTCGGCACGCGGTCTGGCCAAGTCACTGCGTAATGGATCGGGAAGCACATGTCCGAGTGGCTCAGCTGCGCGAGCGTCGAGCCGTCCACAAACTCTACCATCGAGTGGATGATGCTCTGCGGATGGATAATCACCTCCACCCGGTCGATGGACAGCCCGAAGAGCCAGCGGGCTTCGATCATTTCGAGAGCCTTGTTGAACAGTGTGGCGGAGTCGATCGTGATTTTCTTCCCCATCTGCCAAGTGGGATGCCTGAGTGCAAGATCGGGGGTGATCGCCTCGAACTCTGCTTTAGGTGTGTGCCGGAATGGTCCGCCCGAGCAGGTGAGAATCAGGCGCCTGACTGTGGAAATCTCACGGCCCTCAAGGCATTGAAAAATCGCGTTGTGCTCGCTATCCACCGGCAGGATGCGGACCCCGTTTTTTTCGGCAGCCTGCATAACTGTTTCTCCGGCCATCACCAGAATTTCCTTGCTGGCCACCGCGAGGTCCTTGCCGGCTTCGATTGCGGCAAGGGCCGGGCGCAACCCGGCAGTCCCGACAATGGCTACCAGCACCAGATCCGCCTCCGGCATGGTGGCCAGCGCGATGAGTTGCTCCATTCCGTCCGGCCCATCGGTGCGGACGCAGCGTGCTGCGGGAAAATCCTTCGCCGCAGCGGCGAGAGCCTCCGAGTTCCGGTGGGCGGACATGCCGACGATCTCCATGCGATCCGGGATGTCCCGGGCAACTTTGAGCGCGCTCTGTCCGATTGAACCCGTGGCGCCGAGGATGACAACCCGCCGCTTCTTCATGATACCCCGAGGACGAGCCTCATATAAAAAAACAGAAGCGGCGAGGTGAAGAGAAGGCTGTCAATGAGATCGAGCGTGCCTCCGATTCCGGGAAGCAAGGCGCTCGAGTCTTTCGTGTTGGCACCCCGTTTGACAATCGATTCGGCAAGGTCCCCGATCACCGCCGCGAAGCCAAGCACCAGCCCCAGCACGACGACATCATCGAAGCGGAATGCTGAAAGCTTTTCCGGCATCAGCGCATAGAGCCAGGTTGCGGCGAGCAGCGATGTCACCAGGGCTCCTACAAAGCCCTCCCACGTTTTGTGAGGGCTGATGTGCGGGGCAAACGGGTGCTTGCCGAAGAGGCTCCCGAACACATAAGCCCCCATGTCGCTGAACTTCGTCACCATCACCAGAAACAGCACATAGTATTGTCCAGTGGTCGACCCGTCCGCCACGCGCGGGGTCAGGTAGATGATCTTCGTTATGAAGCTGAACAGCCACGGAATATAGAGCAGCCCGAAGACCGTGTAGCTCATCGCCCGAAGCGGATCCCCGGACGCACCCCGGAACATCTGCCGAGCGAACGTGACGATCAGGAAGAGGACGAGCACGACCAGCTCGAAGTCGTAGGCGTTTTCCGGCCCCTGTTCCTTCATCAGCAAAAAGCCGCCACCCAGCAGAACGACCGCGCAGATCAGCCCGGTCAGCGTGAAAACCCCGATCCCGTCCGCCTCGAGCATGCGGTAGTATTCCCAAAGCGCCACGAGAGCCATAAAGGCCAGCAGGCAGAAAAATCCAAAATCGTATCCCGAAAATATCGTGGCCAGCATTAACATCCACAAACCCACCGTGCTCGAAAGCCGGAGAAAAAATGTGAGTCGCTTGGTGTTCATGGGTGTCCGGAGAAACAATCAGACCGGCGGGGCACCGGCAATCCCGAATCCCGCTTGATCCCGCCCACTGGTGGGACTAATAACGAGCGGAGCAGTTCTGACACGCCGTCGCGAGCAGAGATTCCGGCCCCAACAAAGAGCACATTCCCCCAACCATGCATACCCCGTCCCTCATTGAAAAAAAGCGCGATGGGTGCAGGCTTGAGGATGCGGAGATTGCAGGGCTGATTGCGGCGTATTCATCGGGCGGGGTGCCGGACTACCAGATGAGCGCGTTTGCGATGGCGGTCTATTTTTCCGGAATGTCCGATGGCGAGACTGCCGCTCTCACGGCTGCAATGCGCGATAGCGGACGTGTATTCAGGTGGCCGAAAGGTTCCCCTCCCAAGGTGGACAAGCATTCCACCGGGGGCATTGGCGACAAGGTTTCCCTCGTTCTCGCTCCGCTTCTTGCATGCGACAGCCTGTGGGTTCCGATGGTTTCGGGACGCGGGCTCGGGATCACTGGTGGGACGCTCGATAAGCTCGAAAGTATTCCCGGCTTTAATGTCCGTCTCGACGAGGCCGCCTGCCTGCGCCAGATCGAAAAGATCGGGGTCTTCATGGCTGGCCAGACGGAGGATTTTTGTCCGGTGGACAAGCGTCTGTATGCACTGCGCGATGTGACGGCCACGGTGCCGTCCCGCCCGCTCATTATTGCCAGCATCATGTCGAAGAAGCTCGCCGAGTCGCTCGACCGGCTTGTGCTCGATGTGAAATTCGGGAGCGGGGCTTTCATGAAAACCCGTGAGGACGCGGAGTTGCTGGCAGCCGGGCTCGCCGCAGCGGGCGAGGGGAACGGGGTCCGGACGTCATTTCTCCTCTCGCCGATGGATGAGCCGCTCGGGCGCTGTGTCGGCAATGCTCTCGAAGTGCACGAGGCTGTCGAAACTCTTCAGGGTAACGGCCCGGATGACCTGGTTGCGATCACGCTCGACCTCGCTGCTGCGGTCTCAGATTCGCCAAAGGATGTTCTCGCCAGACGCCTTCACGATGGGTCGGCATGGCGGAAATTTCTGGCGCTGGTCGAAGCCCAGGGCGGTGACCCGCGCGCCTTGGAAAGTTGGGATCGCTTCCACCCGGCTCCGGTCGTCCGTCCATTCCTGGCTTCCGCGGATGGCGTAATCGTAAAAATGGATGCTGGCCGGATTGGTCTGGCAGCCGTGCAGCTGGGGGCTGGTCGCCACAGGGCGGACGATTCCATCAACCCTGCCGTCGGCTTCTCGGGCATCCGAAAAATCGGTGAGCCCATCTCAAAAGGCGAGCCACTCCTTTGGATCCATGCCTCATCCGATACGGATGCGGACACTGCTGCGCGTGCGGTTCACATCGAGCTGCGGTGAACTACGGGACTATCTCCGGTAGAAATCAGCGATCGCTCCGGCGACCGCTTCGATTTCCTCCGGACGGAGCTCGGGGAAAATCGGGAGTGCCAATGACTCTCGGGAAGCGGATTCCGAAATTGGGAATTCACCTGATTGGTGGCCAAGATACGCGAAGCATTCCTGGAGGTGGAGTGGAACCGGATAGTAGATCGCGCAGCCTATCTCCGCAGCCTGGAGGTGGGCCATGAGGGCGTCGCGATCGCGGGCACGGATCACGTATTGGTGGTAGATGTGCTCCGATTCCGTCAACGGCGGCAGCGGGGGGATAATAAATTCTCCGAGCCCATTGGCTTCAAAGGCCTCGCGATACAAGCCCGCATTGCGGCGGCGTGCGGCGTTCCAGCCTCCTAGGTAGGGGAGCTTTGCGTGGATGACTGCCGCCTGGAGCGCGTCGAGGCGAAAATTGCCGCCCACCTCGCGGTGAAAATACCGCTGCTCCATCCCGTGATTTCGCATGAGCCGGAGCTTCGAAGCCAGCTGCTCGTCGCGGCAAACCGCCATTCCTCCGTCGCCGGCTCCCCCCAGGTTTTTTGTCGGGAAAAAGCTGAAATACGATGCCTCCGCGATCGCGCCGGCTTTTTGAACGCCCGATACGCCCCGGTATTCCGCTCCGACCGCCTGGGCCGCATCTTCGATTACTGACAAGCGGTAGCGCCCGGCGACTGCAAGGATCTCATCCATTTTGCAGCAGGTTCCAAAAAGGTGGATTGGGATGACCGCGCGGACGGTGTTTCCGCGCGACGTGATGCGGCGGCCCTCGGAGTCCGTCGTGCAGCGGGTTTGCAGGAATTCCTCCAGCCTGGCGGGATCGAGGTTGAGGGTGTCGTTCTCGACATCCACAAACACCGGCTCGGCGCCGGTCCGGTGGATACATCCCGCTGTGGCAAAAAACGTGTATGGCGTTGTGATGACCGCATCGCCGGGCCCGATTCGAAGGGCCATAAGAATCGCGAGTTGGGCGTCTGTGCCTGAAGACATCCCGACAGCCGCTCCACCGCCGACCAAGTCGCGGAATGCCGATTCAAACTCCTCAACCGCTGGGCCGAGGATGAACTGTTGTGACTCGAACAGTCGCGCCACGCGGGCGGAAACATCCTCCTTAACCAGCGTGTGCTGGCGCGTCAAATCAAGCAGCGGAACGCGCACGGCGCGCTATTTCACGACGCCGAATTCGGCGCGGCGGTTTTTGGCCCAGGCGGCATCCCCGCTTCCCGGGTCTGCCGGCATTTCCTTGCCGAAGCTCACAGTCTGGATTTTTCCGGCAGGAACTCCGTCTTTGATCAGGGCTTGCCGGACTGACTGTGCGCGTCGTTCGCCAAGCCCCCGGTTATACTCATCCGTCCCGCGATCGTCTGTGAATCCGGCGACGATCAGGTTGCCACGGGACGCTTTCATCCCGGCAGCCACCTGCTGGATTTTCGACTGCTCGCCGCCTGAGACCTCATAGCTGTCGTAAGCGAATTGCACGGGAGGGTATTTCCCCCGGTTGACGCTTGACCCAAAGAAGTTCGCCCCCTCGACACGGTCTCCGAGCGGAGTGCCCGTGACGAAATCACCGTCCACACCGGCATAGAGATCGCTCTTCTTTTTCATGCAGGCAGACAGGCTGAGGCCCAGGGCAACGACAAGTGCGAAGTGAAATGAAAATTTGCTCATTGCTATGGAATGCAGGATATCCGGAAGAAAATCAAGATTCTCTTGTAAGTCTCTCCAGAGCCCAGGAGGCATGCTCCGCAACGACGGGGTCAGTATCGTTGCGACTTCTTTCCAGGGCGGGGAGGTCTTGGGCCGTTCCGACGTTTCCCAGCGCCGTGCACACGTTTCGAAGAAAGCCCTGCCTGCCAGCACGACGGATCGGCGAACCCTCGAAGAGCTTTCGAAACCCTGCCTCGTCGAGCGCAAGATAATCCCGTAACGGCCATTGGGACGCTGGACGGACTAAAAATGATGCCTCGTGCGAAGCCGCGGCAAAGCGGTTCCATGGACAGGCTTCCAAACAATCGTCGCAGCCGAAAATCCGGTTGCCGAGGAGCGGGCGGATCCAGTCCGGCAGCGGGCCATCGTGCTCGATGGTCCAGTAGGAAATGCACCTCCGCGCATCGACCAGATGAGGGGCCGCGATGGCCGATGTCGGGCAGGCGTCTATGCACGAGGTGCATTTACCGCAATGCGCCCGCATCGGCATCCCCGCTTCGATCTCTAGCGTTGTGATTACGGCAGCCAGAAAGAACCACGTACCGAGTTTGGGATGCAGGGCAAGCGTGCTCTTGCCATGCCAGGCAATCCCCGCAAGCACCGCAAAATCGCGCTCCAAGAGCGGGCCGGAATCTACGAAGCACCGTTGACTTCCACCCTCCGCCGCCAATGCCTCGTCGAACATTTTCAGGCGTTTGGGAATCAAATTGTGATAATCGCGTCCGCGGGCGTAGCGGGCGATCCGCCCCCGTGCAGCGCCATCCTCCGGTGGTGCCGGCTCGGGAACGTAATAGTTCATCGCTAGCGCGATCACCGAGCGCGCACCGGGAAGGACCGACTCTGGACTACACCGCCGCTCAGGTTCGCGGGCCATCCAATCCATCGACGCCTGGAATCCCTTTTCCAGCCAACCGTGAAATGCGTCGGCGTGCGGAGCCCTGACCGCCGGGGCGACCCCCACGGCATCAAATCCCGCAGCCGCCGCAATCGCCTCCAGTCCGGCTGTTGTCATGATATACGACACGGATATTTTTCAAGGAAGCGACAGAAATTATTAGGCAACGATTTTTCTCCTGCTGCCATCGAAGCGGATTTTTGAATTCTCATACCGAAGCCGATTCATTTTCTTTGTTCCGCTCATTCCAGGCATGCCTGCAATGGGCGCATCTCCATCGGGTCTTGGAGAACAGGAAGGGGATCCCGGCGAGCATCAACGAAAGAAAAGATATTCTTCTGGGAAGCTCATCCGGTGCCGTGTTTGTGGAAGAGCATTTGGGGCAGGCTGGCATCCCCACCGGTTCGGATTCGATGCCGGGGTCCTGGAGTATTTCTTTTGCCCGATCCGCGTCCTCCTCATCGATTTGAACCCGAACCCCGCCAAGCGCGTTTGAATACAGCCAGTCCGTCTGAACCATGTTCTCATCCTGAATGTATGCAGGCACACCACCGGCTTCAAGGCGCAGCCGGAGCATGTGGGCTTCTTCCGGTTTGCTGAATGTGGCGACGGTGAGCATGAGGAAAATATCAAATCCGCGTCTAACGGGACAATATCCGCTTCACCGATGGAAGCAGCTCGTCATATTGATCGTTGTTTTCACCGGCCCTTATTCGATCCGGAGCGCAGCGATCGCTTCCATGACGCGGTCGCTCAGCGTCTGGTAGGTTTCGCGCGTCGCGGAGTCGAGGTCGTCCGGAGAGAAAAAAAGCGGTTCGCCGATGACGACGGTAATCCGCGCGAAGTGGAGGCGCTTGCTGTTTTTCGGGAAGGCGTCATAGGCACCGAAGATTCGCATCGGGAGGACGGGTGCCCCGGTCTTTGCGATGACGAAGCCGATGCCCGCCCGCGCGGGCTGGATGTTCCCGTCCTTAGAGCGCGTGCCCTCGGGGAAAAGCACCACGCCATTGCCCTCCCTGATCTTTTTGATGACCTCGCGCAGAGCGGATATGTCGTTGCCGTCGCGCTCGACCGGGATGACATTCATGGCGGGAAAGAGCGGGCCGAAGAACGGCCATTTGAGAAGGCTCTTGCGGGCGAGGTAATAGACTCCCCGCCTGCTGCAGATGCCGGCGAGAGGGGGATCAAAAAAGCTCGCGTGGTTCACGGCCAGAATGAGCGGGCCTCTCTCGATCATGCGTTCGGGATGCACGACACGCATACGGAAGAACACGCGCGCCAGGAGCTTGGCCAGATTGTAAAAAATACTGTAGGTGATCGTCATCGTGGCGTGATCCCGAGCGGCCGGAGGATGTCGAGGATCGCTTCCACGACGCTGTCGAGCGTGAGGTGCGACGTGTCGATGACGCTGGCGTCGCCGGTGATCATGAGAGGCGCGGCTTTTCTCGAGGAATCCATTTTGTCGCGGGCTTCGATTTCGTCAGCCTGCCCCTCCGCCGAGCGGCGTTTACGGCGGATTTCGGGCGAGGCATCGAGGTAGAATTTGAACGGGGTTTCGGGAAATACCGCCGAGCCGATGTCGCGGCCTTCCATGACCACGTCGCGGTCGCCTGCCAGCTCCCGGAGTCGGGCGGAAACGAGATCGCGGACTGCCGGAACCGAGGCGACCAAGGAAACATGCAGATTCACGTTGGCGTCGCGCAGCGCCTCTACGGGGATCCTTCCGTTGATGCGGATGAAGGAATCTCCGTCCCCGCCGATGCCACACGTGATTTCCGAGCCGGACAACGCGTTCGCAATCTCCTCCGCAGATGTGGTTGCCGCGCCCTGCCGGAGCACTTCCCATGTGACCGCGCGATAGATGCTGCCCGAGTTCACATAGGCAAAGCCAAGCCGTTTTGCCAGCCGCTGGGAGACGCTGCTTTTGCCTGAGGCGGCGGGTCCGTCAATGGCGATCACGCTCATAATCTCGGTTCCTTCTTTTTCCGGGATTTGGAATCGAGGGATGTTATCACTGGTGTCCGCCGTCCGATTCCTTTTCCCTTTTGGATGAGCCGGAGCGTCTCCTCAAATCCCGGATACGAGGTCTGAACGCAGGCAGTGTCCTCGATGATGGTTTCCCCGGTGGCGAACAGTCCGGCAACCGCAAAGGCCATCGCAATCCGGTGGTCGCCGAAGCTCTGGAGCTTTGCACCCTTGAGCGGCTTCCCGCCGGCGATCGCCATCCCGTCGGGGAACTCTTCGACCTCGACTCCCATGGCTCGCAAGTTCGTGGCGACGGCAGCGATCCTGTCGGTCTCCTTCACCCGCAGTTCGGACGCGTCGCGAATGATCGTTGTTCCTTCCGCCAGAGCAGCCGCCACGGCAATGATCGGGATTTCATCAATGACATTCGGGATTTCCGGCCCTCGGATTTCCGTCGCGCGGAGTTTCCGGCCTTTGATATCGATCGTGCCCGATGGCTCTCCGTTCGCAGAGCTTTCGACGACCTCGCGAATGCGGGCCCCCATGCGGATCAAAACATCCAGGATGCCGGTGCGGGTGGGGTTGAGGCCCACATCTTTCACGATCAGCTGCGAGCCCGGCCGGGCGGCTGCGGCGACGAGCCAGAATGCCGCGCTGGAAATGTCCCCGGGCACATGAAAATCACGGGATTCCGGGATCTGCCCGCCTTCGACGGTGACGCGTGATTCCTGGAGTTTGCGATGTGCCAGCGAATCTCCCTCCCAACTATCCTCGCGTTGGAACTTGATCAAAAAATACTCAAACATCCGCTCCGTATGGTCGCGCGATCGGGCGGACTCGATGACCGTTGTCTGACCTTTGGCGAACAGCCCGGCGAGGAGGATGGCGCTTTTCACCTGGGCGCTTGCGACGGGAAGGCGGTAGGTGATTCCTGTCAGCGGGCCTCCTTCGACGACGAGCGGGGGACATTGTTTGACGCCCTCGGCAGAAAGCTGTGCGCCCATCTCTTGGAGCGGGAAAATCACGCGGCGCATCGGACGCTTTGACAACGAAGGATCGCCGGTCAACCGGCATCGGAATGCCTGTGCGGCAAGTAGCCCGGACATCAGGCGCATCGTTGTGCCGGAGTTCCCGCAGTCAATGTCTCCGGAGGGAGCTTGAAATCGGCCGTGATTGCCCTCGACGATGACCGTCCCCGGCTCGGGCATTTCGATCACGACCCCCAGCTGCGCCATGGCCTTCGCCGTGCTGCGGCAGTCTTCTCCTTCGAGAAAGTTGGTGATCGTGCAGCGTCCGTTGGATATCGCGGAAAGGAGGATTGCACGATGAGAGATGCTTTTGTCACCAGGTACGGTCAGTTCCGTTTCAATCGCGGGGGCGCGACGGACTTTGAGGGAATTCTTTGTGGCGGGCTTCATTCGTTCTCTTGGGCTCGCAGGATTCTGGCTGTGCGGAGAATGGATTCCAATGCGTCTCCGTCCCCCCGCGAGAGAGCATTCTTCAACTCCCCGACATGAACTTGCAAGTCGGAGATGGCGGACAAAACTTCCTCCCGGTTATCCAGAAAAATCTCTCTCCAAAGCTTTTCGGGACCGATCGCTATACGCGTCGAGTCGCGATAGCCGTTCCCTGCAAGGGCTCCGAATTCCGGATTCTTTTCAATGGCGGCTTGCACGAGCGCAGCCGCTACTGCGTGGGGAAGATGGCTGATGCGTGCCACTGCTATGTCATGTGCTGCAGGCGACATCTCGAACAGCCGACACCCCGCCTCTTTCCAAAGGTTCCGGATTGTTTCCAGTGCCCGAGGGTCCGAACCGGGGGTTCGCGTAACGATGCAGGCAGCCCCGTCGAAGAGATCCGCACGGGCCGAGGAGATTCCGCTCTGCTCGGACCCTGCCATAGGGTGCGCCCCGATGAACCGACCCCCTAAAGACTTCTCCAGTGCGGCAACGATCCTGGCCTTGACGCTGCCTGCATCCGTAATCCGGGTTGATGCGGGGAGGATCTCCGCCAGTGCGGGCCCTGAATTCTCAATTGCAAGCGGTGTGGTGCAGATCACCACAAGTTCAGCGCCTTCGACAGATTCCCTCAGGTCGCATGAGACCCGGCACCCCGGCAGTATGGCCGAGACGGCGGTAAGCGACTCCTCACGACGCGTCCACAGCGAAACCTCCCATGGGGATGAGCCGCGTTGCAATGCCATCGCAAGCGATCCCCCGATCAAGCCGGGGCCAAGAATCGCAATGGACCGGCTCAGGGCACCAGAAAGATCTTACCCGAGTAAGGGCATTTCACTTCGGTGCCGGGAGGAAACCCGCGCACGTCCACATATCCAGCGTATGGCATATGGGGGCTCGTTACAAAACCGGGCTTTCCGGGAACCGGAGTTCCATAGGCCATCTCGCGTGTCGGACTTGCATTCGTCGGGGCAGGTGTTGGCGACGGACCTGTAACCTTTGGGGTGTCCTCTGCGGGAGGTGTCGGCTGCGTGTAGGCATCCGGTGTCGGTGTCGGTGTCGCGAACTTTGTGGTGTTCGGATCCTCAGCCGTGCCGCGGTAGCCGAACCGGTTGCGCCCCTTGGGCGAAGCCCCTTGCTCGTCCTGCTGGCACGCTGCCAGTGCAACCGCAACAGCACAGCCGACGACGATCATAGAAGATGGTTTCATATATGCGTAGGCTCCGATACAAGCCACGGAATCCGCCGCAGTTCAATTCAAATCTCGGGATTCTCTCAGAGATTCTGGCCCGGTGAGGATATCGCGAACTCCGGTGCTGACATTTTCGGTCGGAAAGCAGACACTCCCCGGGTGCCTGAGACCATCCAACACCTTCTTTCCCTTCCCCCGGCAATGGCCGCGGCTTTTCACGCCATATTTCCGAATTCCTCCCACCCATGGTATGCCTCGTGCGATCCGGCAGGGATGAAACTCGGCTCGGGCGGAGGCGTCGCGGAACTGCTGGCAGGTGCCTGGGGTGGAGAAGGCGGGGATTTTGACGCGTGGCTGAACGGCGCGAAACGGCTTGCGATCCTGGCTGGTGGTCAAAGCAGGCGGCTTCCCGCCTACGCGGCCACGGGAAAGGTTTTGATGCCGGTACCTTTGATGCGATGGTCGTATGGCCAGCGGCTTGACCAGACATTGCTGGACCTCCAGGCCGATGATTATACACGCATCTTGAGCAATGCCCCGGACTCTTCCAGAGTCCTTATCGCGAGCGGGGATGTGTTCCTCAAGTTTCCGGACTTGCTTCCTGTGATCCCCGAGGCGGATATCGTGGGGTTCGGAATGATGGTGAGCCCGGAAACCGCCTCCGACTTCGGCGTCTTTTTCTCCCCCCGCGAGTCTCCCGAAGAGATCGCGTTTTTTCTCCAAAAGCCGTCCCCTGGGAAAGTGCGGGAGCTCGCAGGCGGCCACGCGTATTTCGTGGACACCGGTCTCTGGCTGCTGAGTCGGCGGGCAATCCGAGTACTGATGAACCGTTGCGGCTGGACAGGATCCAAGTTTCAGAATGGTCACGCATACGCCTATGAACTCTATGCCGGGCTCGGACCCTCGCTCGGCACCGATCCCGCCGAGCCGGATCCGGAAATCAGCGCCCTGCGTGCAGCAGTCGTTCCCCTCGCAGGTGCCGAGTTCTACCACTTCGGGACAACCCGCCAGATGATCGAATCGCTTTCCGCCCTCCAGAACCGCATGCCCGGCGGGTCGGACCAGAACGACTTCTTGCGAAAAACCCACCCGGACATGTATGTGCTGAATTCTGACTTTGCATTTTCCCGAAGATCTTCGGAACACCGCCAGCTTTGGATCGAGAACAGTTCGCTCCCGGACGGATTCCTGCCCAGTCAGGAGAATGCGGTCACGGGACTTCCTCCCGGAGACTGGGTCTTTTCGTTGTCACCCGGCCAGTGTGTGGATTGCGTGCCTGTGGGCGAGCGCGGGTTTGCGATTCGCAACTACGGGTTCGATGATCCTTTCTCCGGTCCGCTCGGGTCAGCGGTTTGGATGGGCGTCCCGGCCACGGAGTGGTTTGTGCAACGGGGAATCCACTTCGAGGATGCCGGGCTCGACCCCGGGACTGACATCCAGGAAGCCCGCCTTTTTGCGGTGGTCGAAAACCCGGACTCGCCGTGGATCGCGTGGCTTCTCAACGGCTCCAAGTCGGAAAAGGAGCGCGATCAGTGGCTCGCAGCCCCGAGGTTTAGCGCGAGGGAGCTTGGCGAACAAATCCACCTCGGACGCCTGTTCCAGCAGAGGAACAAGCTTGCCTCACGGGCCGCCGGAAACTTCTGGGAACACAGGAACAGCAATCCTTTCTTCCGGATCGATCTGGAAAATGCGGCTGATATCTACGCCGCCGGCCCGCACCCCGACCCTGTGCCCAACCCCTCGGCAGGCAGTATTCTGAACGCCGTGCATGAGCAGTCCTTCACCGCCGCTGTCATCCGCTCGAGGGGCAGGGACGGATCCGTGTCCGAGAAAAATGCGTTTTCGATTCTTGCCGAACGTATCGTCGGGCTCTGTGAAAAAGTCGAGCCCCGCAACTCACTGATCGAGGACCAGATTCTCTGGGCGAGATCTCCCGTTCGGCTCGACCTTGCCGGCGGATGGAGCGACACGCCCCCCTTCTGCTTGAAGCATGGCGGGGCGGTCGTCAACCTGGCCGTGGACCTCAACGGACAAGCCCCGGTGCAGGTCTTTGTGCGCACATGCCGGGACCGCCATATCGTCATCCGCTCGATCGATCTCGGGGCGCAGACCGTGATCCGCTCGTTTGAGGATCTGGAAAACCATTCGCATATCGGTGAAGAATTTTCCCTTGCAAAAGCCGCCTTCTGCATCGCGGGGTTCCACCCCCGGTTTCACAAAAACTCTCCCAAGACCCTCTCCCATCTGCTGGATATTTTTGGTGGCGGAATCGAGGTTTCCCTACTTGCTGCGACGCCAAAAGGCTCGGGGCTAGGCACGAGCAGCGTGCTCGCCGCCACGCTTCTTGCCGCGCTTGGCGCAACCGGTGGCTTCGCCTGGGACCATGAGGATCTCTGCCGCCGGACCCTGGCTCTTGAGCAAATGCTCACCTCCGGTGGTGGCTGGCAGGACCAAGCCGGCGGCATTTACCACGGAATCAAGTTTATCGAAACCTCTCCCGGGCTCGATCAAAAACCCCTCGTCCGCTGGCTTCCCGAGAAACTCCTCGGCCCTCAGACCGCAAACCGCATGGCTCTCCTCTACTATACGGGGATTACCCGCATGGCGAAAACCATCCTCCAGGAAATCGTGCGCGGCATGCTCCTCAACAGCCATTCGCACACGGAAAAACTTTTTGCGATCCGCGACCACGCGAGTTCCGCCTACCAGTCGATCCAGCGCGAATCCTGGTCCTCGCTCTGCCGTGTCGTGGAACGAAGCTGGGACCTGAACCAGGCTCTCGACAAGGGAACCAACCCTCCCGAGGTCTCCTCTATTATCGACTCGGTGCGCGAATGGACGGCTGCCGTCAAACTCTTGGGCGCGGGCGGCGGAGGATACATGCTTCTCCTCGCCAAGGATGAGGATGCGGGCAACCGGATGCGTCAACAACTCAACGCGTTTCCTCCGAACCCGCGCGCCCGGTTTGTGGATTTCTCTGTTTCCCAAACCGGCTTGCAGATTACGAGGAGCTGAGATTTTCCTTTGAGCAATTCGCGGAAAGCGTGGTAGATTCAGACATGAAGCACTGTGATCGCCGATGCGGTGAACCTGTTCGAGGGACAGTTCCTGCAGAAGGGGGCCGCGGGTTTACTTTGATCGAACTGCTTCTTGTTATTGCGATCATTGGAATCCTGAGCACGTTGATCATCACCACGGTTACAAACGCCGCGCAGGATACGCGCAACGTGGTGGCACGGCAGCAGCAGATCACTTTGCAGGATGCCCTGAATGCTTGGGTGGCCGCGAACTCGAGCGGGACGAACACGCTCCAAGGCGCGCGGACAGCCTACGCCTCCGCCAGCACGGCTCTGAGCAAACTCTCTCTTCTCACCAACTACCTCCACCCGGAAACCTACAGCCACCTGACCAACTATTCGACATCGAGCCAGATCAAGAGCGAGGCGATGACGAAAGCCGGCATCTACCTTCAGTTTTCCGCTTGGGGAACATCCAACTATCCTATCGTGGGGTGGTATACGAACTGATGCATGACACCGGCCCGCTGAACTTGGAAAAGAAGCTTATGGAACCCCTCTCAATACGCCAGCCCGCCGCAAGACCGCTCCCGGGGTTCTCTCTGGTCGAAGTGCTCGCGGCCATCACCATTATCGGCATCATCACCTTCCTCGCCGTTCCCAACATCGTGCGGGTGAAGCAGGACGGCGAAGAAAACCTGGCACGGGCCCGCGCGGAGACATTGAACATGGCGATGGCCGCCTATGTGCAGGCCGTCGGAACAAACACCGCCCAGAGCAACTGGGCTGCAGCCGGCAACGACGATGCCCGCTACCTCCTTATCAGACAGTATATTGCCTTTTCAGAAACCAACCGCACCCTTTACACCCCGAGCGGATACACCAACACTCTGCCGTCCACAATTAGTCCCCTCACAACCAAGGTGATCGTCACCGGTCCATCCGGCACAACTATTGCCTACTGACGTCATCGCGAGCATGGAGCACACACAATGGCCCATCTGGCAGGGGAGGCGGTCTGGTCGGGCGGTCGGCGGCATGTCCCTGACTGAAGTTCTGGTCGTGATCGCGTTCCTCGCGATTGTTGCCGCTGTCGCCGTTCCGAGCATCTCACGCGTCGTCTCAGCCTCGAACTATGGGACGGCGAAGAGGAATCTCAACTATCTCAACGCGTCCGTGATTGCCTTCAATGAAGCCAACTGGCAGCTCGTCCTGGCCACCTCGCCCGGAAGCGACGACGAGCAGAAAATCTTTGATTCGCTCCGATACCGTGCGGCCACGAACCCTGCGAGCGGTTCGCCCTACCTTCCCTCCACCGCGACGTTTGTGGCCACCAGCGATACGAACACCTATCGCGCTGTCTGGAATGGACGAATGTTTGGCATTGTCGTTCCGGGCACCAATGGCACAGGATTGGACCTGATGAAAATCAACGGCAGTTCCGTTCAAGCAAGTCCCACCAACACCCCGGTTCCTCCCACACCATGACGCCGGAAGCCTGGCAGGAACTCTGCACCGTTCTCAAGGAGGGCGGCATCGAATTCGGATCTGCCCCGGACGACGAGGCGGATCTTCATCAGCACCTCGCACATATCAACGGAGTTCCACAGGATGAAGCGCTCGAGTGGCTTGCAAGAAACTTTGGAATACTGCCTTTCAACCCGGTCCGGGCGAACTGCTCGACCCGGGCGGAGAATGCTTTTCGTCGGCTCGCCCCGCAACCAAGCGATCCCGAATCCGAGCCCTGGATTCCGTTCGGCACGCTTGGCCCGCTCATTCTCTGCGCCCATTCCAATCCGTCCTGCACGCTGCTCTGGGAGATTCCGGTCGAGCTGATCATTCCGGTTCTGATTCCCCAATCCAAGTATGAGATCCTTCGAAGGGATTTCATGGGCCGCCTTGAGATTCAGCCGCTGGAAGCCAAGCCACCTCTGGCTTTCTCAAGCCCGCTGCCCAAGGACGGTCTGCCGGAATCGATCGCGACCTGGCTTTTGCAGGAGTATCCGCTGGAGAGCGACATCCGTTCCAAGCTCGAGCGCGCGAAGGGCAATCTTGCAGGGGTCACCGTTGAAGGTTTGAGCTCCGTCAAGTCGCTGCCCAGCCACTACGGGATTGCTCTGCGTTACCTCTCAACAGGCGATGCCTGCTTCAACGCCGAGCATGCGCCTCCGCAAAACCTCTTCCCGGAATCGCTCCTGGAAAAGCACGCGGTCTATCCGATGTATTGCGGGGTCAAAACCGTCTTCCTGCTCTCGGCGGAAAAGGAAAACTTCGCATTTGAGGACGAGTGGCTCTCAGGCGGGAATGACGCGATGGTTTTCAGGACGATCCTTGCGGAGAAGGAGGCGATCCTCGCCGCGATCAACCGGGACCGGAGCCGCTCCGTGGCGACAAGTGCAGCCGCCGAGGACCAGGAACTCACGTATTCGGATGTCGCGAACATCGTCGATATCGACGTGCAGGAGATCCAGCGCATCAACCCCTCGAGCATCAATGCCACGCCGGAACAGGTCGTCCACTGGGTGCTCTACCGCGCGATCACCGGCCGCGCGAGCGATCTCCATGTGGAGAAATATTTCAACACTGCGCGCTTTCGCGCCCGGATTGACGGCGAGTTGAAGGTCATCCATTCCTGCCCGGAGGAGCAGCTCGTCCGCTTTGTCAGCCTCATCAAGAACTATTCCAACATGAGCCAGCGCCGCCAGGACGCGCAGGACGGAAGGTTTTCGCTTACGCTCGGAAAGCGGCGGGTGGACTGTCGTGTGTCCGCCATCCCTTGCCGGAAAGACCTCCAGAAAATCACCATCCGGTTTCTGGACCGGCAGGACGGCGTCCGGAAGCTCAGCGAGCTGAACCTTTCTCCGAGGCAGATGGGGACGCTCGCCGATGCCATGGGGCGCGATCAGGGGCTCATTCTTGTGACCGGGCCCACGGGCAGCGGAAAAACGTCCACTCTCTACGCCCTGCTCAAC
>CAZSDC010000052.1:0-17849 GCA_964605515.1 uncultured Chthoniobacter sp.
GAGCGGAACGAAATCAAAAAGGTCGCCCACGAACTCCTGACGCGACTGAAGGAACTCCTCGTCCTCGACTGGCGGCAGAGAGCCGCAGCCCGGTCGCAGATCCGGCTGACCATCGAGGACGTGCTCGATACCGGCCTCCCTCGCGCCTACACGCCCGAGGTTTACCAGACGAAGTGCTCCGCGATCTTCGAGCACGTTTACGAAAGCTATTCCGAGCGGAACGCGGGCACCTACGCGTGATCGGGAGGCTAAAAGCTACGCCGCCTGCAACGCCTCCGGGTGATGCTTCGCCACGGCCAGGAGCCGGAGAGCTGCCCCGCTGGGTTTCCGTGTGCCGTTCTCCCAGGAGATTGCCGTCACCTTCGGAACGTTGAGCAGGGCCGCAAACTCGATTTGTGTGCAGCCGAGCACTGTGCGAATGGCACGGATTTCCTTCGCGGGAATCGCTTTGACCGGCGGGGGCAATTTCACAGTGCGTTCGCGGGAGCGTTCGCGACCGGCTCCGAAGCCCTCGACCCGCGCAAGCAGCGTTTCAGCATTGAACGTGATTTCAGATTTTTTCGTTTTCATCGGTTGTATTTCGCTTTGATCGTTTCCACTGCCACCCGCAACACTTCCTGGGCGAAGGCTTTCAACTCGACAAAGCAAACATCCACCACTGGCATGTTATACATAGTATAATCCGTGTCAATGAGGGAATCAGCATTTTACTCCCACTCACCAAGCGCCTCGACGTAGGCGGCGGAGCCGTCGCGGAGCCAGCCGTCGAGTTGGGCCTGGGCTTTGAGCTGCTGGCCGCGGAGGCGGGGGACGACGATGAAGGCGCAGGGGACGTCGTATAGTGAGGTCATGTCGCCCCAGAGCTTTTCGAACTGGGAGACCGGATACACGTCCTCGTGTCCGTGGCCCCAGCGTTTTTTGACATCTTTGAGGGTGATGTAGGTGGGGAGACGGGAGGAGAAATGTCTCACGGCAGCTGCGGTTTTCGCCGGGTCGTCCAGGTCGCCGCGTCCAAGTCCGAAGAGTTCCAGCAGGCGGTCCACTTCGATCCATGTGGTGAGCGTGTTGTAATAGGTGAGTCCGTATTCGTCCTCCTCGCGCGGCAGGGCGAGGCCTTCGACCAGCCGGATGCGTCCGCCGGTTTTTGCCAGCCCGCCGCCGCGGTCGTCGATCCGCCGTTCGATGACTTCGAACGACAATGCGGCACCATTCCTGCGGTGCAGGCCCAAGATGGCGGGGTCGGGATTCACGCCGGCGGTGTCGATGTTGTGGAGGAGCAGAGTTTTCAACTGCGGACGTGAGCGGAGGAGGTCGCGGAGTGTGCCGTTGAGGAGTAGGTTCGGGATCTCGAACCAATGACCGACCGGGTGGAGGCATTGGGAGGGCAGATTGTCCCGGTAGTCGCTTCCTTCGCCCGCAGCGGCCGCCCAGTTCATCAGGGCGGTCTGGATGCTCTCGCGCATCTTCTGTTTGCGTTCGTCGAGGAGCTGGTGGCGGATTTCCTCATACGAAAACCTGAGATCGCGGACCATGGGGATCAGGCGGAGCCCGATCGAGCGTCCGAAGGAAAGGTTCAATGGTCCCGGATATCCGAAGTTGGCGTTGACTTTTAGGGAGTCTTCGATTGGACCGTGTGTGAGATAGCTGGTGGTAAAGATGTGAGCTGGATAGGTCCCGAACAGGCGGCCGGTCATCCGCGATTTTGCCAGGTGGGTTTCGACGAAGCTCCGGTGGTGCCCGGCCAGCTTGCAATAGGGATGCAGCGCTTTGACTACTCCGGCTCCCTCGGTCCAGCGGCTTCCGGCTCCGGCTGCCAGCGAGACAACTGCGACTTCCCCGGCGGCGAGCGCCGCTTCGCCATCCGTCCGCTCGCGGTCGCCGGCATCCCGGACGCTGCTCAAGATCTCGTCCGGCGAAACATCCTCGATCAAGGTCGAGGCCGGAAGCCGGTTCTGCGAGAGCCCAGTGAGTCCGGACCGGAGGTCGGAGCGGATCCTCTCGTGGGCTTCGGGGTCAAAGCCGTATTGTGCGAGCAACTCGTCCAGCGAACCGGAATCGCCCGTTACGGTCACGTCATCCTGCGGCAGAAGATTGCGGACGAGCGGCTCGATCGTCCTGCGGAGATTTTCATCTACTGCAGCCGTGGCACCATAGAGCCCGGCTTCGATGCGGCTGGCGGCCGGGAGGGAGCGCGGATCAGCCCGCAGCAGTGTTGGGATCATCAGCGGATAATAGGCAGGCGGCATCAGGGCGGCGCGGCCGCTGAGCAGCTCGGCCGTGGAGCCATTCCCATTGATCGCAAAGCGGTAAACCACCGGCTCCATCGCGAATGGCAGCGCGTGTTCGAGTTCCTTTTTCAGGGAGGACAGGATCTGCTGCATGCGGACGCGTGCCTCTGCGGCACGGGAAGGGTGGAAAATAAATCCCATTCCGCCGCCGGACATCCCGCCCAACATCCAGAATCCCCAGAAGTCCGCGCCGAATTCGTCTTTCACGGCAGCGATGGCCTTCTCGGTGAACAGGGTGGTGGCCCATGGGATGATCGCCTGGAGCGGCCCGAAAAAGTGCTCTGTCGTCAGGGACCCCAGCGCGCGGATATCTCCCGCCTTCAGCGCGCCAAGAATTTCATCAAACATGCGCATCGAGTCCGCGCGGGCCACCCATTCGCGGGCCGATCGCAGGAGGTATTTTTCTGTCACCATCTCGAGGATCGGCCCCACGTTCTGGGCCATGCCGCCGTGGACGAGAACCAGGCTGTCCTGCAATTTCTGACGGGTCTCAAGGCTGACTTCGTCGGCGCCAAGAATCCTGTGCGCGGGCAACAGACGTCCGCGGCTGACGCCAAACTCCGGATCCCCTTCCTTTGCCTCGCATCCGCAGATGATTTTGATTCCCGGCCAGACGCCGCCGGAATCCTGCCATCCGCCGCCGGATCCGCCGAGCCACTCCCCGAGAATCGCGCGTGCCGCCACGATGCGGCGTTCGGATTCCTGGAGAGGTCCGGTGAGCGAGGAGGTCTGGCCGGTGGCCCGCATGCAAACGGCAATCAGCGATCCGAGCAGGTTCGTCGAGACCGCGAGGCGGGAACCTTTGGGAATGTTGTTTACCGTGCTCACGAGCTCGAAGCCGAGGCCCGGGCCGACGACTCTTGCGAGCAGTTCCGACAGGCGCGTGCCGGAGCCCTCCATTCCGATCGGGATAATCCCCGATGCGATCACCGCGGCCTTGAGCAGTCCGAGATAGTCCTTGGCGAAGTGAAACATTTCGCTCAGATCCGTGATATCTGCGGTCGCCCCAAGGTCCACGCTCGTGAGCCGGATGACCGGCTCGTCGATCACACGGAACGCCCCGGCCACAGGAGGGGTCGGATTTTCGTTGCCCGATTCGAGGGCGAGATCAATAGAGACATTCAAGACCCGGGCTCCTTCGGGGTAGTCCATCCCGAGAAAGAAAATATCGCTCCACGAGCTGTGCGACAGATCCATCCTCACGGCGGTCTGGTCGTAGAGGATCGGAAACGGCATCCCCTCGGGACGGGACTTCAAAAACGAATGAATCCGCAGCGGGTGCGTGGAGGGGTGCCCGCAGCGGAACATCCATTGGTTGCCCCTTACTGAGCGAACGCTGCGCCGGACCTGATCGGCAAGGTTTTGCAGTCCGAGCTGGTAAAACGCCTGGGCCAAGCCGCTGCACAACGCGTCGTCGGGGATACGCGCATCGGTGGCGGCAAGCAACTCGTCAATCGCTTCCGGAAACCTCCGGTCCAGCAGGTGGCTGTGAACGCCGGCCGGAATCAAGCCCGCAGCCTTTGCCTCGAGAAGCGGGGGAAGAAAAAATCGGCAGATGGCATACAAAAAAAACAACGCCCGCACCCGGTGGTAAAGGTTCCCGGATTGTCGCCTGAAGGCATCGATTTCCAGGCACGCTGCCCAGAGGTCGCCGGCATCGAGTCCGAGCGCGAGATCTTCGACCGGGGTGTTGCGGACGTGCGCGTCCGGGGAGACGATGGCTTCAAGGAATCGCGACATGGATCAGTGGATGTCGGCCAGCAGTGACACAATCTTTGCTAGGATCTCGGCGCGTTGCTCCCCGTCCAATGCCAGAGCCAGTTGAGCAGTCAGCAAACCATAGCGCTCGTCGAGGTCAAACCTCCTTCCGTGCAGTTCGACGGCCAGATGCCGTTCCTTGCCATCAAGCGCCTCGAGGGCTGCTGAGAGGCTCACCGATTTCGGATCAGGGGCTTGCTTCAACAAGTTGCCGAGAATGTCCACCACGAGCGGGCTGAGGACATGCATGCCAAAAAAGCAAAGGTAATGCGCCATGCGCAGCCCGGGCACGATCAGCTCCTGCTCCGCCTGCGTTGGCGTGGGCTTTTCGATCACGCGCTCGACCTGATAAATTCCGGTTCGCCCGTCAAACAGCCTTCCTCCCACGGCTCCGAAAGAGGACAGGTTGCTTTCGTGCGTGGACTGGACGGCGCTCACCGCACAACGTTCCGCAGCGGCGGTCTCCACCAGCTGCCTCGCACAAGATTTTTTCGGATCACCGCTGATGTAGAGGTGGTCGCTGACCATGAGCAAAAAGTGGTCGTCCCCCAAAAACTCGTGTCCTCGATGAATCGCATCCCCGTAGCCGTCGGGCTTCACCTGCTCGATAAATGTCAGCCTCTTCGCATGGTCGCCGGAAGCCCGGTGATACAACTCAGCGTCTCCGGGGCTGATGACGATGCCGATCGATTCGATCCCGGCTGAGACCGCCTCCTCGATGAGTTGTGTGAGAACGGATCGGGGGTAGCCCTCTCGGTCCACGATGGTTTGTAACGGAAGTTGACGCTGATTGCGTCCGGCGGCAGTGATCAGGGCCTTCGAAATCGTCATCTGGTCCGTGAAACTACTCAAAATAGCCGGCTCTTGACGAGAAAAACGCGCGCCTTCTGCCAGGCATTCGCATTCCCTTCTATAATTGCCGGATTACGGCGTGGCTTCGATGGAGGTGACCTGGCCCGAGTGGCAGAGTATCCGAAGGGTCATTGGGATGCAGCATACGCTGCAATCCTCGACGGTCTCGGAGTCGCCCTGGGAGGTGTCAACCTCGATGGTGAACTTTTCCCAGCAATGCGGACACTGCACTTCCGATGTGACAAGGAGATCCATGAAAAAAGGTAGCACGTTACTGGCGTCGAGCAAATCGCGAATCGCTTACGCGCCCGGGCTTTCCACAACCCACCGACCGTAGGCCTCGTTCCACTTGGAGGGCGGAATCGAAACGATTTCCGGCACGTCATACGGGTGGAGTTCCGCGAGGCGCCCGAGGAATTTTTCCTCGTTGGCCGTGGCGATTTTAAAAATCACGAGCACTTCCGGGTTTTCCTCCACAACGTCCTTCCAGCGGTATATGGATCGCGCGCCGGGAATAATGGTCCCGCAGGCGGCCAGATTTTCGGAAACGAGCGACCTGATCGTCTGCGCCGCCGAGTCGTCGTCCGCAAATGTGCTGAGGACGATCCGGATCATACGGGGACTAGAGCAGGTTGCCGGACAATCCATCCGCCGCCGAGCACTCGGTCACCATCATAAAAGACGGCCGCCTGCCCAGGAGTTACCGCGCGCTGCGGCTCGTCGAGAACGATCTTTGCCCGGCTGCCGGGGAGCGGCTGCAGCGATGCTTCGGTCCCGGGATGTGCGTAGCGGATCTTGACGGTGCCCCTCAATGGCTCCGCTGGTTCCCCGGCATGCCACGTGACGCGATCCACTTCGAACGCATCCCTGACCAGTTCCTCCTCGCTTCCAACGATCACCCGTGATGTCTCGGGATCAATATCCACGACGTAGCGGGGCTTGGGAGATCCGCCCGGCAGGCCCTTCCGCTGCCCGATAGTGAACATCTCGACCCCCTCGTGGCTGCCAAGAAAATTTCCCTGCGTGTCATAGATGCCGCCGCTATGAAATTCTTCCCCGCGCAGGTGTCCGCGCAGGAACGCCCGGTAGTCGTTACCGGGAACAAAGCAGATTTCCTGGCTGTCTACCTTGTCGGCGACCTTGAGTCCGATCTCGCGGGCGATTTCGCGGATCTCCGGCTTTTCCATTCCGCCGAGCGGCGTCAGCGAATGGAGGAGTTGGTCCTGATTGAGGCTGAAGAGAAAATACGACTGGTCCTTTCGCGGATCGCTCCCTTTGCGCAGGACCGCACGCTCACCATGGTGCTCGATGATTGCATAGTGCCCGGTCGCGATGAAGTCCGCACCGAGCGATCGCGCCTTCGTGCGGAGGTTGCCAAACTTCAAGTGCTCGTTGCACATCACGCAGGGGTTCGGGGTCCTGCCGGCTTTGTATTCGTCGGCGAAATAGTTGATGACGATCTTCTCGAACTGGTCCGCCTCATCCACCACATAGTGTGGGATCCCGAGCCGGTGTGCGACTCCGCGAGCATCCGCGATCGCCGACGGCCCGCAGCACTTGTCCTCCGCGCGGGTGATGCAGTCCTGCGGCCAGACCTTCATCGTCACGCCGATCACCTCCCATCCGTCGCGCTGCAACAAAAATGCCGCAACGCTGGAGTCCACCCCGCCGCTCATGCCCAACAGAATCCGCCGGCCGTTTCCTTTCATTTCAGGGAATCGAGCGCCGTCTGAACCTCGGACGCGTGTTCCGCCGTCTTTGCGCTGAGCGCCGCCCACACGACCTTGCCATCTTTGATGATGAATGATTGGCGGCTGCTCAGCGGGAGCCCCAGGATGCTTGGCACACCGAATGCCTTGGCCACCTTGCCGTCCGCATCTGCGATGAGTTCGAAGGGGATGTGGTTTTTTTCCTGAAACTTCTTTTGGGCCTCAGGCGTATCGCGGCTGACTCCGAGAATCTGAAGGTTCTCTCCATGGAGCGTGGCGAAGGCGTCCCGCAGCGAGCAGGCTTGGGCCGTGCAGCCCGGAGTTCCGGCCTTGGGATAAAAATAGACGAGCGTGATGCCCTTGTCATAGACGTCTTTGAAGTTCACGGCTTTTCCATCCTGGTCGGGAGCGGTGACCGCCGGTGCGGGTGAGCCGACTTCGATGGCGCGGGAACGCGGCGAGAAAATGGACATGATGGCAAGAATCAATACGGTTGCACGTGCGGGCATGAAAGGACCATATTCTCCACACGTGCGAATCGCAAACGCCATCTCGATTTTGAAAAATCCGCTGCCTCTCCTTGCAAGCCTGGCAGCCGGCATCTTGTCTGCGCTCCCGGGCCTGCTTGATCGCGCGGGAACCATTCGTGCTGTTGGAAGCGGACTTGTCTCTGAATCCGCATCCTTGCAGGACCGCCTGACCGGGCTGGCCTTCCAGTTCGGCGGGTGGGGGCTCGTGGAAACATTGAGGCTTGTTCTCGGAACCGTTCCCTGGTTTCTGGGATTCCTGATTCTCTTTTGGGGAGCAAGCCTGCTCAAGGGGGGGGTGCGCACTTGGGCTGCCGTCCTGGTGTGGCTTCTGTTTCTTGGCGTTTCGGCGATGGGAATCCTTGGCGCATTCTTCCCATCCTCGCCCCCGATCATGGATCTGCGTTTGCTTGCTCCGCTTTCGCTCGTGGAGGTGGCAAAAAGCGGGCGGGGCCGGGTATTTATGAATCCCTCCGCCCGCCCTTGTGTGGCACCGTTCGCGGCAGAGCTTGTTGATCGCTCGCTGACCGAACAACGGGCTGCCGACCTCGTTCGCTCGCCGGAAAAATGGAGGAAGGAGGATCGGGCCAAGCCGTTTGCGGCGGTTTTAATCGGGGGCCGGGTGCATGAGGCGAAGCCATTGATCCGGCACCTGCTCGACGCTCCGGACTGGTATCTGGCCCGCGTGGACAATCAGGGCATGATCTTCTTGCGGGGTCAGAAGCCCGACCTTGCTGCCACTCCGATCCCGGATTTCGGCAACCAGCGCTCGCGGGCGATCTACCTGGCCCAATATGCCCTCAACCTGGAGGTCGCGGGTTTTCGAACGCTTGCCACAACCAGCATGGAAGAGGCGCTGAACCTCGAGGGAAAAGATTACGAAATACTGTTCCGCGCTGCGTCCCTCTCCGCATCTCAGAGCCTCTGGGAGCGGGCGCGAAACCAATCCACAGCGGCCGCTAAGGTGCGTCCCGGAGCCTACGAGGCGGAATACCTCCTGGCGCTGTCCCTCTTGGAGACCCGCGCTTTCGAAAAGTCGTTTCAGTGCGCGTCCAGGCTCAGGAGCCAATATCCCAACGACGTGGAGGTTCTCCTGCTGCACGCGCGCACCGCACGGGGTGCGCACGACTATTCCGAGGAAACAAAAACCCTCGAGCATCTACTTCACTTGGCGGAGGCCAACAAATCTCCGACCGCCCGCATCCACCTCTTCCTCGCGCAGTCCTGGGCGGAGAGAGGATTTCCGGAGCAGGCGATCAGCCATTACCAGTCCGCGCTGGCCGGGGGCCTTACGCCCGAGGAGGTCCGCGATGTCCGCGCCAGCCTCGCCACCATTGAAGAAAAGCGGCTCAACCATTGATGCTTCCAGCTAACTGGTTCGAACCCGGCGCGCCCCCTCTCGAGGTGGACTTTGGATGCCACCGCGGAGCATTCCTTGTGGGGATGGCGGAGAGATATCCCGTGGTGAATTTCCTCGGGATCGAGAAGCAGTCCGCTCGGGTTGAAAAATGCCTCGCAAAAATCCGGCGGCGCGGCCTGGCCAACGCGCTGGCCGTTCAGGGGGAGGGGACCGCCGCGCTCACCGACTGGCTTCCGGATGAGAGCGTCTCCATCATCCATGTGTCCTTCCCCGATCCGTGGCCGAAGCGGCGGCACGCTTCGCGCAGGCTTCTCTCCAAGGACTTCCTTGCCGGCTGTGCGCGAGTTCTCCGCAGCGGAGGGGTTTTGCGCCTGATGACAGACGACCATGCGTATTTTTTGGAGATGAAAACCCTGCTGGCCGGGGGGTGGGAAGAATGCCCCTGGGAGGACGGGGTCGAGCGGCCGACCACGGCCTTCGAAAAAACTTTTCTTTCACTCGGCCGCGACCCGCACCGCTGCGCGAGCCGCCCGGTGCTGCCGGTTACGGCGCAGGGTTGGCCATTTTTTGGCACCAACGGTGCCTGATTCAACAGCCCAGCCCAGCGGGCTGGGTTTGTGGTCGGTGTGGTATCCGGCCTGTAGGGCCGGGATTCTCAATCCCAGACATATCGCTCGTCATAGGGGATTTGGTAGCGATCAAGGAAGCGGCGGTATTCCTCTTGAAATGTTACTATCCGGTGATGTTCAGTTTGGTTCCGAATGTAGGCGATGACCGCATTCGAGTCGGATTGACTCACGGAAAACGCGCCATAACCGGACTGCCAATGAAACCCCGCGAACTCGCGACCTTTGGTTTTGATCCATTTTGATGAACTGGTTTTCACGGTTTCGACGACTTCGGCTACCGATTTTGTCCGGGACAGCCGACAGAAGAGATGAACATGATCGCTGACGCCTCCAACTTGGATCGAGTGGCAATCGACATTGTTGAGGACGCCCGCAAGATAGGGATGAATCTCTGAGGCAACATCTCCTTTCAACCAATGCTCTCGGTTCTTCGTGCTGAAGACCAGATGGGTGAGGAGGCTGGATAGAGATTGTGGCACGGATGCGGGCTCTCGGATCGCAGCCTTTCAGGCCGCAGACGTTGGGTCATTATAACCCAGGCCGTTGGCCTGGGCTATGGGATTTTGCACCTTCGGCGCACTCGAAAAAGGCCAAACCCTAGCTGCCGGTTACGGCGCAGGGTTGGCCTTGACGAATTTCTGGAACCACTCGCCCGACGGCTGGATGACAAGCCGCATGTTTTTTTTGTCCAGATACGTGAGGCCGAAGTTGGCGGCATAGCCCTCGGCCCATTCGTAGTTGTCGATGAGGGTCCAGGGGAGATACCCGCGGATGTCCACGCCGTCGTTCATGGCGCGGCGCATCTGGTTCACGTGCTCGCGGAAGTAGCGGATCTTTTTCTGTTCGCTCTGGGTGCCGATCCCGTTCTCCGTGACGACGATCGGCTTGCCGTAGCGGTTGTAAACGTCGGTGAGCACGGCATGGAAGCCTTCGGGGTCGATTTCCCAGCCGTTTTGCGTGTAGTTCGAAGCGAGTTCGCCGTGGGGGCGGACGATGAACCGCCGGGCCGACGCGTCCTGTGAGTAATAGTAATTCACGCCGATGACATCCATCGTGTCGGCCACCCTGTCGAGGTGGTCCCAGTTCTGGTGCATCATCATGTTATAGACGAGTCGTGTCGGGTCCTGGAAGTAGTTGCGCCGCCAGTTCGGGATCGAGTAAATCCCCATGATGATCGCGTCCCGGCGCTTGCTGCGGACAATCGCCGCTGCATCGCGGAACATGGCTGCCGAGACGGTGGTCGCCTTTTTCAATGATCCCGGAGTGGCCAGGAGTCCCGGCGGCCAGTATCCGGCGAAATAGCTGGTGTAGACGTCGCCGTTCGGCTCGTTCTGCGGGACGTAGACCCGGACATAGGGGGCGAGCGCCGCCGCCATGCGGGTCACGTAGCCGCTCCAGGCTTTCTCTACGCCGGGGTTCAGGAAATTCGATTTTCTCTTGTTCTTCGAGTCATACAGCCAGTCGGGAAATGTGAAATGCCAGAGCGTGACAATCGGCTCGATTCCGGCGGCGCGGAGGTCTTTTGCCATCTTCACGTATCGTGCGATGGCGGCTTCGTTGAAGACTCCGGGCTTCGGCTCGACGCGTCCCCATTCGATCCCGAACCGGTAGTGGTTCACGCCGAGTTTTTTCAGCGCGGCGAGATCCTTGTCGAAATGCGTCCACGAGAATGTGGCATCATCTCCGCGCGGCGGGATATGGCCCTCTTCGGAGTAAACGTCCCAGTCGGTCTTGTAGAAATCCTTCGATCCGGGCGCGACCCCGCGGTCTTCGTTCTGGAAGCTGGCCGTTGAGGTGCCCCACCAGAATTTCCCGGTCTGCACCGGCTTTACCGGCGTCGCGGGCTTTTTGTAGGGCTTCGGTGCCATGACACACCCGGCCAGGACCAGGGCGGCAAGTGCGGTGAACAGCATCCGGGGTTTCATGGCAAAATTCGGGGAACGCATCCTTGCCATCTATAGGTCGCGCGGACACACTTCAACCATGAAGTCTCGGACCATCGCCCTTTTCGCGGCCGCCGCGATCATTTGCCAGACAACCCGCGCCGCGAACGATTCGTTCCATGCGCCGGACAGCATCGTCCTCAAGGACGGGCGCACGATCCACGGGCTCATCGTCAAAAACTCGGCGGATTCGATTCTCATGCAGGAGGAATTCGGGGAGAGCACCTACCCTAAGAGCCAGATCGTCCGCGTGCTCGACGAGCCGGATACTGCGACCTACTTCACCGAGCTGATCAGCAAGGGGACATTGCCATCATGGAGGGTGATGGCGAACGACCTCCGGACGCACGACCAGATCAAATCGGTCGTCGAGATCCCGGCCACGACGGTGAGCGTCGGGACATTCCGGAACGTCCCCTACATATCGTTTCTTGTGAACCGCGACATCGAGCTCAACATCTACGGCGACCCGAACCACCCGGCCGGGGTCGAGCTTGGAATTTATGGAAGACGGAAAAACGACGTGAAGCTGCAGAAAGTTTTGCGCGGCTATTTTGCGGGCTTTCTCGGGAGCCGGGAGGAAGTCGCCGCGCTTTACAATATCGGGCTGACGAAAGGCAAGGCGACGGCGGGCACGCTCACGTTCGAGGTCACTCCCCCCACCGACCCCGACGCGGAGCACGCCTGGTGGATCTCGCTCTACAACTCGAAATCCCTCGACGCCGTGCGCCTCCCGAAAGCCAAATACGACGCCCTCACCAAGCCGCCCAACGAGGTCATCGACCGCAACGGCAACATCATCGCGACAGGCTGGACAAACAATGACCTCAAGGAAACCGACCGCCTCAAGTCCCTGCACGGATTAAAAAACATCCTGCTCCGCGGGTTTTACCGCGACAAAAATGGCGATTTTCAACTGCTGACGGTGAAGAATCCCTGAGCCGATTACGCCGCCCTTGGCGCTTTGAGCGGATTTCAGGCAAGCGTATAAAATCCCCCGCTGGTCTCGCTGAACAGGGCGGGACGCCTCTGAACAGCCGCATGCCGGGCTCCAAGCAAGCCCCTCCACACGAGAAAATGATCTCAATTTTTCATGAAGTATAAGATTGACCTGCGTCAATACTTTGATTCCTTGGCACAAGTTCTGTCGGGAGAGCTCACTTTTAAGCGAGGGGTCGGTGCGGGTCTGCGGGAGTTGGGTGGCCGCGTCAGGCTTTGCTGAAAGGAGGTTTCTGCCGCCGGGGCGACATGCGGAATTCCAAAACCATTCAGGCCATGAACCACAAACCTTTCACGCAACCGCATACGCACAATGAGCCGCGCCGTCGCTTCTCCCTTTCCGGTCTCGGCCTTCCGCTTTTGGCTTCCTGCCTCCTTCTCGCCACCCCGTCTGCAAACGCCTTTGATAGCGGCCCTTTTACTCTTAGCTACGGCGCAGGGACAGGCGGGCACATTTCAACGATCTATTCCCAGGGTGTATATCAAGGAGGAACGCTCATGACTTTCACCGCTGTTCCGAATTCAGGATACCTTTTCGAAATATGGCGAATTACGGGCTCCAGTCTGTCGGGTAGCGCTACCAGCGCCCAGACTGGTTTTCAGCTCACGGCGAACACCACGCTCACCGCCTTTTTTAGCCCTGACACCCCTGCCGCTCTTCCCGCTACCCACTGGCTCGGCCAGTCGAACAGCACATGGTCCGGCGCAAATTGGGCTAGCAACGCCGCCGGGAACGCCACCACCGCGACGCCCACAAGCAACAGCACGGTCACCTTCTCAGCCACCGGTGCCGGGAATCAAAGCGCGACTGTCCTGACAGCGAATACGACGATTGCCAACCTCATAGACTACGACTCCAATCCTGTCGGCATTGCCGGCGGGAAGACGCTAACGATTTCAAACTCCATGGGCGTCATATCCAGCGGGAATCTCACGATCAGCGGAAATGGCACAGTTGTCAGCGTCGGGTCCTATGTCACGGTCGCTAACAACCCTGGGGATAATGCCACACTGAACATCTCCGGTGGGGCCGAGGTCACCACCGCCAATGCCTATGTCGCTGGCGCCCTCAACTCCGTCGGCACCCTGAATGTGGACGGGCCCGGCTCGAAGCTCACGATCACCAACGGGCTCTACGTGGACCGTGGCGGAAATGGCACGCTCAATATTACCAACGGCGGCGTCGTCACAAACGCAGATGGCCACCTCGCCCAGCAAACCGACGAACTCGCGACGGTCACCGTGGACGGGCCGGGCTCACAGTGGAACAACACGGGCACCCTCACCGTCGGCGAGCAAGGCCCCGCAACGCTGACGATCAAAAACGGTGGCAGCGTAAGTGTCGGCGGCGGCACCGGCACACTTAACCTCGGATCCCAATCCAGCAGTAGCGGAACGTTGAACATCGGCGCCTTTGGCGGAAACAGCACTGCCGGCACGCTTCAAGCCGCCGAGGTCAAAGTCGGCGCCGGATCCGGCGATATCAACTTCAACCAGACGGACGCCATCACCTTCGCTCCTAAGATCACCGGACGCGCCAACGTCAACCAGTTCGGCACCGGCACGACGATTCTCGACAAGGACAATACCTATACGGGCGAGACGAAGGTCGCCTCTGGTAAGCTCATTCTCAATGGCAACAACACAGCCTCCACAGGCAGCGTTACCGTCTCCGGCGGCACTTTGCGCGGCTCCGGAACTCTCGGCGGTACGATCACGGTCCAAAGCGGCGGCACGATCTCGGGCGGTCCCGGCGGAAGTTCATTCGGAACGCTCACGACAACGCAAATCCTGTGGCTTCTCGACGGCAGCTCGTCGGTCTTCCGTTTTGCGGCCGCAGACAACTTCGAACAGCTGAAATCCTCAAGTCTCACTGGTACAGGCAACATCACCTTGAGCCTTCAGATCGACTCGGGCTATACCAACGTAACTGCCGGCACCTCTTTCAAAATTTTCGATTCCGGCTACTATGACCTCGGCTCCGCAAACTTCAACCTCACCTCCAACCTGTCCAGCCAGTTCAAATGGGACCTGAGCGGCCTGTCCAGCGCCGGAACCGTCAAGATCGCTTTGGGCGATCCCGCCGCCACCCACTGGCTCGGCCAGACGGGAAGCACGTGGTCCGGCGCGAACTGGGCCAGCGACGCCTCCGGGAACGCCACCACCGCGACGCCCGCCAGCAACAGCACGGTGACATTCTCCGCCACCGGCGCCGGAAACCAAACATCGACGGTCCTGACAGAGAACACGACGATTGGCAGCCTCATCGTCTCCGACTCCAACCCTGTGGGAATTGCCGGCGGGAAGACGCTCACGATTTCAAACCTCATGCAGGTCATATCCAGCGGGAATCTCACGGTCAGCGGAAATGGCACGGTCGTCAGCGCCGGGTCCGACATCAACGTCGCTTTGAACCCCGGGGATAATTCCACGCTGAACATCTCCGGCGGTGCGGGTGTCAGTGGTGCCAGCGCTTGGGTCGCCGCTGTCTCCGGCAGCACCGGCACCCTGAATGTGGATGGTTCCGGCTCGAAGCTTACCCTCACCAACGATCTCACCGTGGATGCTGGCGGAAATGGCACGCTGAATATTACCAACGGCGGCGTCGTCACAAACGCAAATGGTCATCTCGCCCAGCAAGCTGACGAACTCGCTACCGTCACCGTGGACGGGACGGGCTCACAGTGGAACAACACCGGCACCCTCACTGTCGGCGAGGTCGGCCCTGCGACGCTGACGATCAAAAACGGTGGCAGCGTAAGTGTCGGCGGCGGCACCGGCATACTTAATCTCGGATCCCAGGATACCAGCAGCGGAACATTGAATATCGGCGCCTTTGGCGGAAACAGCACCGCAGGCACGCTTCAAGCCGCCGAGGTCAAAGTCGGCGCCGGATCCGGCGATATCAACTTCAACCAGACGGACGCCATCACCTTCGCTCCTAAGATCACCGGACGCGCCAACGTCAACCAGTTCGGCACCGGCACGACGATTCTCGCCGCCGACAGCAGCTACACGGGCCCCACGAAGATTTACGCAGGGGCACTTTACATCAACGGCAACAACAACAATCCCGACAACCAGAATGCCACCACCAGCGACGTCTTCGTGTTCGATGGCGGGACCCTCGGCGGCAATGGAACCGTCGGCGGCAACATTACCGTCAGGAAAGGCGGCACGATCACCGCCGGGTCGAATGCGACCTCGATCGGGACGTTATCGCAAACCAACGGTTACACCAAACTCTCGCTGGAGAGTGGAAGCACCGCCCTCTTCAAGATCGCGGGCCCGAAATCCTTCGACCAACTGAGCGTTCTTTCGATCACCGCCGCCGAAAAGGTGACCCTGAGCCTCCAGTTAACCGGGGACTACACCGGAGCGCTCGGAGACTCCTTCCAAATCATCCTTCGCACCATAGGCAGCCTGGACCCCGCAAACTTCGACATCACCTCAAACCTCGACAAAAAATTCAAATGGGATCTCAGCGGTCTCAACATTGCCGGAGTGGTCAAGATTGCCGAGGGCATTCTCCCCGCCACGCATTGGCTCGGCCAGACGGGCGTGAACTGGAGCGAAGCGAACTGGGCCAGCGCCGCCGCCGGGAATGCCACCACCGCGACCCCGACCAGCTCGGACGACGTCACCTTTTCCGCCACCGGGGCGGGCAACCAAACCAGCACCGTCCTCGATGTGGACACCACGATCAAGAGCCTCACGGTCAGCAGCAATGCGGGTATTCAGGGCAACAAGACCCTCACCGTCACCGGAGACACCAACGTCAATGCGGGCACGCTTGCGCTCAGCGGTGGTGTGACCGTGCTGACCGGCGGCAACAGCACGATCGATGGCGATGGAAGCGGCGCTGCCGTAACCGTCAATGCCAAGGGCACAACCTGGAGCACCACCGGCAACCTGACCGTCGGCAACAATGCCACGGGCAGTTTGAGCGTCACCGGCGGGTCGGTGACCAGCGACACCCTCTATGTGGGCAAGAACAACGGCGGGGCCAGCCTCACGGTGTCCAGCGGCGGAACGCTGACCAACGGCAAGACGGTCATCGGGTTTGACGCGGCGTCGGGCAACAACAGGGTGCTCATCACCGGGGCCGGAACGACGTGGAACAGCTCGGTGACATTCCACCTGGGCTACAACGGCACGGGAAACCAGATGACGGTGTCGGATGGGGCGAAGGTGAGCGTGACCGCGCCGGATAATGTGGACGCGCTGATCGGCTTCAACGCCGGGGCCAACAACAACAAGCTGACCGTGACCGGCGAAGGCTCGTCGTTCACCAACAACGCGACGCTCTACGTGGGCCGCAGCGGCACCGGCAACGAGTTGGACATCCTCAGAGGCGGCCTCGTTACGAGCAAAAACGTGCGCATCGGCGGGGGCACGGGATCCAACGGAGTGACGGAAAACAACTTCGCCCTCGTTGACGGAGAGGGATCGACCTGGAACATCTCGGGCACAATGCGTGTCGGTTCGAGCGGCAACTACAGCACTCTGACCATCATCAACGGCGGGGCTGTGAACGTGACCGGCAACACCTTCCTGGGATACGACGCGAACTCGACCGGGAACAGCGTCCTGGTGTCGGACAAGGGATCCCAATGGGCGTTGAACGCGCTGAGCATCGGACGGCTCGGTAACAACAACATCGTGAGCGTGACGAGTGGCGCGACCCTTACCGCGTCGTCGATCACGGTCGGCGAACAGACGGGCTCGTCGGGCACCCTGCAGGTCGCAGAACATGGCACCGTGAACATCGGGGGCGGCACAGGCATCCTCAATCTTGGAGCCCAATCCGGCAGCACGGGCACGCTCAACATCGGCAGCCCAATCACGCCCGGTTCGGCCGGCACGTTGCAGGCCGCAGAGGTTCACGGCGGCAGCGGCACAGCCGTCCTGAACTTCAATCACAATCAAGCATCCCTCAAGTTCGATCCCAAGATTACCGGCAGCACGGTGGTCAACCAGAGTGGCCCGGGCCGGACGGTGATCGCGACGGAGAACACCTACACGGGACGCACGATGATCAACACGGGCGTCCTCCAAACCGAAAATGCCAGCGCTCTGGGCACCGGCCCGGTCACGATCAACGGCGGAGCCCTGCGCGCCATCGGCCAGCTCAACACCGGCAGCCTCACATGGAATGGCGGAACGATCGCCCTCTCGCCGGTGGCCGGAGACGTGATCAATGTCGCCGGAGTCTTCAAGAGCGGTGAAGGCGGCGGCGGGATCTTCGCGCTCGCGCCGGAGGGGCTGGTGCCGAACCAAGCCTACACGCTGGTGAACTTCAACAAAACGAACTTCAAGCTCAACCAGTTCTCCGTGATCTGGAACGACCCGAGCGTGCAGCTTAATTGGAGCTTCCTGCTCAACCCGGGCAGCGTGCAGATCATCGTCACCAGTGCCGCGTCCAATGGTGTCCTCCTCGACAACATCAAAGACGTCCCGGTCTATGCGGATTACTCGACAACCGGCGCAGTCGTCTCGGGCCTGACGGCAGCCGGGTTCCAGGAACTCCAGACGTTCGTGAACAACCTTTTCGTTCCGGACAGCACGCTCGTGGTGCCGACGCCGAACGTGCTGACCGTGACCGGCTTCATGAGCGTCGCGAAAAGCACGGTGAACGTGAACGGCCGCCTGAACGTGCTCGGGAACTTCAGCGACCCGGACTCCACGATCAACGTCACCGGCACGATGACAGTTGGCGGGAACACGACCATCGCCGGCAACAGCACGCTCAACATCGCCCCGGGCGCGGTGTTCAGCACGGTG
>CAZSDC010000053.1:0-17688 GCA_964605515.1 uncultured Chthoniobacter sp.
CCAGCCGGTCGCGCAGCATTTCCGCGACAAGGTTCATTTCCTCATCGGACAGTTTTCCCAGTCTCCTCATCAGGCGGGCGACGCTGACGGATTGGATTTGCTGGAAGTGAAATGCGCCTGTCTTCAAGAACGCTTTGGGCAATGCGAGTTCCCACCTGTTTTCGCGAAGCGCTGTCGTGTGCGGGACGACCGTGACCATTGCCAGTTCGTCATCCGCAGGGTAGTCGGTTAGGAGCAGGCAGGGGCGGATTTTACCGGCAATGCCCATGTCGGTTTGCCAAACCTCCCCCCTACGGGCCTTATCCATGCGACGAGTCGGCTGCTTCCATTTCATCGAGAAGCGCAAAGCCTTCACGGGCGACATGGTCGCAGACCGCGACATCATCGGCGTCAGGCTCAAGGCTCAGGACTTGAAGAAACAACTCGCGTCGCTCCAAATGAGTGAGCTTGGGAATTTCTTCGATGATTTGAGCGAAACTCATACAGGGAAAGCTAACCCCCTGCCAAGACGAGTGCAAGCGGGAGAATGAGCGGAACAAACCTATCCGACAACCCAAGCCTCTCCGCGTTCTTTGATAATAGCCGCGAGCACTCGCCCGGCAGTCTCGGCATCATCGAGCGCGTTGTGGTGGCGGAATGTGTGGCCGATGTGGGCGGCCACGGTGCTGAGCTTGTGGTTTGGCAATTCCGGCCATGCGCGTCTGGCGGTGCGGCAGGTGCAGAGGGTGGAAAAACTCGGGCATGGAATTCCGAAGTGGCTGAGGGTGCCGTTGAGTTTTCGGATGTCGAATTGGGCGTTGTGGGCGATGACGAAATCGGCACCGGTCAGAAATGGGAGCAATTCCTGGGCAACCGCCGGGAACTCCGGCGCATCCTGAACATCCTCATGCGTGATGCCGTGGATCTCGATGAAATCCTCCCGGAACCAGCCATGCCCGCTGGGTGGGCGAACCAGCCAGTGGCGGGTTTCGAGCAGTTCCCCGTCCACAAAGACCGCAACCCCAGCCGCGCAAATACTCGCGTCCGAGTGGTTCGCTGTCTCAAAATCCAGGCTGGTGATTTTCATTCGCTTACCAAGGTTTCAACGTATCAGGGCGGTCAAGCCGACCCCGGCCCGGTCTCCATTGCTGTCAAATCGCATGTGGGCACTCTGTCAGAGCTCGCAAAACCCAGACAGGACAATGATTGGGGACAATCCCATTCTGACGCCTTCCTGGCTGAGCGGCAGATTTTCCAGAATGAGCGATCCTTGCGAGCAAGCCGGCACATGCCACGGCTCCGCGCCGTTCAGCTTCGGCGGCGTGATTCAGGCGGGATATGCCGAGTCCATTGCTCCGTGCAAAACCCGCACGACTTGGAGACGGGATTTGTTCATTCGGAAAAGAATCACATCACTTTCGAGCACGGGAGTGAGCGAGGTATTCGCGGCCCGACCATGCAAGGAGTGTCAATTCTCAGGGCTGCGGAGATTTCGCAGGTGCCGGCGGCGCGGTCAACAGCTCTACAAACCGCTTTCCGGATTCCGTGAGCCGCGGACGGCCAGCGGGGCCGCCGACAAGCCCGCGCGTCGCATGGATGTAGGCGGTTGTGGAATCCTTGACCCATTCAACCTCAGGGGTGGTTACCAGCTTTTGAGAGGCGACCACGCGGACGGGGAATCCAGATCCCGTGAAGGAGATCGTCCATGCGGGAGGGTTCGCCATTTCTCCGTTTGCCACGAGCCATGGGTAGCTCTGCAGGAGCGTCAGGTCCGGAGAGTTCGGCACGGTGAGCTTGAAGACCGGCTCCAATCCGGCAAGGTGTTTGGTGAGCTGAAAGCCTGGATTCTTCGCGGCCGCAAGCAGGATCGGAGCCGGATCCGTCCCGGACAGGTTCATGCCGTTGTAAAGCCCGTGTTTGTTGGGGTCCCCGGCAGAGTGGGCGGCATACCAGGATTCAAAATTCGAGCTGATCATCACTCCGATCTCGAAATGCACATGGGCGCGCGGACGGTCGATTCCAGCGCCTGAGAAACCGAGACGACCGAGCACTTCGCCCTGTCGAACCTCCTGTCCGGTCTCGACAGCCGTCGAGGCCAGATGCGCGTAGAGGGTGTAGATCGGGCAGCCCTCGATCCGGTGCTCGACAACGATGTATCGGCCGTAGTTCGACGCGCGGGCTTCCTTGCTGACGTGAACCACCCGGCCGGCAGCCGAGGCGAGCACATCGTCGAGCGGATTTCCCGACGGGTCGCGCAGCAGCGGCTGGATGTCCACCCCTTCGTGAAGGGTGGCGAAGACCACGCCCTGCGGCGTCCTCTGCGGGCCTCGCACGAAACCATACTGCCCGCCCTCCCACGGATACGTGATCACACCCTCGAAATCCCTCTGCACATACATGTAGAAGTTCTCTGGACGGCCCTCGAGAAGCGCGCGGTTTTTTGTCGGAAAATCGAACAGCGCGGCCTCCGCCCCGGAGATGGCGAGAAGCGCCGCAAGCAGGCGCGGCATCATGGCTTCTGGGCTTTTGGCGGCGGCTTCCCGAATTCGGATTCCCGTCCGATCACCGGAAATTTTGTTTCGAGCAGCGCAACCTCATTGGGAAGAATCCCGCCTGGAACAAAAAGGATCCCGTCTTTGACCCTCTCCTCCACGCGCAGTGCCGCCGCAATCCGGCCGTTGACCATGATCACCGCCAGTTTCCCGCGGTCCTCGGTGGTGAATTGGTCCAGTTTGTCCGATCCATGGGCGTCCAGCCGGAAATAGGCGCCCGCTACCCCATCGCGTCCGGGAAACGGATAGAATGCAGTAAAATCCTTTTCTGTCACAATTGGCACCTTCCTCAGGAACACGCGCTTCTGAGGGGTCGTTAATTCGACCGGGGTGACAAAAGATTCGCCCTCTTTCTCATTTCCCTCGCAGAAAACCCGGATGCTGACCGGCGAAGGCTTCTTGGCTCCCGCGTGGACCGTGAGCGGCAGTAACACGAGCAAGGCGGCAAGGGGTCGGAAGATTGAGCGCATGGCCCCACGGTATTTGAAGCAAATGGATTTGCAACCATCCGCGCAGTGCGGTAGGGAATACCCCACATGAAACGCGCCGTGTTGTTTATTCTGGCAATCGGACTGGCTCCGCTGGGGGCCCAGACCGTGCATCCCAAGTCCACATACCTGGATGCTGTGTCCGCATTTGCCATCGCCCAACCGGACGAAAACAGCCCGTTTTTCGGGGACTACCAGTCTGCCTCCACGACACGCACTGTCGATTACGCGGGACACGCCTCGAATGGCGCCATCTCCGGTTACCCGCAAAACAAGGACGCCCCGGGCAGCGCGCTCGCCCAGATCAAAGATTTTTTCGGAGGCATGTTCGCGTCCGTGAATCTCGGCCCCATAAGAACTCCGCCGACGACCGAGCAGCTGGTGGTGGACCCGAAGACATTCTCCTTGCAGGATCGCCGGGAGGTCACGGTGACCTACACCATTCGCAATAACACAAAAAATATCTCCCGCCTCGAATACCCCACGACCCAGCGCATTGATATCCTGACGTATGACTCGAAGGGGGTCGTCATCGACCGCTGGTCCGACGACCGCGCATTCGTGCCCGAGGAGGGGATCGTGGTGATCAATCCCAAGGAGAGGATCGAATATCAGGAAAAAGTCCCGACCCGGGAAATGAAATCCGGCGAGAGCTACCGCATCGAAACGTTCACGACCAGCGCGGAAAAATTCAAATCCGAGCAGGTCATCACACCGCAGTAGCTGTGCCTGAAGCCTCTCCCGCACGGTCGGTCGACGCCGGAAATCTCCGCAAATCCAGTCGGAATTTTGCGGCCCCCGGCTTTTTAACAAAATTCCTCCGGAGCCTCTCTGAATCAGCTTTCACGAGGGGTTGCGGCCGGTTTCCGGGCCCCCCGCGAAAAGTTTTCGCTTGACCTCCTGTGCTGATACGCAATTTTCGCCACCCGCACCTGACAATCAAAAAATTATTTGTTGCCAAAGTGCGTGACGCTCAATACTGCATCTCTTAACAAACACACCCAGCCATGTCCGAAAAAACCATTGAAGAAAAAGTCAAAGATATCATCGTCGAGCAACTCGGCGTCAATCCCGAGCAAGTCACCCCGGCCGCCTCGTTCATCGAAGACCTCGGAGCCGACTCTCTCGACACCGTTGAACTCGTGATGGCATTCGAGGAAGAGTTCGGCGTGGAAGTCCCGGACGAGGATGCGGAGAAGCTCCAGAGCGTCGGGGACGTTGTCAAATACATCGAGGAGAAATCCGCGAAGTAACCGGCCCGATCAAGAGATCACTTTTAAACACCCCGCCCGGTGCGGGGTGTTTTTGTTTCGTGCGTCGGCGGCCTTGGCGTTCACGAAAGGTAGAGTGCGACGGTCTTTTCGAGCTGGGTGTGCGAGCAGAACAGCCGGCGGACAAGATCCCGTTGACGGGTAAGAACCTCGGGCGGCCGGGCCGCCCAGGAACGCAGAGAAGTTTCCAGCGCGTCCGCGACGTTTTCCGGCGAAGAGGTATCGGGAAGCCAGGCGATTTCGTCGAACCCGAACTCTTTGAGAAAATGAAATCCCGGTACGTCGGTCAGGAAAGCCGGGAGCCCGCAGCTCAGCGCGGAGAGCATGGCGAGCGACAGCCCCTCGTATCGGCTCGTCATGACGAAGCCGTCCGCCGCGTGCAGGAGCGGCAGCACGTCGTCGAGGTGTTCAAAGCCGTGGCATCGGGCGGCGGCGGCAGGGCGGAGGCCGTCGCGCAGCGCGATTGATCCGGCCCCGGCGTGGGCAAATGACCATCCGGCGTCGGGCAACAGGTCGTCGAGGACGCCGTAGAGCGGGGCGTAGTTTTTTTGCGGGGAATCGCGGCCGATCGTGATGAGGATTTTTCCGTTGGCCGGCAGCCCGAGTTTGGCGCGGGCCAACGCTTTGCCGTCAGCATCGGGCGGAGCGAACCGTGCGGTGTCCGTGCCGTTGTGGACGACCCGCAGCCGGTTCGGGGGGATGCGGAGGACATGGATCGCGAAATCCCGCTCGTCTTCCGAGCAGTTGATCGTCGTGCCAACGCGTCCGAGCGCGGACTCGATCGCGTTGAATAACTTTTCTTTACGCCCTCCCAGCCGCGGCATTCCGTAGTAGGCGTGTGGGCTGTAGAAAACCGGCGGCACGAGCGCGAAAAGTCGGGCGATCCTCGCGAGGGCGCCGGCTTTTGAGCTGTGGGCATGCACGACCTGTGGGTGGCGTTCGCGGACGAGCCGCGCCAGATCCAGGACCGCCCGGAAATCGGACGGCCGTGGGGCATTGCCGACTTTGAGGTCGATCGTCCGGTCGCCGCGCCGCTCGATCTCGCCGATCAGATCGCGAAGTGCCTGCCCGGAGCGCTGGCTCGAATACGCGAGGTCCACCGAAATTTCCGGATGGTTGCTGTGGATGTGTCGGACAAGCGAATCCACAACTGTGAAGACGCCGTCCATCCCGGGCTCACTCACCATCAGCACGCGCCAGGATTTCATTTGAGAAGGGTGTTGTAGAGGTTGAGATATCCGGCGGCCGCCGCGTTCCAGGAAAACCGTGCTGCCCACAAGCGGCCTTTTTCGACAAGGTCGGCGCGTTTATCCGGCGGAAGTTCCAGCAAATGTCGCAGGCCTTCCGCGATTGCATCCACCGAGAACGGATCGACCTGGGTTGCGGGTCCCGCAATTTCCGGGAGGCAGGAGACGTTCGATGTCAGAACCGGGCAGCCGAGCGTCATGGCTTCCAGCAGCGGAAGCCCAAAACCCTCTTCGAGAGACGGGTAGCAGAACGCCCGTGCTCCCGCGTAGGCGTTCGCGAGTTCCTCGTCCGAGAGGTAGCCGGCGAGGCAGACGCCGGGGCTGCAGAGAAGCCCGGCGAGATCGGGGTCAGACGTGAATCTCGCCTGCGGCCTGCCAGCGACGAGGAGCTCTAGATCCGGATGTGAAGCCCGCACGAGCAGGAAGGCCCTGATCAGGCGCACGAGGTTCTTGTGGGGCTGGAGCGAGCCGGCGGCAAAAAGGTAGTTGCCCGGACGCGGGGCAGCCGAGCCCATGGGTTTCACGCCGTTGTAGATCATCCCGAGCCGGTCATCCGGAATGTGCAGGAACTCCGAGGTCTGTTTGCGCACGTATTCGGAAATCGTGACCACGCTCCGGCAGCGCCGCAGGCCGGGCAGCGCGCAGAGGGCATAGACGAGCCGGAACGACCGCGAATACCACTCCGGGTGCAGGAGAAAATTCAGGTCGTGGAGGGTGACGACATGTGTGAGCCCGTTCTGCCAAGATGGGCAGGTGGTCATGGGATGGTGCATGATCTGGCATCCGTGCCGGGCGGCAAGGGCGGGGGCCTGAAACTGCTCCCAGAGCTGTGCCCTCGCTCGCGACCAGTCCTGGAACGGTGTGGAAATAAACTCCACCCGATCAAGCCCGCGCCATTCCTCAGCGCCCGGAAACCTAGGGTCCGCAAAGACAACGAACTCCGCGCCGCGCGGATTGCGGAGGATCGCGTTGAATAGCTGGAACGAGGCGACCTGGGTTCCGGTCGGCTGCGGGGTTCCTGTGAAGCGTCCGTTAAGTGCGACCCGCGGCATGGGATGGTAGTTGGGAAAACCGGAACATGGGAAAGAGTGTGAGATCCACCGCCAGCCACTGCAAGGCGAGGAACCCGCACATTCCCCAGAACGTGAAGGCGTCGCTCGTGTTGGCCAACGGCATGCACATTTGCATAAGGACAACGAGTTTCAAGTTGTAGTGCAGGCAGGACGGACGTTTTTGCGCGGCCTGGTGGACCGCGCGGAGCAACGTGCCGAACAGCAGGCCGAGGACGGTCCCGAGCGCCAGCACGCCCGCCAGGCCGAAATTCAAAAACGCCTCGCCGAAAAATGTGATCCGCAACCCGAAATGGTTCTGGTCGTCCCACCCGACGATGCGGACGCCGGTGAGCCCGAGGTGCCATTCCTTTTTTTGCGGGAAAACTCCGCTCGGGAGCATCGAGGCGAGCCCGCCCAGATACGTGCGGCCGAGGAGCGGGTCGAAATCCCATTGGCTCAGCACCCAGGCCGCATCGCGGACGTCGATAAGGTTGTCGCCGGTGAAGGCCGCCTGCACGCTGTTGAGGACGGCATTCCCCTCGGTGAGCTGGTCGCGATCCTGGCGGAGGAGGCCTGTGAATCCGCTGAGTCCGGTGAAAAACACCATGCAGGCGGCGAAGGCTGCAAGCAGGAGCAAGCGCGGAAACCGGCGCTCCATCGAGAGCAGAGTCAGCGCCACAAAGGCCGCGATCGCAAGCGGGAAACGGTTTCCGCTCAGGAGCTGGATCAGCACGGTCGAGGCTGCCAGCATCCCGTCGATGCCCGCCAGCCGGAGCGGCTTCCGGGAGATGAGGACCGCGAGCCCTGCGGTGACAAATGGCATGAGCCCGGCCCCGAGGTTGTAGAGAGCGCGCTGGAGGTCGGACTCCATATTTCCTGCGCGGGCAAGGGCCGCATTTTCCGCGAATAGCGGGATCACGCCGGTGCGGGCCATCGGCAACGCGAGGATACACGTGATGGCGAGGCCGGCGGCGCGGAGGAACCATTTCGCGCGGAGGTCATACTCCTCCGGGGTGGCGCGCAACGGCTGGAGCCGGACCTGCCGCAGGGCTCCGATGAAATACGTCATGCCCATGACGACAAAAAGCGTGGTGAAACCAGCCGCGTTGATCAGGACGACCAGAGGCCCGGCGCGCAGGATCCCCGGCCCGACGCCGTCGAGCTTCCAGGCGGTGATCCCCAGGAAAAAATACCCTGCGATGAGGAGGGCGTTCTGCACGAGAAAGAAGGCAAACAGGTCGAGCACCCCGCTGACCAGGACCCATGCGACAGGAAGAGCGATGAGCGTTGCCGCCAATCCTGCCGCGGTCGCCTGAGCCCACGGAGCCGACCAGTCTCCCATGAAAGACTTCAGCAATCCGGGGTCGGCAAGCCCGCTCCACAGCCCGAGCGGGATCGCCAGGGCAACGGCAAAGGCCGCGAGAAAAACCGTTACAAGCGCATTCAGCCGCGGGGGCCTCCACAGACCCGCCGTCTGCAAGCGGCTATCCCGATACTGGAAATTGGTTTTCACCCTGCGGCGGATTCTTGGATAAAGCGGGCGGATTGGGAAAGGTTTTACTGGAAAAACTCGGCGGAACGGGCAGGTTTTGCGCAAATGTATCGGATCAGCAAGCAGCGGATTGATTGGACGACATCGCTTATGGTCGGCGACTTCATCGCGGTGGTCGTCTCATTTGCTCTGTCGTTTTGGTGGTCGCAATACATCGACGCGATCCCCACGCCCGACGCGAGCCGGATCAACCTGCTGAACTGCGCGTTTATCGGCGGGTTGACGCTCTATGTCTTCCACCGCTGCGGGCTCTATCGCTGGGAAGTCTTTCTGCGCATGCCGCCGCTCCTGCGGCGTCTTCCGGTGGCGCTGGCGGTGACGGCCGTCCTTTGCGTGGCGATCCGCCTGCTGGTCGCGCCCGAGCGCAACTTCACCTACTTCCCGTTCCTCGTTCTCTATTTCGCGATTTGTTTTTTTGCGGTTCTCGCCGATCGCGTCATCACGCGTTTTGTGGATATTCACCTCCTGAGAAGTGTCCGGATCGAACGGATCGCCTTTGTCGGTTGGAACAAGCGGGTGGGGAATGTGTTGCTCGGGCTGGCCGAATCGCTGCCCCGCCTCCACACGATGGTGGGATATTTTACCAATCCGTCGCGCCCGTTTCCCTTGCCTCCCCCGGACACCGGCTACCGCGAGATCGGTTCCCTTGGTGATCTCGAGAACCTGCTAGCCTCGAATAAAGTCACGACCCTTGTGGTGGATCATAACTCCGTGACACCCGAGGAACTCCGGAGGATCGCCGCCCTTTGTGCGGACCAGATGGTCAATTTCCGGATCATCCCAACCACGTTTGACATCTGGGCTGCCCGTCTGACCGTCCGCATTTTCCGGGGTGTTCCGCTCCTTGGGATCAAGGACCTGTATCACGACCGGTTCTGGAACCGGATCCTCAAGCGGGGGGTGGACATCGTCGGGTCACTGGTCGGGCTGGCGCTCTCGGCCCCCATCATTGCCGTCCTCTCGATCATGATCCGCCGCGAGTCGCCGGGGCCGGTGATATTCCGGCAGACCCGTCTCGGGCTCCGAGGGAAGCCGTTCGAGATTCTGAAGCTGCGTTCGATGAAGCTCGACGCCGAGAAGACGAAGGGTGCGGTCTGGGCAGTCGAAAACGACCCGCGGCGGCTCAAGATCGGGGCCTTTATGCGCAAGTGGAACCTCGACGAACTCCCGCAGTTCTGGAACGTTCTCAAGGGCGAGATGACGCTCGTCGGCCCGCGCCCGGAGCGGCCAAACTTTGTCGAGGAATTCAGGGACAGTGTGCGGTATTACAACCTCCGGCATTCGTGCAAGCCCGGCGTGACCGGATGGGCTGCGGTGCATGGACTGCGAGGAAACACGTCGCTCGAGGACCGCCTCGACTATGACCTCTACTACATCGAGAACTGGAGCCTGATGCTCGACTTCAAGATCATGCTCATGACGCTGGCCCCGCCAAAGAACGCCTACTGATCCCGTGTCACCAGGAAAAGCGCTCGCCGTTTCTCTCCTGCTCGCATCCACGGCGTTCGGTGCCGGTATGCTGGATTGGGCGGGCGATCTTCCGGCAGATTGGAGCGGCGAAGCGAATTCTCCCAACGAGCTTCTGCCTGCCACGGTCGAGCCAGGGCTGACGAGCCGCGCGGTGCCGATGCTGCCCCCGATCCAGCCGCCCGAGCCGCTGATGCCGTTTTACCGCCTGCAAAAAATGCCGAACATCCAGGACGTGCGTGTGCCGCCGGCTCCCGGCGATCCCGATCCTGCTTCCTTTCGACCTGCCGCGGCCTATGCGCCGCCGACCGGGCTCCATCCGCGCATATTCCGCGCCGGACTGCTGGAATTTTATCCGTGGTTCGGGCTGGCTCAGTCGTTCGAGTCGAACGTGGAAATGACATCGAGCAACCCGATCGCGGATTTCTACATCACGCCACGTCTTGGCGTCGAGTGGCAGCTCGGGACGCCGGACTCGATCTACAACGAATTCTACGACACGATCGTCGCGCTCAACGGCCACTATGAAGCCTGGGCGGATTTATTTTACAGGAACCCAAGCTTCTCGGCCTTCAACCAGGAGGTCCAGGTGGCCGGACGTATCGGGAGATCGGCCGCGATCTGGAGGCCGTCGTTCGGCTATAGCGACGTGACGGGGAGCAACCTGCTCATGTCCGAGCTTGTCAACCGCACGCAGCGGATCAAGACGAACGCGAACCTTCTCGGCGAATACCAGTTCACCAGCCAGCTCGGCATGAACCAGACGTTCGGGTTTTTCCGCCTGATGCACCCGGACGACGGCTACATCAATTACGCCGTGGGCCGGACGCAGCAGGAGCTGACATGGAAAGTGCTCGACCAGGTGAAAGTGACCGCCTGGGCGGAATACCGGTATTCCTCTCCGGACCAGGGATCAAGCGGGTCGGAGTATATCGGTGGAGTCGGATTTTACGGAAAGCCCGACCCTCGGCTCTACACGGAATTGCGGATCGGCTGGGACATGGTGGACATGGAGGGCTACGTCCCCGGACGGCGGAACATGTCGGGGCTGCGGTTCAACGGATGGACGACATTCGACTGGAGTTCCCGCCTGCGGCTGACGCTCCGCTACGACCGGGATTACGTGCTGAACGAAGTGGACGTCAACGACAACTACGTCTCGACGCTCGTGCAGGCGCGGGGAGAAATTTTTCTCGGGGGAAACTGGTATGTGACGCCGTATTTCGGGTGTTCGCTGCAGGAATTTGAGACATCCCCCCGGATCTCCCTCCAGATCCGGCCGGAGCTCGAAGTCGCGTATGCCCTGCCCGGGAGCTACTATCCGGCGGACTCGCGGGTCTTTGTCAAAGCCGCCTACATGAATTCCACCAGCTTGCGGGGCGAGGAAGATACCGTGGTAAACTGGAGGTTTTCTGTGGGTTTGAATTGCAAGTTTTGAGGAGGATCGCCAATGTCATGACTTCCGCAGCCAACCGCATGAGCCACAAACTTTTCGCCCCACTTCTCGTTGCGGCAGCTGCCGTGTTGGTTGCCGGATGCGTCCGCGACACCGGTTCGCCGGAGCCAATATCCACAGCCGCCGTGCCCTACGCACTGGCCCCGCTCGATTCCGTCCGCATCACGCAACGCGACGGGATTAGGCGCGAGATTCAGGTCTCGCAGGACGGGCGGATCGATCTGCCGTCCGGGTCCAAATCGGTCCGGGGGATGCCGGTCCAGGAATTTCGATCGCTCGTTTCTCACGCCTGCCCGGGGGCGCGCGAGATCAAGATTGTGGAGTTCCGCACGAACCGTGTGACTGTGCTGGGCGAGGTTTTCCACCAGATTCATACCGACCTGACCGACGGGCCGATGCGCGTGATGGACGCGATCGCGGCGGCCAATGGGTTCACTCCACTGGCTAACAAGCGCCGCGTGCGCCTGGTCCGGCAGAATGCGGGAACGGTTGAGGTCTATGAGCTGGATCTCCGGGAGCTCATGAGGGGAGTCCACCTCGACCAGAATCTGCTTCTTCAACCCGGCGACGTGATCACCGTGCCGCGAAATTTCCTGTAATTCTCCGATGCGGAATCCTGCCACACAATGGGAGATCGAAGCGCCGCAGGGGATGTTCGGACGTCCGGTCGGACCGCGCGAGTTGGTCAGGATTATCTTTTCGAGTTCGCTGATCGTAGCCGTGTTTCTGGCAGTCGGGCTCTTCGTCTCATGGAAAATGTTCGAGTCCGCTCCCCGCGCTTATGTGGCGACGGGCACGTTTGTGGTGGACGAGCTGCCGTTCGTCCAGACCCTCCAGCAGCCGGATGCGGAAACAGACCGCCAGCTCGTCCAGACGGTGATCCTGAGCATTGCCAACCGCGACATGCGCTCAGCCGTCGAGGCCCGGCTCGGGCTGCCGGCCGGCCGGATTTCGTTCGCGGGGATCGACCGTCCTCTCAAGCTGCAAGGGCGGGAGCCCGAGGCGAATGTGGAGGTCGCTTCGGTGAAGAACAGCCGGATGGGTTCGATCTCTGCGGATTCCCAAAGTGCCGAGTTTGCCGCCAAAGTCGTGAATGCGATCCTCGAAGAACTCCAGCTCTACAATATCGTCGGAGGGCGGCTGAAAGCGATTCAGACGAGCTCGAAATTTTTGAAGTCCAAGTCGGAGAGCCTGCTCCAGCAACTCGTGGACGTCAGCGCCCAGCGCGCGAAGCTGGAAGGCCAGAGAACCGAGATGGAGAATTACCTTAAGCAGCAGCTTCCGCTCTACGCGTTTCCGGCATTTTCGCAGGATGCCACGATGAACAACCTCCGGACCCAGTTGATCCTTGTCGAGTCCGAATACAAAGCTCTTGCCGCCACCAGCACGCGCGGGCAGCGGTTGGAAGGAAAGGCCGAGGAATTGAGGACGCTTCGCGACCAACTCACAAAGCAAGCCGGCAATCTCGCGGAGGCGCTGCGCGCCGACTATACCATCCGCTCGGCCCAGGAACAGAACCTCCAAGTGGATCAACGGAACGGGGCGCTGAGGCTTGATGAGCTTACCCGCGAATCCACCCGGCTCGCCCAAAGCTTCGGCGATCCCACCTTGATGCGCAAGCTGGCCGCAGAGAAGCAGGATGCCGGAACCGGCCCCGCAAACATGATCGTTCCCGTGGATCTCGCGTATCCGCCGGTGCGGCCGAGTCGCCCGAAACTGGTTTTCTATTTATTGCTCGGCGGTGCGTTCGGCGGCCTGGTGGGTCTGGGCCTTGCGGCGATCAATGTTCTTCTCGACACCAGTTTGAAATCCGCGGAGCAGATCGAGACGCAGCTCGGCCTTCCATGCCTTGCCGTCCTTCAAAAACGGCCGCAGCTCGCCCGCGGGGCGGCTCCGGAAAACGCAGATCATTCCCCCGGTCTGGGATTCCTCAGAAGCCACCTTTTGTCGCTATCGCAAAGCGGAATTACTCGAGTGATCGGCTTTTCGCCTGTCTCGTCGCGCCAGCGTTCGTCCGCGCTGGTCGCCGACCTCGCCGTCCTGCTCGCAAGGTCGGGAAAGCGCACATTGGTGGTGGATCTTCATTTTGATGCTCCTCGGATTGCCAAGTCGCTTGGCGTGGAAGTGAAGGGCGGGATCGAAAAGTGGCTTCAGTCCGATGGCCCGCTCGGCGGATTTGTCGGCATGTCTTCAATTTCCGGGCTGGCGGTCCTTTCGGCGAGCCGACGGAATGCCGGCTTGGCGGACCAGCTCTCACGGCGACCGCTGGCTGCCGAGTGGGCTGCGATTTCGGCGGACTGGGATTTCGTGCTGATCGACTCCCCCTGCCTCCTCGCCGATTGGAGCTTGAACCTCGCGCTGCCGGCCGGATCGCCACTGATTTTGACCGCGGATTTCCGCCGGACGAAGCTGGATATGCTGCGCCAGGCCTGCTCTCACGCCCGTGGGCCTCGCTGGGAAGTCGAGGGCGTCGTGCTCACCAACGCGCCCCGCCGGATCGCCGCCTGATTTATTTGCGGGCGTGAATGCCCTTGAGCTGCCAGAGTCTGATCCCTCCGCAGACCGCAAGCGATCCGAACCGGAGGAACAGGTTCGGGCTCAACGCCGCAGAATATTGAACCGCCCCCGCCACGGCAAAACCGGGGAGTAGCCGCCGGAGTGCCGAAAGCGATTTCCTATCAGCTGCCGCCCGAACTGGGAACCGAAGGTCTGAAGTCAGCCCCGGCGACTCGCCTCAATTCTGCAGCGACGGAGTCTTGGTCTTGTCGCGGATGGCTTCCGCGCGTTTTTGGAGCGTTTCGGCCAATTTCGGCTTGTCCATCTTCGTGTATAGCCGCGCGAGGCTTTCGAGTGTTTCGGCTGTGTCCTTGGCTCGTGATCCGATGACTTTTTCGCGAATGCGCAGTGACTCCTTATAGAGCGGCTCAGCTTCCTGGTAGCGGCTGGCGTCGGTGTATAAATCCCCGAGGTGAAGCAGGATTGCGGCCATGTCTTCGTTGTCCGGATCCGCGTAGGCGCGGGCGATGCGGCGTGCCCGCACCAGCACTGTCTCGGCTTTCACGTAATCCTTTTGCTCCCGATACGCGTTTCCGAGGTTGCAGAGAATGTGCGCCATCTCGGGATGATCGGCGCCGCGGCGCAGCTCGTAAATTTTCACGGACCGTTCGAGAAGCGGCACGGCCTGGTCGTAGTCTCCCTTCTTATCGTAGAGCATCGCGAGATTGTTGACCATGTCCGCGGTGGCGATGCTCTCCGGGCCGCTGGTCTTTTCCGTGATATTCAGCGCGCGCTCGAGCATCGGCAGCGCCTTGTCGAAATCCTTCTGGCCCCGGTAGTGCAGCCCGAAAAAGGAGAGGCTGTCGGCTACCTGCTGGTGATCGGGGCCAAAGGTCTTCTCACGGATGTCCAACGCGCGCTGGAAGAGCGTTACGGCTTTTTCCGGTTGCCCAAGATCGTCGTAAATCTCCGCAAAACCGTCGAGACACCGCGCTGTATCCGGGTGATTCGGTGCAATCGCGTCGTGGATGGCCAGCGCGCGGGTATAGAGCGGCAAGGCCTTGGAATAGAGTCCCTGTTTCTCGTGGACCGAGGCGATGTTCTCGAGGGTGACGGCGACATCCACATGATTCGGACCCAGGATGGCTTCATCGATTTTCAGGCAGCGCTGGAAGAGTGGGAGCGCGAGGTCATAGTGTCCCTGGTTGCGGTAGAGCGAAGCCAGATTATTCAGGCTGGCCGCTGTTTGGGGGTGCTTCTCGCCGTATGCCTTTTCCCGAATAGCCAGGGCGCGCTTGAAGAGCGTCTCCGCCTTGGCGAATTGGTCCATGTCAAGGTAGAGCGCCGCCAGGTTGTTGAGCGTATTCGAGATCTGCGGATTGTTCTTTCCGAGCTTCTTTTCCTGGATCGCGAGTGCCCGCTGGTAGTAGGGTTCCGATTTAGCGTAATCGCCCATGTAGTAATAGAGGGCGCCCAAAAGTCCGGCACTGTTTCCCGTATCGACAGTGTCCGGGCCGAGCATTTTTTCACGAATTTTCAGGGCGCGCTGGAGAATCGGCTCGGCGCTCGCATAGTCGCCCTTGTCGAGATAGAGCAGGCCAAGATTGCTTAAGCCGGAGGCCATGTTCGGATGCTCGGGTCCGAGGGTTTTTTCCCAGATACCCATGGACTGTTTGTAGAGTGGCTCGGCGCGGGCGAAGTCTCCCTTGCTGCGGAAGAGTTCGGCGAGATTGTTGGCTGCCACCGCGGTGTCGAGGTGGTTTGGCCCCCGCAAGTCCTCTTCGAGTTTGAGGACCTGCTTGGCCAGCGGAATGGCTTCATTGACTCTCCCCGCATCCTGCAGCTTCTCGTATTTGGCGATCAATATATTGATTTCCGCCTCCGATGCGGCTCCGAACAGGGGGCACTGAAAAAGCACAACAACGGCGGCGCACGCGCAAGCGATCGAAGTCTTCATGCTGGGCGAATTAACAGTCCATGCATTAAATGTGCAAGCAGCGTTAATCGCCGGATCCAGGTTTACTTACGGGCGTGAATCCCCTTGAGCTGCCAGAGGGCAATCCCTCCACAGACCGCAAGTGATCCGAACCAGACGAACAGGTTTGGGCTCAACGCCGCAGCATACAGAATCACCCCCGCCACGACAAAACCCGGAAGCAACCGCCGGAGCGCAACGAACCAATCCCACAGCGAGCGCCACCCGCATTCACGCGAAACCAGTCCGGTGACAGGGAGCAGGCAAAGAATCCCGAGACTCCCTCCGAGAAATAGTCCAGGGAGCCCGCCAAGGTGAAAGCCGACTCCGGCACCAACAATGCTCAGCACAGCTTCCCAGGCACCGGCCACCGCCGCCGGCCGCGTGAGATCCAGCCCCATCGAGGCATTCACGACCACCCGGCTGAAAGCTCCCGTGAGGCCGAACGCTGCCAGCGTGATCCCGATGGTATGTGGGATTTTTTCCTCTCCGTGCAGCCAGAGTGCAAGCAGGTGCCTCGTCAGAAACACAAAAACCAGCGCCCCGTGCGTGCAGAAGAGTGCGACGTGGAGCCAGCTTTGGCGGAAGCAATCGCGGCGCTCCTTCGCGTCCGCCGCAGCGGATAGCGCCGCCAGCGAGGTCTCGCTGGCCGTCGCGCCGACGTTGCCGACGATTTCGGATAACCGCAGCAGGACGTAGAACAGTCCGGCTTCGGCGGGACCGGCCATCGCGGAGACGAGAAATGTGAGCGCGTGCGTTTTGCCGACGAGCGAAACGGTCGTGAGGTAATACCAGACTCCGGAGTGTAGGGTTTTCCACGCCACGCGGGGCCCGAAGTGGGACAGCCCTTTCCACGGCGCCATGGCGAAAAGACCGGTCCGCCAAGCGACGACGACATTGGGAACAGTCAAAGAAAATGCGTAGGCGAACACGACCACTCCGACCGGGGCATTCGCAAAAACCAGCGCCGCGCAGACAGGGATCGCTGCGACCGCGCCCCACGTGTTAGCCGCTTTGAGTTCCGAGAGATTGCCGCGCGCGGCGAGCGGCTCCAAGCCCAACAGGGTTATCATGAAAACCGCCGTGCAGATGACGGTCATCACCATCACGGCCGCTCCGCCTGGAGGCAGCCGCAAGGCCTCGCCCATCCATCCCGGAACAGCCAGCGCAACGCTGATCACAATCGCGAGGAGGCAGACCGAGGCAAAGGTTAGCAACCCTTCGGAATAAACCCGCCGCGCCGTCGCCTCATCGCCGTTTTTCCAAGCCTCCGCCATCTGGATTCTCGTGAGCGCCCGGACGCCCCCATCCAGAATCGCCATGGAGACGAGCAGCGAACTGGCCAGAGCGAAAAGGCCGTAGCCATCCGCGCCCCATTTGGAAATCATCAGCGGGGTGAGCAGGAGGAGGAAGCCGGCCTTGGAGCCAAAATTGAGGACCTGCCAGATTTGGTTCTGCAGAAGCTCCCTGCGGTAGGCCTTGGTGGGATTTCCGGATACGCTCAAAATGTCAGGTCGTTTGGTGCCAGCGAGAGCCTTCAAGCGATCAGGAATTGTCCATGCAGGCAAGCCGCCAATACGCGGGAGATTTCAGACAAGTCCCGCCGCGAATTCCACTACATCGACTCCGCCTCTTTGTTCCTGTCGCAATTTTGGTTGCCCTCGAACATCACAAGTGCATAATGCAGGCTGTTCGATGATTGCCGGCAGAGCTACGGAACGGCAGGCTTTTGGACTCCGACTTTTTAGTCAGTGGGATTGTTGTCTCAAAACACAATCTGCAGGTGACAAAAGCGGGGGCAATCGCCTTGAAATACGTTATTGTAGAATACGTTAAGGCAACTCATTCGAAATAGTTTCGGGGTCTTAGCTCAGTTGGTAGAGCGCCTCAATGGCATTGAGGAGGTCAGGGGTTCGAATCCCCTAGGCTCCACGCCCCCCCATCCGCAAAAGTTGGTGAACCAGAAACGCACCCGCTGCTATTGGCAAGCGGTATGGCAGGGGAGAAGTCCGAGAATCTCCTCGCGCGTCCTCCCGGGCGAGTTCAGCCAACGGGCGCGTTGCCTCAAGCAAAAATGACACCGGGGCATCAAAAAAGCAGGGATACGTTGACTCATAACTGATGACACTCTGGAGGGCTGGGGTTTTGCGTGA
>CAZSDC010000054.1:0-17319 GCA_964605515.1 uncultured Chthoniobacter sp.
TGGCCGTCGAGGATTTCGAGGCTGAGGGGGTCGAGGATTTCTTTTTGGATCACGCGCTTGAGCGGGCGGGCACCATAGGCCGGGTCGTAACCTTCTCGGGCAATGTGGGTTTTCGCGGAATCGGTGAGCGTGAGTTGAATGTTCTGCTTGGCGAGCCGCTCCAGCAGGCGCCTGAGTTGGATGTCTACGATCCGGGTGATCTGCTTTTCGTCGAGCCGGTCGAAGATGATGATCTCATCAATGCGGTTCAGGAACTCCGGACGGAAGTGATCGCGCAGAGCCTCCATCACCCGGCGGTTGCGTTCCTCGACGGCGAGGTCCTCCATGATGAACTGGCTTCCGATGTTTGAGGTCAGGATGATGACCGAGTTCTTGAAATCGACCGTGCGGCCTTGCCCGTCCGTGATGCGTCCGTCATCGAGGACCTGGAGCAGGACGTTGAAGACATCGCTGTGGGCTTTTTCGATTTCGTCGAAGAGGACGACGGAATATGGCTTGCGGCGGACCGCCTCGCTGAGCTGGCCGCCCTCCTCGTAGCCGACGTATCCCGGAGGCGCGCCGATCAGGCGGGCGACCGTGTGCTTCTCCATGTATTCCGACATGTCGAGGCGGATGATCGCGCCCTCATCGTCGAAGAGAAATTCCGCAAGCGCCTTCGAGAGCTCGGTCTTGCCGACGCCGGTCGGGCCGAGGAAGAGGAACGATCCGATCGGACGGTTTTCGTCCTGGAGCCCGGCACGGGCACGGCGGACGGCATTTGAGACCGCCTTGATCGCCTGCTGCTGGCCGACGACGCGCTCCATGAGGCGCTCCTCCATTTTAACCAGCTTCGCGCGCTCGCCCTCCTGGAGTCGCGAGACCGGGATGCCGGTCCAGCTGGCGACGACCTTCGCGATGTCTTCCTCGGTGACCTCTTCTTGGATCAGAGTGGATCCTTCAGGCTTTTGGGGAGACCCGTGCTGACGCTGGAGCTCGGGGAGGCGGCCATATTGGATTTCGCTTGCTCGCTGGAGATCGCCCTTGCGCTGGGCCAGTTCGAGTTCGGATTTCAGCGCCTCGATCTCCTCGGCGATCTTGCGTGATTTCCCGTGCTCCTCCTTTTCCTTGAGCCAGCGGGCCTTGAACTGGCCCGCCTGTTCTTTGATGTCGGCGAGTTCTTTTTCTATCTTGGACAGCCGGGTGCGGCTGGCGGCGTCCTTTTCCTTTTTCAGGGCGGTGCGCTCCATTTCGAACTGCATGATCTGGCGTTCGAGCTGGTCGATCTCTGTCGGCATCGATTCGAGTTCGATCTTGAGCCGCGAAGCCGCCTCGTCAATGAGATCGACCGCCTTGTCCGGCAGGAACCGGTCGCTGATGTAGCGCTGGCTCAGGACTGCAGCGGCCACCAGCGCGGAGTCCTGGATCCGGACCCCGTGGTGGACTTCGTAGCGTTCCTTGAGTCCGCGGAGGATCGCGATCGTGTCCTCGACGCTGGGCTCGTTCACCATCACCGGTTGGAAGCGGCGTTCGAGGGCGGCGTCCTTCTCGATATACTTCCGGTATTCGTCCAGCGTGGTCGCGCCGATCGTGCGGAGCTCGCCGCGTGCGAGCTGCGGCTTGAGGAGGTTCGAGGCATCCATCGAACCCTCGGCGGCACCAGCCCCGACAATCGTGTGGAGCTCGTCGATAAAGAGGATGACCTCTCCCTCGCTCGATGTGACTTCCTTGAGAAACGCCTTGAGACGGTCTTCGAATTCGCCGCGGAATTTTGCGCCCGCCACCATCGCGCCGATATCCATCGCGACCAGCCGTTTGTTTTTCAGCGACTCCGGCACGTCCCCGCTCACGATCCGCCGGGCGAGGCCCTCGACGATTGCGGTCTTGCCGACGCCTGGCTCGCCGATGAGGACCGGATTGTTTTTTGTGCGGCGGGAGAGGACTTGCATTGTGCGGCGGATTTCCTCGTCGCGCCCGATCACGGGGTCGATCTTCCCCTTTCGCGCCAGCTCGGTGAGATCGCGTCCGTATTTTTCTAGGGTCTGGTATTTCCCCTCCGGGTCCTGGTCGGTGACCCGTTGGTTGCCGCGGATTTCGACCAGCGCCTTCATCAGTTTGTCGCGAGTGACCCCGCTTTCCTTGAGGAGTTTCGCTGCGGATGATCCGGAGCCGATCAGCGCGATCAGGTAATGCTCAGCGCTCAGGAACTCGTCCTTGAGCTTGGCCATCTCGCCTTCCGCGGCGTCGAGCGTCTTGCGCAGCTCGTTGGATAACTGCGGCTGCGCGCCGCCACGGGCTTTGGAAAGTCCAGCAATCCCATCGCGGAGCCGGGCATCGAGCGAGGGGACAGAAACCCCGAGCTTCTCCAGCAGCGGCCGCGTCAGACCGTCGGTCTGACCGACGAGCGCGAGTAGAAAGTGCTCGTTGGTGATTTCCGAATTGTCGTTCTTAGAGGCGAGGTCAAGCGCTTCATTCAGCGCCTCCTGCATCTTGGCGGTGAATTTGTCTGGTCGCATAGGAGAAAGTGTACAATACCATGGTGCTTGGAGGATGACAACTCTGGCTGCGTGCTTAACGCGGAGCTTTCCTCGCGCGGCGAGGGCGGTTTAGTCTCTGCCACGGATGACCCCGTTCGAAGTTTCGGTTCTATTTTTTCTACAGCTTGCCGTGATCCTCGGATTTTGCCGCGTGGTGGGTTGGATTGCGGCGAGGTTTGGCCAACCGCAGGTTGTGGGGGAGATGATCGCGGGGGTGGTCCTCGGCCCGTCAGTTTTTGGAGCGCTGGCTCCCGGAATGCAGGCGGCGTTGTTTCCGGCGGCGTCGAAACCTGTGCTGTTCAGTGTGTGCCAGGTTGGGCTTTCGGTTTACATGTTCCTTGTGGGCGTCGAATTTGATGCTGGGCTGATCAAATCGCGGTTGCGGAGTGCTGCGGCGGTTTCGATCTCGGGGATTCTTGCGCCGTTTGCGCTGGGGGCGTCTGCCGCCTGGTTTCTGGCACCGCACTGGCCGTTATTTTCTGAAAAAACCAGTGCTTGGGAGGGGATGCTTTTCATGGGAGCGGCGATGTCTATCACTGCATTTCCGATGCTCGCGCGAATCATTTATGAACGGGGGCTCACAGGGACATCGCTCGGGACTCTGGCGCTGGCGGCGGGATCGCTCGACGATGCCGCAGCATGGTGCGTGCTGGCGATCGTGCTCGCGAGCTTTGCGGGCAGCCCCGCCGTGGCGGTGGTGGCGATCGGTGGCGGATTCGTTTACGTCTTGGTGGTCTGGGTGCTGGGCGGGCCGCTTTTCAAATTCATGGCTCGAAGGACAGAGAAGCGCGGGGGAATGTCGCATGCGATGCTCGGCACGACGCTCTCGTTCGTCATGCTGGGGGCCTGGTTCACGGACCGGATCGGGATCTATGCCGTCTTCGGGGCCTTCATGCTCGGCGTAGCCGTGCCCAAAGGATTTTTTGCGAAGGCCCTTCACCAGCACCTTGAAAAGATGACGACCGCCTTCCTGCTGCCGCTGTTCTTCATCTACTCTGGCCTGAACACGAAGATCGGCTTGATTATTTCTCCGAACCTCCTTGGGGTGACGCTCCTGCTGTTTTTCTTGGCAGTTGCGGGAAAAGGCGTGGCGTGTGCGGCCGCCGCGTGGCTCAATGGGGAATCCCCCCGCGAGGCCCTCGCGATCGGAGCACTGATGAATGCCAGGGGCCTGATGGAGTTGATCATCCTGAATATTGGGCTCGAACGCGGGGTCATCACCCCCACGCTTTTCACTATGCTCGTCGTCATGGCAATCGTCACCACACTGATGGCCACCCCCGCATTCAACCTTGTCCGCAGAGATGTGCCCGAAGCCGCCCCGTCGCCATGAGTTTGGAAAACAACCTGACCGGCTCGATCCTGGTCTCCCATCCTTCGCTTCTTGACCCGCAGTTCCGCAGGACAGTTCTATTTCTTTCCCATCATAGCGCGGAGGAGGGGGCGACAGGGTTGGTGTTAAATCGTCCGCTGGACCAGACGATATCTCAGATTCCTGGCGTGCCAGACGTCCCGCTTTTCTATGGTGGGCCGGTCGAGGTGGATCGCATCCTTCTCGCGAGCCTCCAATGGCGGGACCACCCCACTGTGGTTGCATTCCGGGCATTTGTCGGACGCACGAGCGAAGAGAGGATCGACGAGGAGTGGCTGCCCGGCCTCCGTGCGTTTGCTGGTTATGCCGGCTGGAGCAGGGGGCAGTTGGAAGGGGAAATCGCGGAGCACGCGTGGGTTGTCGTCCCTCCCACGCGTGAGATCGTCGAAATGGATGCTACGAACGATGTTTGGCGAAGCATCATGAGAAGGTCGGGCCCGCTGATGCACTTGCTTTCCGAGGCGCCGGATCATCCGGAGCGTAACTAAGCGGGAACTCAGGCGAGTTGGCTTTTTGCCTCGCGGATGAATTGCCGGACGAGGTATTCATCCTTCTTCCTCGTGTTCAGTTCGACTCCGCTGGCGACATCGACGGCATGCGGTCGCACGATCCTTACTGCCTGGCGAACGTTTTGCACATTGAGCCCGCCCGCAAGAATGAGCCGCCTATCCGGGTGGGCGATGACGAAATCGCGCGCGATATCCCAGTCCATGCGCTGACCGGTTCCCCCGTAGGCCTCTGCGGTCCAGCCGTCAAAGAGGACGTTTGGGGTCGGGAAGGCAAGCGCCGCCGCGATCGAATCCGGCCCGGAGACCCGGATCGCCTTGAGCCATCGGTCCCCCCCAGACCGCGCGCAGAATTCCGGAGTTTCGTCCCCGTGAAATTGAATCGCCTCAAAGCATCCGGCCGCGAGGATTTGGTCCAAGACTTGCGCCGTCGGATTCACGACCACCGCCACCCGGTCTGCTGCGCTTCCGAGGTCGCGAATCCACGGGAAAGAACCTGCGGGATCGATGGCGCGAGGTGAGCCGGAAAAAAAATTAAACCCGACCGCATCGGCGCCCGCCGAAATGCACATCAAGGCATCGGCGGGGCTGGTGATTCCGCAGATTTTCACTCCCCCGGAATCCAGAAAACTCATGATCGGCCCGGAAGATCCGTCATTCGAGTGTGCGGGCATCGGCCTTTTTTATGGCCGGATGGTGTGTGATGGCGTGGAGCTTTCCGTCACTTGTCCGGAAAAACGAGCTCAGGATCCAGCTCACCAAACTGATGATGATGGCTCCAAAGAAGGCGCTCCAGAATCCATCCACATGAAACGGCTGGATGATCCTCGATACCAGCAGCAGGAGCAGGGCGTTCACGACGAAAATAAACAGCCCCATAGTCACAATGATAAACGGCAGGCTCAGGAGCAGCAGGACTGGTCGCACAAATGCGTTGATGATCCCCAGAAGCAGGGACGCCCCGAGCAGGGCTTCCACGGGCTCGCAGTGGATTCCCGGGACAAGCTTCGTTGCTACGAAGACAGCAATCGTTGTGACAAACCAGCGGATGAGGAACGCAGCCATTAGGAAAGACCCTATTTTAAAGGAAAGTTTTTTGAAGATTTATTTTGCAACCGTGGCCGGTTCGGTTGCACAAACAGATTCACCATGTCCAAGAAAAAATCTGAAAAAGAAGGAAAAGAGAAAAAGCAGGCGGCAAAAAAGGCCCTCGTGAAGGCGATCTCTGCGACCGTGAAAGCCAGCGAGGTCCCGGACGTTGGGGCAGCCGTCGCAAAACTCAATACGAAAAAATCCAAGGCAGCCCCGCGCAAGAAGGCCGCGAAGGCAGCGGTCATTTCCGGCGAAGACATCGCCCTGCGCGCCTACTTCATCGCTGAGCGCCGCCACAAAATGGGATGGAACGGAGACTCGACCGGCGACTGGGTCGAGGCCGAGCGCCAACTCAAGGCCGAGGCAGCGCGAAAACAATAGTTCCAAGCCGACGGGGAAGCCGGATGAGGAGAGCTTGGCCACGAAGCCGGGGCTGCGGCACTGGCTACTTGAGCCAGCCGAGCCTTTTGAGGGATTCTTGGTAGGCTGTCGCCCGTTCACCAAAAAGGGTTGCAGCCACAGAGGCGAGCCGCTGAGCCTCCGGTCTATTCCCGGAGCGGAAGGCCTCGGAGGCCTGGATAAAATACCACTCGACGGAGTAGGGGCTTGCATTGATTTCCCTCAACATGTCCTCGGTTTTCGGCCGGTCATTCATCAGGGAATAGCAAAGGTAGCGTCGGAATAGGATGAGAGGATTGCGTGGGAGGCTCAGGCCGGCTTCCTCGTAGTATTTTGCCGCCTGCCCGTAGTTGCCGACGGCGAATTCCACCTCTCCCAGGTTGATCAACGCCGGCGCAAGGCCGTGCGCCAACTCCAAAGCGTAGAGGAAGGACTTGCGGGCTTCGTCATAATTCTTTTCGTGGGCAGACACCGTGCCGCAGGCCACAAACGTTCTTGGATCCATCGGATAAAATTTCTGCAGCCCGGCCGCGGCGGCATGTGCAGCACGAGGATTATGTGCGCCCAGTGCCACTTGGATCTCTTGGATGAGTTCGATAGGCGAAGGCTTGCGTGACGAAACCAGGTCGGGCGTCACGCCTTTGGGAGGTTTCCAAAGCAAAAAGACCAGACATAAGATCAGGGAGATGGCAGCCGGAACCCCAATGTAGAATCCGAGAACCTGCCGGAATGTAAAGCGCCTGTGAAACCTGCGGGCCTGCCGGAGGGCGAATTTCAAATGAAACTTGAGAAGGCGGAGCCGGGCGATATTCCTTGCCCTCGCGCCGCGGCCGCGCCGGCGACGCAGTCTTGGGGAAAGCTTGGATGAAGCCCGGCTGACCACATCCTGAAATGCCTGAATCTTTTTCTGCCCGACAGGGACTTCGCTCCGTTGGAGGCGGGCTTGTTTCTCCTTCACAAGCCCTTCCCGTTCGGCTGACGATTTAATAATCGAGAGGTGCTTTCCCGGTGCGGCGGACGCCGTTTTCTTCTTCCGCCGTTTTTTTGCCCGCTTCGGTGTGACAACCGGTGGAAGCGGTAAATCCGATGATGCCATGCAGTGGGTTTGACACGCACGCCCTCGATATTCGAGCCTTTTTGTTGGTTGCCCGGGATGCGGGATTCGCGTCGCCTGATCGTGCGTCGGGAGTCGGCCACCGGGTGAGATGGGCCTCCCAAAAAAATATTCATTGCCAGAATTCGGGGCCAGGCCCGAGTGTGCTGGGCATGAATTTTACCAAAATGAACGGGGCGGGGAACGACTTCGTGGTTGTGGACAACCGCGAAGGTTCGCTTGTGCTTTCCCAGGCGGCCATCGCGCGTCTCTGCGACCGACATCGCGGAGTCGGGGCGGACGGCGTCCTTGCCGTTGAAACTTCTCAGGCCGACGGCGACTTTAGGATGAGGTATTACAATGCGGATGGCGGCGAGGCGGATATGTGCGGCAACGGAGCGAGATGTTTCGCGAGATTCGCGGCACGCCTCTTGCCCGCGCCGCCGGAGACGCTTTCCTTCGAGACGCCTGCGGGGTTGATCCGTGCGGAGTTTGCCGGGAATCTCGTCACCATCAACATGAGCAACCCCCACGATTTGCGGGAACCGTCCGAATTGGACTTAGCCGGACTGGGCCCCTGTCGGGTTCACTTTCTCAATACCGGAGTGCCGCATGCCGTCGTCTTTGTCGAAGATGTCGAAGCGGTGGACATCTCCGTGGCCGGAGGCTCGCTCCGGTGGAATCCCGCGTTTGCACCGAAGGGGGCGAATGCGAATTTCGCGCAGGTCCTCTCGCCGGGTGATCTTGTTCTTCGCACTTTCGAACGCGGGGTCGAAGGCGAAACCCTCGCCTGCGGGACCGGCGTTTGCGCCTCCGCTCTTCTCCATCATCTTTCCACCGGGGCCGCCTCGCCCGTTTCTGTGCGGGTCCGGGGGGGGGAGACGCTCGAGGTCGGATTCGAGTCCTCCGGCACGCTCCAGAACGTCACGCTTAAAGGGCCGGCAGACTTTGTCTTCGAGGGAGAGTTTGAACTGTAGAGTTCCGCGCTGCGGATTTTGTTTCCGTCAGGCGGGTTTCATTGTAGGAAGTTTTCATGTCATTTGCAGGAACCCATACCGCGCTTGTCACCCCGTTCCGGGGAGGCAAGTTTGATGCCGACGCCTTCCGGGCCCTCATCGAGGATCAGGTTGCCGGGGGGATCACCGGGATTGTCCCCGTCGGGACGACCGGCGAATCGCCGACTCTCGACCACGAGGAGCACAGCGAAGTGATCCGTACCGCTGTCGAGGCCGCTGCCGGAAGGTGCGTCGTGATGGCCGGCACGGGGTCGAACGCAACATCGGAAGCGATTTCCTTGACCGTGGAGGCTGCAAGACTCGGAGCCGATGCGGCCCTCCTTGTTGCGCCTTACTACAACAAGCCGTCGCAGGAAGGGATTTACCGGCATTTCCGGGCAGTTGCGGAGTCGGTGAAAATCCCTCTGATTCTTTACAGCATCCCAGGTCGTTGCGGGGTCGAGATTGGCGTGGAGACGGTGCTTCGCCTCGCCAAAGATTGCCCGAATATTCGAACCATCAAGGAATCCGGAGGCTCTGTCGAACGGGTCAGCCAACTTCGGGCTGCCGCAGGCCCGGATTTTGAAATCCTTTCTGGTGACGATTCCCTCACCATCCCCTTCCTGTCCGTGGGAGCGGTCGGTGTGATCAGCGTGGCCTCGAACCTCTTCCCCGCCGAGGTTTCGGAAATGGTTCGCCTCTGGCTGGATGGTGATACGGCCGGAGCCCAGACCTTGCACCGTCGTTTTTATGCGCTTTTCAAGGACCTCTTTATCGAGCCAAACCCGGTTCCGGTGAAATATGGGCTCTCGCTCCGCGGGAAAATGTCGGCACAAGTCCGGCTGCCGCTCTGCGAAATGTCCGCGTCCAATGCGGCTCGCGTCCGCCAAACCCTGGAGGCACTCCAGTGATTCGCCTGTTGATCAACGGTTCCAAGGGCCGCATGGGAATCGCTCTCGTGGCTGGCGCGATGGAGGATCCTGAACTTGCAGTGTCGGCGGAGGTTGATGAGGGAGATGATTTTCATGCCGCCCTCGCTGGCTGCGATGCAGTCATTGACTTTACCCATGCCCCGGCGACCGCCGCCGTGGCGGATGCCTGCGCAACCGCCGGAAAGCCCCTCGTCATCGGAACGACTGGTCACACAGATGAAGACCGCTCCCGGATCTCCTCCAATGCAAAAAAGATCCCCATCGTCTTCGCCCCGAATTTCAGCGTCGGCGTCAACACCCTCTTCTGGCTCACTCAAAAGGCCGCCGAGATCCTGGGGCCGGACTTCGACCTTGAAGTCGTGGAGATGCACCACCGATTGAAAAAGGATTCTCCCAGCGGGACCGCCAGGCGGCTGGCCGAGATCCTCGCCAAAGCGCGCAGTCTCTCCTACGAAAAGGACGTCCTGCACGGACGCGAAGGAATGGTCGGTGAGCGCACCAAATCCGAGATCGGCATGCATGCCATCCGTGGCGGCGATGTCGTGGGTGACCATACTGTCATCTTTGCCAACTCAGGAGAGCGACTGGAACTGACCCATAAAGCCTCCAGCCGCGAGACGTTCGCCAACGGAGCCCTCCGTGCCGCCAAATGGGCCGTCACAAAACCGGCAGGACTCTATGACATGCAGGACGTTCTCGGGCTTCGCTGAACTCGGATAACTACATCCATGAGAGCTGGCATCGCATTGGGATCAAACCTTGGCAACCGCCTCGCGCACCTGCGGGAGGGGCGGAAGCGGCTCCTCGCCCTCCACGATGGATCCGGCCCGTTCCTATGCTCCAAAATCTACGAAACCGCCCCTGTGGACTGCCCAGCTGGCTCCCTGCCGTTCTTGAATGCCGCCATTGAACTCTCCACCCAACTCCCCCCGCTTGATCTGCTTGTCGATCTTCAACGCATCGAAATCGACTCGGGAAGACAAGCCGTTCATCCGTTCCATGGACCACGCACTCTTGACTTGGATTTTTTATATTTAGGAGATGTGCGGATGTCGCATAGTTCGCTTAAGTTGCCGCATCCTGAAATGCTTCAGCGCTTCTTTGTCATAAAACCACTCGCTGACATTTGTCCGGAACGTGTTGTTCCGTGCGCTGGCCTTTCTGTTCGCGAACTATGCGAAAAATTTGAATCGCGTGAGCTGTCCGCTGAACAATCAAAAGTCGTATCTTTCTTTTGATAAGTATATTAATTTATTTTTTTACTTTTGAAAAAATCCTATAATTACCTCATCAAGGCAAAAGAATTCGGACGGAAAATTGCCTGCTTAACCGCCTATGACTATCCGACAGCGAAGCTGTTGGACGAGGCGGATTTGGATTTCCTACTGGTAGGGGATTCCTTAGGGATGGTGGTTTTGGGTTATGCGGATACGACGGGTGTTCGGATGGAGGACATGCTGCACCATACACGCGCGGTGGCCCGGGGAGCCACGAAAACTTGGATTGTCTCCGATCTCCCAGCAGGAAGCTATCCGTCTCCCGAGGCGGCCGTCGAGAATTCGATACGCCTGATTGAGGCGGGAGCCGATGCGGTGAAGATCGAGGGCGGTCGGGAATGCCTCCGGATCGTCCTGGCGATTAGGGCTGAGGGGATTCCCGTGGTCGGGCATTTGGGAATGCTGCCCCAGCGGGTGCGGGAGGAGGGCGGATATCGTATCAAGGGGCGTTCCGAAGCTGAAGCCGGGAGTTTGGTTGAGGACGCCAAGGCGTTGGACGGAGCCGGCGTCAGCGCGGTGGTCCTGGAACTTGTGCATCCCCCTGTCGCTGAGAAGATTTCTCAAGCTATCAAGATTCCAACGATTGGAATCGGCAGCGGGCACGCATGTGATGGCCAGATTCTGGTCCTGCACGATGTGATCGGCCTTTTTCCATGGTTTCGTCCAAAATTTGCCAAATCGAGGGCGGATCTGGCGGGGGAGGTAAAACGCTGTGCGGCGGAATTCGTGGTCGCTACGCGCTCGGGAGCGGAGTAGGTTGCGCCATCCCCTCCCCGGAGGTTTTTCTTTCCCAAATCCCCTGCAAGGCTTACTTCGAAGGAAAACCGGATGAACCCAATCCGCTCCCTCCTCTCAATTTTGTCCATCGTCTGTGTTTTCTGGATTTCCGGATGTGCCGCGCCGCGCCAGCTTGTCACCGACCCCGCTCCAGGAGGCAAGGCGGGGGATACGCCCCAGCTTCCGGCCATCTACTCTCCCGATCCGGTCTCTGTTCTGACAGGGAAGGCGTCTTACTACGGGAAGCCGCAGAGGACTGCGAGCGGGGAACGCTTTAATCCGAAAGAGCTCACTGCTGCACACAAAACCCTCCCGCTGCACAGCGTCGTGCGCGTCGTCAACCTCCGGAACGGGAAATGCGTCATTGTCCGGATCAACGACCGCGGACCCTACGTCCGCGGCCGCATTATCGACCTCAGTATGGCAGCAGCCCAGAAGATCGACATGATCGGTTCCGGAGTGACCACTGTGAGGGTCGAGGTTCTGAAGAAGATCGATGTGATGACGAAGCCGAACCGGAAGCTTAAGCGCACGGATTGAACACGCCGCCTCGCATCGCCAGACTTTCCGTTTCGTGTCCCGTCCCCCTTCAGATCATCTCGAGTGGCTGTTCTGGGCCGCAGCGATGGCATTTAGGTGTGCCCAAGCCCATAGGAACAGCGCCAAAAAGGCGAAATCGGCGACTGCAAACCATTTCCAAAGCACCGGGATTCCAGCATGAAACTCGTGCCAGGTGACGGTTGCGACGTAGCAGGCCTTCAGCAGCACACCGTAAATCACGAGGTTGCGGTTTTCGAATGGCTTCAACGCGACTTGCAGGAACATCCAGGCGAAAATGACCAGCGATCCGGCCGCAAAATGAACATAACCCCAATGGTTTGGCGGAGTGATTCCCGCCAGTTTGAAAACGCCTGGCGCGGCTACAATGAAAGCGAGGCCGAGCAGGCCGTCGTAGGCTGAGGCGACGAAAAACAGGACTCGGATCGGAAACAGCGATTTCATGTCAGGAGTGCATTTGTGGGTTGAATTGACTGAAAAACTCTTTGCGCCGCCGCCGCGTCGCTTCTGCGCTGTAGAGTCGTTCGCTGAGCCAATAAATTCCAGCACGAAGTTCCTGCGGAGTCATGCCTGAGGGGCTGAAGTTCACGTCGAACAACGTGCAGAGGTTCCACGCGCCCGGATGGAGGATGCGCCCCTCTGCCGCCAGCCGTTCATACAGCGCCGTGCCGGGAAACGGTGTCAGCAATGTGACCTGCACATCAAACGGATTTGCCTCTTCCGCAAAACGGAGGACTTCTTCAAAAATCCCGGGTGTGTGCCCGTCGAGGCCCAGGATGAAGCAGGCGTTCACGGTCACGCCGTGGGATTGGATCTTGCGGATGGCCTCCCTGTAATGGACCACCCATTTTGTCTTGATATCCGCCCGTTGTTCCACGCCCGCAAGCGCTCCGGCGCTCGGGCTTTCCAGCCCGATGAGGACCTGTCGGCATCCGGATAGCCTCATCAGTTCCAGCAACTCGGGATCTTCGGCCACGGTGATGTCCGTCTCGGTGAACCATTTTATCTTTAGGGGAATAAGCGCGCGGCAAAGCGCCTTCCCCCACGTTTTGTCAACGAACGTGTTGTCGTCGGCAAACTCGATGAACGCGGACGGATGAAGTTCTGTGATCGCCCGGATGTCCCGCACGACATCTTGCACCGGGCGCCGCCGGTAGGGCATTTGCAGCATCACGCTGGACGCGCAAAAATCGCAGCGCCACGGGCATCCGCGGGTCGCCTGGACCGTGTATCTGTTGTAGGGGCGGTTGCCGAGAAGATCGTAGCGGGGCACGGGCAGTTCCTCCACATTGACCGGTCCGAAATCGGTGGCTCGAAATATTCCGCCATCATCTCCGTTCATTGCCGTCCGCACCACGGCCGGCCAGACATTTTCCCCCTCGCCGACAACCACGAAATCAGCGTGCCGCAGCGCCTCCGCGGGAAGCACCGAAACGTGAAGCCCGCCCATGGCAACTTTCACTCCTCTTTGCCGCAAACGGTCCGCGATCTCATATGCCTCGAAAATCTGCGCGCTGAACGTGCTGATGGCGACCAGATCGCAGGTGAAGACTTCGGGGGGTTCGGCACCCGCCGACTCCGCCTCGAAATATTGGAGTTCATGCCCGTCGGGCGTGCAGGCGGCGAGGTAGAGAAGCCCAAGACTGGGCAAAGAAGCGATGGCCCGGCTGCGTTCGACAAACCCCGGCAGAGTGAGCCCGAGCTTCAGTAATTCCTCGTCATGTGCCCGGATGCCGCTCATGGCGAGAAATCCGATTTTCATTGAAGAAGCGCCCCGGTTTGGTGCGTGAAATAGATGATCAGCCCCACGCCGGACAGAAGCAACACGACAGGAATAAAAAAGAGGTGACGGAAGCCGTCCCTCCATGCGGATAAAAAGCACACGACCGGCATCGCGATTCCCCCGGCCAAAAGCAGCCAGCCGGGCACTGCGTTGACGGGTACCGGTGCCAATCCATAAAGGACGTTCAACCCGCCAAGAGCCGCGAGCGCGATGTGCCCAAGACGCACAAGACGCCGGCGAAACGAACCGTATCCGCCAAGAAAATCCTCACGGTGGAACCCCAGGCCGATCGCCGCTCCGGTCGCGAATGATGCGAGAATCAACCACCAGCCGGCGGAAAAATTAAGGGTGTGAACCATTGGAATGCAGAGGTTTTTTCATTGATGGGTTTGCCGTGAGCCTGGAATGAGCTCGCCGGTCTTATCCCAGAAAAATCCTCACGCGGCAACCAGCGCAGCATGGCCCGGATTTGCGTGAAATCACAAATCGTCGAGGGACTCCGTTGCGGCTGTCGGCTTCCCGCTCCGCAAATCTGACGAACCAGGCCCCGGACCTGGATCGCCGGCCAGCGTGTCCACGTGTGAAAAATCAGCTTCTAAAAAAGAATCCGTGCCTTACGGTTCTGCGCAATGAAAGATGGCAAGGCATGGCTTTCCTCCGAGCTTCCCGGGCTGGTGGAAAAGGGAATTCTGCCGCCGGAGTCCGCCGCTGCCGTGCGCGCTTATTACAAGCTCGACGAACATCCGGGGCAGGCGCAGCGCCTGGCGGTCATCGTCTGCGCGATCCTTGGCGGCACGCTCATCGGCGCGGGAATCATTCTTCTGATCGCGCACAACTGGGACGACATGGGCCGGCCGGCGAGAACGATTCTTTCCTTTCTGCCGCTCGCTGTCGCCTGCCTCCTCTCGGGCCGGGCGATTGCTCGCAATCCGCCTTCGGCTGCGCTTAACGAGGGAGGGGGGATTTTCCATGTGCTTTCTATCGGTGCGGCGATCTCCCTGATTTCGCAGACGTATCACATTTCGGGGGATTTTTCTGCGTTCGTTCTGACATGGTCCCTGCTGGCGCTGCCGCTGGTTTACCTGCTGCGCAGCACATCGGTGGCGGTTCTTTACCTGATCGGGATCACTGTTTGGGCCGGGAGCCGGATCGATGGACATGCGGAAATGCTCTGGTATTGGCCGCTGCTCGCAGCTGCAATTCCGTTCTACGGCGGCTTGATGAAAGAGAATCGCGTCTCGCTCCGTGCCAACTGGCTCTCCCTCGCTCTCGCCGTGTCGGTGCCGGTCGCGCTGGGTTTCCAGTGCGGAGGCATTCTGGAACAAACATGGCCGCTGGCATTCGGCGGTTACTTTGCGGTGCTCTATCTTGCGGATCGCCAATGGTTCAGCCGGGAATCGTCGCCGCGCTTCATCCACCCCTTCCGGGCCATCGGCGCAGCGGGCATCGCGGTTCTTGCGATCGCCATGAGCTACCGCGAAATGTGGAGGATGCACCCATTCTCCCGGGATCCGGAAATTTCCACGGCAACTTACAGTATGGCTTACGGGCTGAGCTACAGCTTTGTCCTGGCAGCGGCGGTGCTCATGCTTTTCTGCCGGCGGAAAAAATCGGACTTCAATATTTTTGCCGCTGCCCTCCCGCTCGCAGCGCTTGCGGCCTGCCTGCTCGTCCAGCACAGGCAAGGGACCGCCGTGATCGTTCTGGTGAACGGCTTTGCGGCCCTGCTCGCGCTCGGCACGATCATCCGCGGATTTCAGCACAACCGGCTGGGAACGTTGAATGCCGGCATGGTGGTTGCGGCGGCACTGATTGTCGCCCGCTTTTTCGACAGCGACCTCAGCTTCGTCGTGCGTGGCGTCGCTTTCATTCTCATCGGTGTCGGATTTCTCGCGGCGAACTGGATACTACTGAAAAATCGGAAGGCCGCCTCCCCATGACCCCGCGCATGCTCATTTTTATTCCGCTGGCGGTGATCCAACTCGCCGTCCCCGGCTGGATAATTTACCGGCAGGAGCAGATTTTGCATCATGGCCGGGAGTTCAAATTCCAAACGGCTCCGGTGGATCCCTACGACGCCTTTCGCGGGCGGTATGTGGCGCTCCAGTTCGCCGTGGTTCCTCCTCCGGACTACACGGTCAGGGACCGGAAAATCTGGGTGCGCTTCGAGGCGGATGAGAACGGCTTTGCGAAAATCAAGGAGGTGTGCGAAACCCCGCTGGCCGGAGATGACGTGGTCATGGCCACGAGGCGATACGGCAGGCTTCAATTTCCGTTCGACCGCTATTACATGGAGGAAATGGCAGCCCCGAAGGCCGAAACGACTTACCGCGCCAACAGCCGCAGCGAACATCAGAACGCGTATGCAACTGTTCGCGTCCTCAACGGCCATGCGGCCATCGAGGAGCTCTACATCGAGCACAAGCCGATCCGTGAGTTTTTGCGGACGGAAAGCGATAAGTGAGGATGTTCCAATTTTGAGACACGCCCCGAGCGGTGCCCAGACAGCGAAAATCCCTTTTCTTCCGGCGGAACCCGCCTAGATTTATTGCCCCATGTTCAGTCGGCTCTCAGACAAACTTCAGGACGTTTTCAAGGATCTCCGCGGCCACGGAAAGATCAGCGAGTCCAATGTGACCGACTCCCTGCGCGAGGTGCGCATGGCCCTGCTGGATGCGGATGTGCATTTTCAGGTGGCGAAGGACTTTATCGCCCGCGTCCGGGAAAAGGCCCTTGGCGAGGATGTCCTCCGCAGTGTCACGCCCGGACAACAGATCGTAAAAATTTTCCATGAGGAACTTTGCGCGCTCCTTGGCGGCGATGCATCCCCGCTCAATCTGGACAAGCCGGCCAGGATCCTGATGGTCGGACTCAACGGTGCCGGGAAGACCACCTCTTCGGCCAAACTCGCCCGCTGGCTCAAGTCCCAGGGTCGGTCTCCGCTCCTTATCGCCGCCGACCTTTACCGGCCGGCTGCCATCGAGCAGCTTGCCGTCCTCGGCGACCAAGTCTCAGTGCCTGTCTTCCGACCGGAAGCCGGGGAGACGGATGTCGTCCGTTCCTGCAAAAAGTCCCTTGAATGGTGCGAAGCCACCGGCGGAAATGTCCAGATTTTCGATACTGCCGGCCGTCAGGAAGTGGATGAGGCCCTCGTCAAGGAACTCCAGCGCCTCCGCGATTTCCTCCAACCGCAGGAGATCCTTCTTGTTTGCGACGCCGCCACCGGTCAGCAGGCGGTCAGCGTGGCCGAGCATTTCCACTCAGCTCTCGGGCTCACGGGCATCGTCCTCACCAAACTCGACGGTGATGCGCGGGGCGGTGCCGCCCTCTCTTTGCGCGCCGTCACGGGGCGCCCGATCAAGTTCGCCGGTGTCGGGGAAAAACCCGACCAGTTCGAGCCTTTCCACCCGGACCGTCTCGCCGGTCGCATTCTCGGAATGGGCGATGTCGTGAGTCTCGTGGAGAAGGCCGCCGAATCCATCACCGAAGCCGATGCCCTCCGGATGGAACAGAAACTCCGGACCGCCAGCTTTGACCTCGAGGACTTTCTCCATCAGTTCAAGATGCTCAAGCGCATGGGACCCCTTGAGAATATCCTTGGCATGATCCCCGGAATGGATAAGTTGAAAGATTCCTCGATTGACGAGAAGCAACTGAAGCGGGTGGAGGCGATTGTCCTCTCCATGACGCCGCAGGAGCGGACGCGGCCGGACATCCTGAACGCGCGCCGCCGCCAGCGGGTCGCCCGGGGCAGCGGCACGACCGTCACCGAGGTGAACAATCTTCTCCTGCGCTTCTCCCAGATGCGCAAGATGATGAAAAATGCGGGGCAGATGAAAAAAATGATGTCCCGTGCCGGAAAAAACTTCGGCCTTCAAATCCCGGGGGGATTTTGAGGCGGAAGCCGATTCTTGGTGAGGGCACTCCCTCAACGAAAACTGAACACTGAAAACCGAAAACATTATTACATGGCCGTAGCAATCCGACTCCGCCGCGAAGGCGCGAAAAACAGTCCCTATTAC
>CAZSDC010000055.1:0-17317 GCA_964605515.1 uncultured Chthoniobacter sp.
AGAGCAGTTGACTCTTAATCAATTGGTTCCCGGTTCGAGCCCGGGGGGGTGCAGTCTTTCAAGCGGCGGGGCTATTTTTCTCCGTGTGCTCCAAGGCTTCTGCAGCTAGGTTGCCGGGCTGAGACATGGAACAATACCACCGACTTCTCCGTCTGGTTCTCGAGAAAGGGCGCTTCAAATCGGATCGCACCGGCACTGGGACATATTCGGTTTTCGGGGCGCAGGAGCGGTTTGATTTGCGCGATGGGTTTCCCTTGGTCACGACGAAGAAGCTGCACCTGCGTTCGATCATTCATGAACTGCTCTGGTTTCTGAAGGGTGAGACAAATGTGGCTTACCTGCGCGAGAACAAGGTTACGATTTGGGACGAGTGGGCGGATGAGGAGGGTAACCTTGGACGCGTTTACGGGGCGCAGTGGAGGGACTGGCGCAAGCCCGATGGAGCTTCGCTGGATCAGATCAGCACAGTGGTCGAGCAGATCCGTGCGAACCCCGACAGCCGGCGTCTGGTGGTCTCCGCATGGAATCCGGGGGAACTTCATCTCATGGCTCTTGCTCCCTGTCATGCGCTTTTTCAGTTCTATGTGCAGGATGGAGAATTGAGCTGCCAGCTTTACCAGAGGAGCGCGGATCTCTTTCTCGGCGTCCCATTCAACATCGCCTCGTATGCCATGCTCACGATGATGGTTGCGCAAGTGACCGGGCTGGAGCCCGGGGAGTTTGTCCACACGTTCGGCGATCTTCACTTGTATGCCAACCACCTGGATCAGGCTCGCGAACAGCTGGCCCGCGAGTGCCGTCCGCTCCCGCGCATGGTCCTCAATCCTTCAGTCAGCGCTCTCGAAGATTTCCGTTTCGGAGATTTTGCGCTTGAAGGCTACGATCCACACCCAGCGATCAAGGCCGAGATTTCCGTATGAAGAGAAAGCTTTCAGCTCTCATTAATCAGTTTTCAGTCATTCTGGATTCCACAATTTGCATTTCATATTTCCCATGATTGCGATTGCTGCGATGTCGCGGGAGCGGGTGATCGGTTACGAGGGGAAGATCCCCTGGCACCTTTCGGAGGACTTGAAATTTTTCAAGCGCACGACGCTCGGTCACGTGATCGTTATGGGGCGGAAAACATTTGAGTCACTGGGCAGGCCGCTGCCGGGGCGCGAGAACTGGGTGCTCTCGCGGACGGCGGCCTTTGAAGGCACGAAGGTTTTCCGGCATCCCTCCGAGATTGTCCCGCCTGCGGACGGCCGTGAGGTGTTCATCATCGGAGGAGCCGAGGTGTATGCGGCAATACTTCCGCAGTGCCGGGAGATTCTTCTTACCCACGTCAATCGTTCCGTGACCGGCGACACCTGGTTTCCGGTTTTTGAGCCGGAATTCGACGCAGGGGAGGTGATCGAAAGCAGTCCGGACTATGAGATCCGGAGATACCGGCGCCGGCTGTAGAGGCGGTTGTGCCAACCGCTTGCTGATCCTGCCTCCATGCACAGGATTTGCGGATGAACCCGAACAACCGAAAAATCGCCTTCTTGAGACTTGACCCGGCATGGGCGACGCCTCATATTGACTGGTTCCCATTCAAATGACGATGGCGGGATTGGTTCCCGCCTTTTTCATCGGTGGAGATAACGATTTTATGAATTCTGAACTTATTGCAATGCTCGATTACCTCGAGCGCGAAAAAGGCATCAAGCGTGAGATCCTCGTCGAGGCAATTTCCGGTGCCCTCCTCGCCGCCTCCAAGAAGAGCTTCACTTCAGGCACTCGCGAGTTGCGCATCGAGATTAACGCCCAGAACGGATCGATCCGCGCCTATGCAAAACTTATTGCAGTTGAGAAGGTTGTGAATCCCCACGACGAGATTCTGATTTCCAAAGCGAAAGCCGTTAAAGCCGATGTCCAAGCCGGTGAAGAGGTCGAGATCGAAGTGACTCCGAGAGACTTCGGGCGTATTGCCGCCCAAGCCGCCCGGCAGGCGATCAACCAGAAGATCCGGCAGATCGAGCGTGAGATGATTTACGAAGAATTCAAGGACCGCGCTGGCGAGATTGTCAACGGGACGGTGCGGCGGTTCGAAAAGTCCGACGTCATTATCGACTTGGGAAAATTTGAGGGGGTCATGCCTTCGCGGGAGCGGGTTGTTACCGAGGATTATAACGTCGGCGACCGCCTCCGCGCCTACGTGGTTGCCGTGGACAACGCCTCGCGCGGGCCTGAGATCATCCTGTCCCGCAGCCATCCGAATTTTGTCCGGCGGCTCTTTGAACTGGAGGTCAGCGAGATCGCAGATCGCACGGTCGAACTCAAGATCATCGCCCGCGAAGCGGGCTACCGGACCAAGGTGGCCGTTCACAGCGAGGATCCGAAAGTCGATCCGGTCGGGGCCTGCGTGGGCATGCGGGGGGCGCGGGTCAAGAATATCGTTCGTGAATTGAACAACGAAAAAGTGGATATCATCCGGTGGGACGCCGACCCGGTGAAATTTGCGACCGCCGCTCTCAAGCCGGCCAACATCCGCAGCATTACGGCCGATGAAAAAACCAAAACGATTCACGTACTGGTTAACAAGGACGACCTCTCCCTCGCGATCGGCCGCCGCGGCCAGAACGCCCGCCTCACGGCGAAGCTGACGGGATGGGAAGTTGATATTCAGGAGGACAAGACGGCTGCGCAGGTGATGGAATCCCGCACAGCCGAAGCAGCCCACTCGCTCGCGGCCGTGCTTGGAATCAGCGAAGAGGATGCACAGAAGTTGGCCTCCAGCGGGATGGTTTCGATTGAGGCAGTGCAGACTGCCGGGGCTGACGATATCGCGGAAATTCTCGGGCTGGACAATGAATCCGGTCAGAAAATTTTGGATGCTGCCCTCGCAAGCACCGGGGAAAAAATCACCGCTCCCTGACGGCGATGAACCCGAGCCGGAGACCCCAATTGATTTATGGCAGAGAAATTTACAAAGAAGACTACCGAAGACAAAGCAGCGAAGCCGAAGCGGGGTGCTGCTGTCGTGCGCAAATCTCCGATCGCGGCAGCTGAGGTTTCGGAGGTGCCAGCTGTCGTGCCGGTTCCCAAGCCCGTAATGGCAACAGTGGACCTGCTCGATCCCAAGAAAAAAGTCAGGAAACCCGGGAACGACCACAAAACCACCCTCAAACCCTTTGTCGTTCCGCTTGGTGCGGCTGTGGTTCTTCCCCCGCCTTTCGAGGAGGCATCACTTCCTGCACCTGCACCCTCGACGCCGGCGCCTGCCGACGCGCACGAGCCCGTCGCAGATCCAGAATCCAACAAAAAGGTGCTGCACCTCAAGCCGCCGATTATTGTCAAGGAGCTGGCTGAACACATGGGGTTGAGGCCATTCCAGATCATTAAGGATCTGATGGAGCTTCAAATTTTTGCGAACATCAACCAGACGGTCGAGCCGGATATTGCCGTCAAGGTCTGCGAGCTGCACGGCTTCGTTTTTGAGCGCGAGAGGAAGGACACTTCCAAGGGGCACCACAAAGTGGAGGTCAAGGTCGAGGCTCCCAAGGAACCCGAGAAGGTCAAGGACAACGAGCTCAACAGCCGGGCACCCATCATCACGTTCATGGGGCATGTGGATCACGGCAAAACTTCGCTCTTGGACGCTATCCGCAAAGCCCGGGTCGCTGCCGGCGAGGCGGGGGGAATCACCCAGCATATCGGTGCCTATACCGTGGAACGGAACGGGCAGAAGATCACTTTTCTCGATACTCCCGGCCATGCGGCTTTCACCGCAATGCGTGCCCGTGGAGCCACTGTTACGGATATCGTCGTGCTTGTTGTTGCTGCCGACGACGGGCTGATGCCACAGACTTTGGAGGCGATCTCCCATGCCAAAGCGGCCAAAGTTCAGATCATGGTCGCGATCAATAAAATCGATCTGGTTTCGGCCAATGCCGACCGGGTGAAAACCCAGCTTCAGGAAAAAGGTCTGGTGCCGGAGGATTGGGGGGGCGACATCATCTGCCTTCCGGTCAGCGCTACCAAGGGAACCGGCGTTTCCGAACTTCTCGACATGATGACCCTGCAGGCTGAGATGCTCGAGCTCAAGGCCAGCAGCACGGTCGATGCCCGCTGCACTGTGATTGAGGCTCAGGTCGAGCAGGGACGCGGCCCAACTGCCACAGTGATCGTGCGCACGGGCACTCTACGTGTCGGGGATGCGTTTATTTGCGGAAATTATTGGGGCAAAATCAAACAACTGATCGGCGATCTCGGCAAGGCGGTCATGGAAGCCGGGCCTTCGACTCCGGTCAAGGTCCTCGGTTTCAGCGGCCTCCCGAATGCGGGCGACGAACTGATGGTCATGGATTCGGAAAAATCCGCGCGGATTCTGAGCGAGGAGCGCCTCGAGGGACTCCGTACGAACAAGCTTGCCGCACCCCAGCGTGCCACGCTGGAAAACCTTTTTGCCAACCTCGCCGAGGACCAGAAACCGACTTTGCGGATCGTCATCAAAAGCGATGTCCAGGGCTCGCTCGAGGCTATCGTCTCGTCGCTCAAGGACATCCCGCAGAAGAAAATCTCCCTGGAGATCATCCACGCGGCGGTCGGCCCGATCACCGATTCCGACGTCCTCCTCGCGAGCGCGTCGAATGCCATCATCATCGGCTTCAATACCAAGACGGAAAACACTGCTGCGCAGGCGGCGAAGCGCGAAGGAGTCCAGCTCAAGCTTTTCAGCATTATCTACGAACTGCTCGACCAGGTTCGCGAGGCGATGAGCGGCATGCTGGAGCCGGAACTCCGCGAGGCGGTCATTGGCCATGCAGAGGTCAAACAGGTTTTCGATCTTACCAAAGGCAAGGTTGCCGGTTGCATGGTGACGGACGGACGCATCGCGCGCACCGCCCGCGCCCGTGTGCTGCGCCGCCGCCAGCCGATTTACGACGGTGGCCTGGCCACGCTGCGCCGGTTTACGGACGATGTGAAGGAGGTGCGCGCGGGTCTGGAATGCGGAATCAAGCTCGGCGATTTTTCCGAATACCTGCCGGAAGATATCATCGAGTGCTACACCCTCGAAAAGATCGCCCAGCAACTCTAGGGAGCCCTGGCGGCATGCCGTCCGCCATTTGTTTATGAAACACCGTCTCGAAAGGGTCTGCGAAGTCCTCAAGCGCGAAATCGGGCTGATCCTCCTGCGTGAGATTGATTTTGGGCCGGTCCTGGTCACGGTCAGCTCGGTGGACGTCACGCCGGATCTGAAGCAGGCCCACGTCTTCGTCTCCGCGCTTGGCAGCACCGGCCAGCAGCGGCAGGTCTTGGAGAAGCTCGAGCGCAGCCGCGTTCATCTCCAAGGCGAAATTGCCAAGCGGGTCACACTCAAACACACCCCGCACCTATTTTTCAAAATCGATGAAGCGATTGAGAGGGGCTCGCGGATTCTCACTATCATGGACGAACTCGGGCTGGACGATGCCAAAAATGTTTGACGACATCCTTTCGCCGATTGACAAGGCCCGCAGAATTCTGGTTGCGAGCCATCTCCGTCCGGATGCCGATGCGCTCGGCTCTGCGATTGCCTGTGCGCTGTGGTTGAGGGGACTCGGGAAAGAGGTCACGGTCTGGATTGAGGGTGGGATGCCGGAAAAATTCCGCTACCTGCCCGACCACGGGTTTGTCTCCGCGCCGCCAACTGCCCCGGAAAAATTCGATATCTTTCTTGCCCTGGACACGTCGGTCAAAAGCCGCCTGGGAACTGTGGTGGAGGCGGTTTGTCCCGGGGCGATCTGGATCAATATTGACCACCACGTCAGCAATGAGCTCTACGGGGACATCAATCATGTCGATCCTTCAGCCCCTGCTACAGGACAAATTCTTTACGAGATGTTCCATTACGCCGGGGCGTGCCTGACACCGGCCATTGCCGCCAACCTCTTCGCAGCGATCTCGACCGACACTGGTTCCTTTCAATACCAAGGAACGGATTCGCGGACATTTGATGCAGGCTCTGGGCTCGTAGCCGCTGGAGTGGACGTGGCGGTGTTGTCACGCGCGATGTATGAGAACCTGCCGCGGCGCCGGTTCGAACTCCTCCGTTTCGCTCTCAACAAGGCCGAGTTTCATTGCGGGGACCGGATTGCCACTTTTTCGCTCACGCTTGCGGATACCGAGCGGTTGGGGGTGATCCCGGAGGACAACGAGGGGATCATCGACCAGCTCCGTTCGATCGAAGGAGTGCGGGCTGCAATATTTTTCGAGGAGCTTCCAGAGGGGAAAGTCAGGGTCAGCGCGCGCTCGAAAGACCCGGCTCTTGATGTCTGCAAAATCTGCCAGATGTTCAAGGGCGGCGGTCATCCAATGGCGTCGGGAGCCCGCATCCCCGGGACCCTTGAAAAAGTTAAAGGAGAATTTTTAAAAGTTGTCAGCGATGAAATCAGGAACCGAGCTTGACGGCGTATTATTGGTGGACAAGGCGAGCGGGATGACATCTCACGATGTGGTCGCGATCACGCGCCGGGCGCTCAACACGAAGAAGGTCGGCCATTGTGGCACCCTCGATCCGCTGGCCACCGGGCTGCTTCTGATCACTATCGGCCGGGGCACCAAGATCCAGGATCTGCTGATGAGCGAGGACAAAGAATATGTGGGTGCCTTGGAGCTCGGAAAAGTCACAGATAGTCAGGATGCCGACGGTGTGGTGGTCGAAGCCAAGCCGGTTCCGAATCTCACCCGCGAGCAACTCGACGCTGCATTTGCAAAGTTTCACGGTGACTTTTACCAGACTCCTCCGATGGTGAGCGCGATCAAAAAGGACGGCGTTCCACTCTACAAGCTGGCCCGTCAGGGAAAAGTGGTCGAGCGGGAGCCGAGGTTCGTTCACGTGTATGCGCACGAAATCCAGGCGGTCCGTCTACCGGAAATTGATTTCCGTGTCGTCTGTAGCAAGGGCTTCTACGTCCGCACTTACGTCCATGACATCGGGTGCGAACTCGGTTGCGGAGCGCACCTGAAGGCTTTGAGGCGGACCAAGTCGGGCCGCTTCAACGTGGAGGGGGCGGTGACGGTTGCGGAACTGAAGGCCGGACCGATTGAGGATATCGCCGCACGCGTGATGAGCCTCCCCGCTGTTTCCAGACTCCGCGGCGCGTGATGACTTCCCTGAGCAATTTGGACGGCCTGTCCGCATTGCCGGGCCCTCTGGTCGTTGCCGCCGGCGTCTTCGATGGCATGCACCTCGGGCACCGGGCCGTGCTCAAGTCCGCTCTGGATGCGGCGGAACTCGCGGCCGGGACCGCCGTTGCGCTCACGTTTGATCCGCACCCATCGAAGATCCTTAGACCTCTGCAGCCAGCCCGGTTGCTGACCTCCACCCGCCATAAACTCCGCCTGATGGAGGAATTGGGAATCTCTGTGGTCCTCGTGATTCCCTTCGATAAGGAATTTGCCGCCGTGGAAGCAGAGGAATTTTTGCGGCAATTGAACTTTGCTGCGAAACGCCTGATGCGCATCTGTGTGGGGAAAGGCTGGAGATTCGGTCATTCGAGGCGGGGGGATGCAGAGTTGCTCAGGCGCGTCGGTTCCGAGCTTGGGTTTCAAACCACTGAGGTCGAACCCGTGCAAGTCGACGATACCACAGTCAGTAGCACGCTCATCCGCCGGTTGGTCGAGTCAGGAGATCTCGAGACTGCCCGCCGCCTTCTGGGGAGAAACTACTCTATTCTCGGCACCGTAGTGGCAGGGGATGGCCTCGGAAAATCCCTCGGCTTCCCGACCGCAAATCTCGCGCTGCAGAACGAGCAGTTGCCGCCCGATGGGGTATATGCGCTGAAGGTCCGAGTTGGGCAGCAGGTCGTCCCAGGCGTCGCAAATGTTGGCCTGCGTCCCACCGTCAAAACCGCTGGCGAACGGCTCCTCGAAGTCCACCTCCTCGACTTTTTCGGCGACCTTTACGGACAAGACCTCGAGGCGGGATTTGTCCGCTTCATTCGACCGGAGAAGAAATTTCCCGACATCGCCGCTCTCCGGAAGCAGATCGCCCTTGATGTGGAGTCGGCGCGGGGATCCTCCGCCTGATCGCCTTCGTTCCGGGCTTGCGCGGCGCGGAAGGTTGGTGAAAAGTCTGTCTCATGCCCGCTCTTCTTGTTCCCGGCGACCAAGCGCCGGATTTCTCTGCTATTGCCGTGGGTGCCGGATACGGAAATGGCCAGCCTATTAACCTCTCCGATTTCAAAGGCCGCACGGTCGTCCTATATTTTTATCCCAAGGATGACACCCCGGGTTGCACCGTTCAGGCCTGTGCGCTTCGCGACCGGTATCAACACCTCACCGAAAAAAGCGCTGTGGTTTTTGGTGTCAGCGTTGACTCGGTGGAGAGCCATCTGAAGTTCATCGAAAAATACACCCTGCCGTTCCCTTTGCTCAGTGATGAGTCGCATGCTGCCGTGGACTCGTATGGTGTCTGGGTCCAGAAACAGATGTATGGGAAAAAATACATGGGCACCGAGCGCTCGACTTTCGTGATCCGACCGGACGGGAAGATCAAATCAATCTTCCGGAAAGTGAATCCATCCGAGCACGCGGATACGGTGCTCAACGACCTCGCCCATTTTGAACCGTGACTCCCTGCTGACCGTTTACGACCGACTTGCCGGGCTCATCGAAAAGCTCCCAGGCGGGCTTCAAAAGCCGATCCTCCGGGAGCTCACCCCTATCAGGCAGGTGTTCCTTGAACAGCGTGCACCCCGGCTGATGCTGGTTGGGGCTCCAAGTGGACCGACCCGGGACATTCTTGCCTCGCTCGGGGCCACTCAGCTCGAGACCGGAGGGAGCGACAACGGCTGGCGTTCATATCGTGTTCCCGGGCGGGGAGAAGTTCTCATTCTCGACGCGCGGCAGGGTGTCTCAAACGATCAGCTCCGGACCGGATTGGACCGCCAGCATCCAGATGTGATTCTCTTTGTTGAGACGCCCGGAACTTGCGACAAAGATTGGAAGGAATCGGTCACGCGATGCTGCTTGGTGGATTGTCCGGTTGTTGCGCTGGCGTCGGAGAGCGCTTTCCGCCTTCAAGCGATGCTGTCGGCGGAGCAGAGCCTCGCCCATCGCGTGCCCCGCGTTCTGTCCGCAGACGATCCAGCCCGTATCGAGGCGGTGTGTGCGGCACTCCCGCTTCCTGCGCAGCTCGAGTTTGCCCGTCTGACGAATGCCCGACGCGCCCAAGCTCACATCGCCAGCTCGCTTTTAAAGTCCTTCAGCGCCGTCTGCGGAGTTATCGGGGTCCAGCCGATCCCCCTCGCGGACATGCCGATTCTGACGACACTGCAGACCCTCATGGTCGGGATGATCATCCATACGACCGGGCGGCCGTTCAGCGGGCGCCTCGTGGCGGAGTTTCTCGGGGCCCTCGGTTTCAATATCGGAGCGGGTTTTGTGCTGCGCGAGGGGGCTCGGGCGATTGTGCGCGTTGTACCGATCTGGGGGAATGCCGTGTCTGGCTTCATCGCCGGGGCAGGAACGTATGCGATCGGGAAAGCCGCCATCGCATACTTCATCGAAGAGACCCCGATCCACGAAACCCGCAAAATGTTTCGCTCACTCCTCCCGCGTCTCGGGAGAAAAAAATCTCTTCCCGAACTTCCGCCCCCAACATGAGCCGACAGAATGCTTCACGAATTGCGGGGGGTTCACCACACCTCGATTGACATGTCGCAGGATTCTACAATTGACGTGCTGGTCATCGGAGGTGGGCCTGCCGGTTCTACTGCTGCCACAACTCTGGCCCAAGCGGGACGTCGTGTGCTGGTCCTTGAAAAGGAGAAGTTCCCCCGGTTTCATGTCGGCGAATCTCTCCTTCCCTACAACCGTCAGATCTTCGATGAACTCGGGGTTTGGCCCAAAATCGAATCTGCCGGGTTCATGAAAAAGCGCGGTGCCCAGTTCCTGATGGGTAACGGCTCGCATGGCATGCGGCTCAATTTTTCGAACGGCTCTTTCAACAAGTTTCGCGAGGCGATCCATGTCGAGCGTTCCACGTTCGACGATCTGCTGCTGACCCACGCCCGGGAGTCCGGGGCGGAGGTGAGGGAAGAATGTCAGGTCTTCGATTATTGCGTCGGCGAGGACGAAGTTGTCGTCCGCTACCGCGAGCCGGACGGCACAGCGCACGATGTGCGCTCCCGGTTTCTCATGGATGCCAGCGGGCTTTCGAACCTCACTGCCAACCGCGATTCGCTGCGCGACTATTATCCCGGACATAAAAAGGTCGCGATCTTCGGTCATTTTGCGAACCTCGACATGCCGCAGGGCGACGAGAAGGGAGACATCCTCATTGTGCGCCGCGCGAATTCCTGGTTCTGGCTGATTCCCCTCGAGGACAATAAAACCAGTGCGGGACTCGTCGTGGACCGCGCGGATTTTCAGAAACTGGGAAAAGATGTCGATCAGATCTTCCGCGAGGCAGTGCAAGCCACGCCGGCTGTCCGCGATCGGTTCGCCCGGGCAGACGCCCTCGGCACTCTGCACGCGGTCATGGACTTTTCCTACCGCAACGGCCGCCTCGTCGAACCCCGCCTCGTCCGCATCGGCGATGCCTCAGGGTTTATCGACCCGGTCTTTTCCAGCGGCGTGATGCTGGCCATGTCGGGTGCCCGGCAGGGCGCCCAATCGGTAGACGAGGCGCTGTCCATGGGGGCCGCCCTCACTCCGGGAATGCGTGCTTACGAAAAGACGAACCGGCGATGCATAGCCCTCTACTGGGAATTCATCGAAAACTTCTATACGCTGCCCTTCGCCCGGGTCTTCTTCCAGCCCGCGAACCGGCTGCGGATGGTCTGCGCAATCAGCTCCGTGCTCGCCGGCTCGACCAACATCTCCTTTTCCGTGTGGTGGCGGCTGCGGGCGTTTTTTCTGCTGGTCTGGCTCAACAAGCGCCTGCCGGTGGTCAAACAGATTCCGATATCCTGATCCTTCCCGGAGGCGGAAAATCAACCGCCCGTCCGTGTGTCGAAGGCACTCGTCACCGGGCGGCCCCAGAAACCTTCCGGAATCGGAATGCCCAGCAGCCAGAGGGCTGTTGCGGCCGTGTCATATTGGACGACCGGCGCGGTGATCGTGAAATGCTTCCGCACGCCGGCACCCCATGCAATCCAGGGAATCGTAACATCTTCCGGAGAAGACGATCCATGGGTTCCGGGCTGGGGTGGTAGTCCCGCCGTTTCCATTTGCGCGAGTTGCTCCGCTGTTCGGTCATGCCCGCCGTGATCAGCGGTAATGATGATGACGCTTGCATCGAGCAGGCCGGCGTCCTTGATCGCCTTGACGACCGTCCCGAGAGCTGTGTCGCTGTCGGCGAGGGCTTTCATTTTTTCCTGCGAAAACATGCCGTGCGCATGCCCGGCCACATCGGGTTCGCCGAAATGGATGAAGCACAGGTTCGGCTTCAGCTTACCAACCGTGTCAGCAAACGCTTTAGCCACCGAGGCGGACGATGGGTCTGCAGGCAGAATAAACGCGTCGAGGCTGCCCGGCAGGTCGAGTGTCCGGAATTTGTTTTTGGCGACGACCATGGCGGTCACAAGGTCGGATTTCTTCGCGATGCTGAAAATGGTGGGAACTTTGACTAGGCCCTTCTCGGGGATCAACTCATTCCAATCGATCTGATGTTTTTGAATTCCCACGCCGGTGAGCATCGATGTGTGGGCGGGCAGGGTTGTGCTCGGGACAATCGTATAGGCTTCCCATGTGTGTGCGCCTTCCTCTGCCATGCTTTTCAAGACAGGCATGTCGGCTTTCGCAATTCCCTCAGGCGCGCCTTGATCGAAGCTGACGATGAACACATGGCGCGCCCGGGGCGACTCGGCCGCGTGCGCGCTATTGCAGACAAAAGCGGAAATAATCAGGGTGGAGAGTGCTCGGATGGATAGCATGGAAGTAAATCATGAATGTGGGAGGCAGGCTTCCAGCGCGTCGGCGACGGATACGGTGGAGATCTCGTTCATGCAGCGGAAGTCGAGCGGGCAATCCCGCAGGAAGCAGGGGCTGCATTCGACCTGGTGACGGATGACGCGGCTTCGCGGTCCTCGCGGTCCGGTGAACGCGGGCTCGGTCGAGCCGAAGACCGCGACGAGCGGGACGCCGAGAAAATCCGCGAGGTGCATCGTGCCGGTGTCGTTGGTGAGAAGGGCGGAGAGTCCGCCGAGCGTGGCCATCAATTCTTCGAGGGTTGTTTTTCCCGTCAGGTCGGAGACGTTTGGGAAGCCGGCGGAGAGAGTTTGGGCGAGTCCGGTGTCGGCGGCGGTTCCGAGAATCACCCAACGGCAGGGGATGTGCGAGTTGATGCGTTCGATAACTTCGCGGAAGCGTTTGGCGGGCCATCGTTTTGCAGGGCCATATTCGGCACCGGGACAGAGGCCGATGACCGTCTCGCCTGTCGGCGGATTCCACTGCGGGCTCGGAGGTGGGGGAGTCGCCGCTCCGCAGCGGGCGGCGATTCTCCAGTAGCGATCTGCGTGGTGCTCCGGCTGTCGAAGTTTCTTCTTCGGTGGCGGGATCAATTGGTTGAGGAGCGATTTGCGGAAGTGGCCTTCAAATCCCACGCGCCGGGGGATCTTTGCCAGCCAGACCTCCAGGGCTGACCGGAAGGAATTGGTGAATAGCACCGCAGCATCAAAACGTCCGCGCAGTTTTCCGGCGATGGAAAACACCGAGTCCTCCTTCGAAAATTCGATCACTTCGTCCACCTCGGGAATCCTCCGCCAGAGACCGGCGAGTTTGGCGGGGGCAAGGACTGCGAGCCGGACATCCGGACGGCTGGACTTGAAAGCGCGCGCCGCATCGAGGCACATGACCGCGTCGCCAAGCCAGTTCGGGGAACGCAGGACGATGCGGAACGGCTGGAGGTCCTTTTTTTCCGGAGGGATGAATGTGCCGCGTTTCGCGGTAGCGGTGAGAAAATTCGGCCATGGCATCTTCCACCGGTTGTGAACCCAGAACCAATCCTGCGGGGAAACGCGGATCTGGCGTTCCAGCGCCGCATTGATGTCGGCAGTGAGTTTTTCTGGTTGATCCGGGCTCCACGGGATTTCCTCACTCAGCACGACCTTCCACCTCGCGAAGCCATCGGTGTAGATAGCTGCGGGGATCACGGCGGCATCCGTGCGCATGGCGAGCGTAGCGGCCAACGGCGAGGTGGAACAGAGGCGGTTGAAAAACGGTGTCCAAATCCCCGCGTCGCCGGCGTTCTGGTCCACGAGCACGCCGACAATCCCTGGCTCGCGTAGGAGGGAGATCGCGGCGTTGAACCCCTTCTTCCTGTCAAATGTCGCCACGCCCAACCTCCGGCGGTCGCGGTTGACAAGATCATCCACGAGCGGGTTGCGAAGTGATTGATAGACGGTGCCGAACCGGGCTTCCGGCACTTGGAAAACGAGCTGGGCATAGAGTTCCCAGTTGCCGATATGGTTGATCGCCAGCACGACCGGGCGGCCGTTGGCAATATTCGATCGGATCCGGTCCAGGTTTTCGATCGCCGCAATTTTCTGAACATCATCCTGCGATACCGCCGGGATTTTAAATGCGCAAACCGCATTCGCCCCCAGTGTCGTGAAATGTTTGAACGTGAGCGCCCGGATCGCCGGATCCGGTTTTTCTTTCGCAAATGCCAAGCTGAGATTTTCCCGTGCTAGCCGACGGTAGCCGGGAAGAATAAGCCACATAAGTGCTCCGACTGCTTGTCCCAGGAGGAAGCACACGGACAAAGGCAGGCGGCGAACAATGCCCACCGCAACTAAAGCCATGAGATAAATCAAGCGATCTGCCATGTCGGAATGCGCAATTAAGCCCCAACTTCTGTTCGCCGGAAAGCAAATCCCTCCGGTTACCAGAGCGAGATGGTCTTTTTCGGAAAGTTGATTTCCAGCAGCCCTTTCTGGATGAGCGGGCTTCCGATAATCCCCTGACCGGCAAGATACGGCACGTCAAAGACCGCGCAGGGAAAGTCCCGATATCGGGCACCCCCGATCCATGTGTAATCAATGAGGCCCATTAACGCCGTCTCCTTGCCGAGCTGTCCTCCGTCGCTTATCTTGGTCACAGCCTCCACTTTTCGAAAATGGTTCTCAACGCCGTTGAGGTTCGGGATCAGGTTGATCTGGGCGCCACTGTCAAAAATCATGCGTTGGGTCGTGTTCCCAATCTTTACCGGGAATGCCGGCACATGCAGAAAATACGTGAACGCGACCACTGCCTTCGGGGGGGGAGAGAATCCCCTGTTTCCGTCAGCTGCTGGACGCACGTTGATCCGCCTGGTCCGCCAGTCGAAAGCGATAGCGCAATTTTTCAGCTGCTCGTGCCCGATCGCCCCGAGGAGCGGGGTGATCGCTGGAACCTCCATGACCGAAAAGTCATGCAACTGTCCCCGGATTCCGTCCGCCCGGAGTTCCCCCCATTGAAATGAACTGACTGCGCAGGTCCCGAGTTGCGGTTGGATCCCATGCACCGTGCTGGTAACGCCGGGCATGACATTCCGGGAATCTGAGTAAAAATACTGCTTGTTCAAGAGTAGGCCCGAGCTCCCGGTATCGACCAAAAAGAAACCGGTTCGGTCGTTGACTCTGGCGCGCACAAACAGGAGCCCGCGGTTCTCAACAAACGTTGAGGAGAACGCTTTCGAGACCTTGGCCTCCGGGATCTTCCACATTGGAACCGGGTCAATCGTCAGGATGCGTAACGACTCATCGAATCCGATCCGCATCATCAACATGGAATACGAAAAGAAGAATGTGACTTTCACGTCGGTTCTCCCGGCAGATTGGGCGATCGAAAGAATCTGGAAACTCGAGATATGCGACGGAGGCCAATACATCCCGGCTTTCAATCCCGCCCTCGACAGTTCATCCGTTAGACCTTCCACCTGGATTTTGTCCGAAAGCAGGCTGAACAGCTTATCAGTTGACCGCTCATTCAGTGCGTCCTGATATCTGGAAAGGACCGTCCGGATCGCCAGCTTACGCGAACTCCCTCCCGAAAGGCTCTCGCAACCGCTCTGGAAAAGTAGAAGCCCGGTCAGAAAGAGCGCCAGCCCAAGGTTTGAAAAGGTTTTTGACATGCTCGCTGACATGAAGTTTTACCAGCTCGCGAGAACCAGCCGCTTGTTGACGTGAAAAAATCCGAGCCGCAAATCGGCGAACAATTTCACCGGCCTGGCGCTTTGTTCGCCAATGAGGAAGTGCAGGCGTGACTGCGGTTTGACGTTGGCGTCGAGGATCACCACGCTGTCATCCTCGGCGCAATACCATGTTGCTGCCCTGTCCGCTGAGTCGGTTATAAAGGCCGCGCGAATCCATCCGAGACATTTGCCGTTTTCGGCAAAGAACCAGGTCTTCAGCCGGCGCGGCTTTCCTTCCTCGCCGTCGTCGAAGTCGCTTGCGCCAATGAACACGTCATGCGATCGGGGCAGAAATCCGAAATTGTGATCGCCTTCGGGAATGTTCCGTCCGTCGCCATCTTTGTCGCTCCAAGAGTAGGCAGGGGAGCCGCACCACATGCCGTGGCTCGGACAACTAAACCGGATCCAGCACTTAAACTCATCGTCCGGACGGCTCATGCCGGTGAACATTCCCTTCGGTTCCAGATCCCGCGGATAGCAGAGCTTCCATGGCGCAAAATCGTCCTTCAGCCGGAGCGCCCGGCCATGAGGTTTGACAAAGACGACAGCGCGGCCATAGCCGTCGCCGACGGAAACCACCCAGCCTTCACCATCATTGTCGCAGCGCGCCCAGCCGATGAGGTTCAGACTCCAGGGTTCATCTGGTCCGGCAGAAGCAAGGTCCGAGACCTTGACTTCTTTTAGCAGTTTTCCGCCGGGTGAAAAAAACGTGAGCGTCTTGTCCATGTCCCAGAGGTCCGTTGTGATCCATGAGCCATCCGGCAGGAAGGCTCCATGCCACTCGCGCCCGATGCCATCGCGGCGCGGCGGGATGGCCTCGTTGAGCAGTTTGCCTTTCGCATTGAAAAGCCAACCATGCTTCGGCGTCCACAACTCGAAGCGCGTTTTCGTCATACGACGGATCACCGCGTCCATTCTGTGGCCGTATGGGATGGGCGGGATGCCATCAAGTGTGCGCATGGGCTGTGCCTTAATGATCTTCTCGTCGGAAGGCGGCTTGATCTCCAGGCTCGCGACGTCTCCGCCTGCCGCGATTTCCTCGACGATTTCCGGTTGTTCCGATCGCACCGCCGCTTCAAGCAGAGAGCTCCGCAATTCGGTATCGCCCGCATTTTCAGGCTTACGCCATTGTTCGAGCAACGGTGCGCACTTCGCTTTCCACTCCGCGAGGTAACTCTCGTATTCTTCATTGGCGCCGCATAACGCCGCCAGTGACAGAAAGGCCAGGAAGCAGGCGAAGAAGGATTTCATGGACGCGTGGATGTTGACAGGTCGGGCAACAACTTTGCATCAAAACTTTTTATCTGGCATCAATCCTCCCCGGGTTTGCTTCTGTCTGCTTGTCGAAGCCGCTGCGGACGGGGATACTAGCGGGGAATGTTTGTGCGTGTTCTACCAGACCAGGCTGCGGGGCGGCTGTTGGATTACCGCGTGCCGGAATGCTTCGGAGATGCGGTGGCGGTGGGATCGCGCGTGAAGGTTCCCGTGCGGACGCGAATGCTGACGGCTACAGTGGTCGAGGTGCTGGATTTTTCTGGCGTACGCGGAGTGCGCGATATCGCGGAGTTGCTGGATGAAAAGCCGATGATCCGACCCGCCCTGCTCGATCTCGCGCGCTGGATGGCCGATTACTACTGCTGCCCGGTCGAGACGGCGATCTGCAGCGTGCTGCCAGTGGCTGTGAGGGACGGAAAGGTCACCGAAAAGCGGAGGAACACGGTCCGTGTGGCGAGGGAGATCAGGGAGGAGGAATTGGCGGCGCTCGAAAAGCGCGCCCCCCGGCAGGCGGATGCCCTGCGTGCGGTGATCGAAGGGGGGGGCGGGCCGGTGCCGGTCTCCGAGATGGCCGGGCAGGCAGGCGTTGCGGAAGGAGTTTTTCGCGTGCTGGAAAAGCGCGGATTTGTCGTCATCGAATCAGCGGTCTTTGCGCGCGATCCCTACGCAGAAAAATTCGTGTCCTCTGCAAACCTGGTCTTGAATGCCGAGCAGGAGGCGGCGCTCCAGGCGGTCGAGGAGGCGATGGCGGATCCTGCTGCGAGACCGATCCTGCTTTTCGGAGTCACGGGCTCGGGAAAAACCGAGATCTATCTGCGCGCGATCCGCAAAGCGGTGGAGGACGGTCGGACCGCGCTGGTTCTCGTCCCGGAGATCGCGCTGACTCCGCAGACGGACGAGCGTTTCAAATCCCGC
>CAZSDC010000056.1:0-17067 GCA_964605515.1 uncultured Chthoniobacter sp.
GGTAGGCGCGGAGCATATAGATGGCGGAGATGACGACGCCCCAGACCGCGCAGACGGTCGCAATCTGGAAACTGTTGAGCTGGAAAATCTCTTTTCCATCCATTGATCCCATGAGGGGCACGCCGCCGACGAAGGAGCCGAAAAAGACAAGCAGCTCGCCAGCGAAGCCGACAAACCCGGGAAGCCCGATGGCAGCAAATGCGGCGAATCCGAAGAGCAGGCCGAACGCGGGCATCGGTTTCGCAAATCCGCCCAGCTCGGCAAAGTCGAGCGTGCCGGTACGTTCGCGCAGCTCACCGCTCAGCGCGAACAAGGCCGCGATCGAGAGGCCGTGGGCAAACAGCATCATGGAAGCCCCGGTGATGCTGAGGACGTTGAGCGCGGCGAATCCAAGGAAGATATAGCCCATGTGCATGACGCTCGAATAGCCGAGCATCCAGTCGAGCCTACGCTGCGAGACGGTCACGTAGCCGACGTAGAGGATGTTCCCGACGAGGAGCACGAGCAGCAGATTCGAGAGGGAGACCGCGACGGGATGATAGAACGGAACAGGAACCTGAATAAAACCGTTCGTCACCTCGTTTGGAAACACCGGTGCCGCGATGCGGATCAGGCCGTAGAGACCGAATTTTTTCAAGACGCCGGCATGGAGCATGGCCGCCGGCGCGGGGGCGCTCGCGTAGGCCTGCGGAGCCCATGTGTGAAAGGGGAAAAGCGAGACCAGAATCCCGAAGCCAACCAGCAGAAGCAGGTAAACCCAGTTGCCACCAGGAAGCAATCCGGCGTCGGCGAGACCGATGATCGCCCGGATGTCGAATGAACGTATGCCGTCCGGCTGGATCAGGTAGAGGCCGATCAACCCGAGGAGCAGAATAAAGCTGCCGAGAGCCAGGTAGATAGTGGCCTTCCAAGCCGCCGCCTGCCGGTCGCCGGAGCCCCAGATCCCAATCAGAAGAAATGTCGGGATGAGGGCCAGCTCATGGAACATGTAAAAAAAGAAGAGATCGATCGAAGCAAACGCCCCGATGCCGCCGGCCGAGATGAACAGGAGCGACGCATAGAACCAGTTGGCATTTTTGTCCGGCGTGCGGGCCACCGCCACGGCAGCAGTCGTCACAAGTGTGGCCAGCAGAAGCATCACGAGGCTCAGCCCGTCGGCCCCGAGCGTGAACGCGATCCCCATCGATGGAACCACGGAAATGGTAGAGACAAATTGATAAGGGTCAGGCCCGATCCTTCTCAAATAAATGCCGGTCAGAACCAAGGCGAATACGAGATTGGTCGCGGAGGCGACGATCGCTGTGGCCCGGGCGTTCGAGCCGGCCAGGACGAATGCGGCCCCCGCCAGCGGGACAAGAATCAAAATAAGAAGCGGGCTGATCGTGGTCATCTGAAAATCAAAAGGTAGAAGAGCCCGACCACGCCGGCCCCGAAGAAAAACGCATAGGCCTGGATGTTCCCGATCTGGAGGAACCTGAGCACAAACCCTCCGGCCCAGGCGATTTTGCTAGGGAACTGGACGATGAGCAGATCGACAACCCACCGGTCGGCCCACGAAAGGACCGCAGCCCCGCCGCCCTGGATGTTTTTTACAAGCCAGCTATAGAGATCGTCGATGTAGAGGCGGTTGGCAAAGAACGGGATCGAGACAGGATCTTTCTCAGCGTGCGCGTAGAGCTTCCAAGCCAGCGCGACCCCGCCAAAGAAAAGAAGGTAAAGCACAGGATGAAGAAGTGCGGGCACTCCCTCCGCCTCCGTGAGATGGAAAAAGTTCCTTTCGATGAACGGGAACCCGGCAATGAGGGCAGGGATCGCGAGGCAGGCAAGTGGAACGAGCATGACCAGCGGTGATTCCGCGGCGTGTTTCGCGTGCTCGCCGCGCGGTTTTCCAAGAAAAACCACGAATACCAGACGGAATGTGTAGAAAGCCGTGAGGCCGGCGGTGGCAACCGAAAGCCATCCGAGTAACGGATGCTCGACAACCGCCCACTCGATGATCAGGTCCTTGCTGAAGTAACCGCTCGTAAACGGACATCCGGCCAACGCCAAGCTGCCGGCAACCGTGGCCAGGAATGTGAACGGCATCTTGTTTTTCAGCGCCCCCATTTTCCAGATGTCCTGCTCGTGGTGCATGCCGACGATCACCGACCCCGCACACAGGAAGAGGAGGCACTTGAAGCAGGCGTGGGTGAAGAGGTGGAACATCGGGACGTCCGCGCTCGACGCAGACGCGATCCCCAGGACCATGTAGCCGAGCTGGGAAACGGTCGAGTAGGCGAGGATCCGCTTGATGTCATCCTGCTGGGTGGCCATGAGAGCCGCGGCGAAACAGGTGATGCCGCCGATCCAGGCGATCACATCAAGGGCATGGGGAGCGGCCTGAAGGATCGGAAAAATGCGGGCCAGCATATAAACGCCGGCCGCGACCATCGTAGCGGCGTGGAGAAGCGAGGAGACCGGCGTCGGGCCCTCCATCGAGTTCGGCAGCCACACATGCAGCGGCATCTGGGCGGACTTACCGACCGTCCCGCAAAAAACCAGTATGCAAGCCACAGTCAGAAAAAACGGGTTTGCGGCGAAGGCCTCGATCCCGCTTGTGGATGTCAGCTCGCCGAACATCAGGGTGCCGGTCGCACCCCACAGGAAAAGGATGCCGAGCAGGAATCCGAAGTCGCCGACGCGGTTGACGATAAAGGCCTGCTTGGACGCATCTGCAGCGGAGTCCTTTTTGAAATAGTGACCGATGAGGATGTAGGAGCTGAGTCCAACCAGCTCCCAGAAGATGAACATCATCATGAAATTGTCGGCAAGCACGATGCCGAGCATCGAAAAGAGGAACAGCGCCAGCCCAGCAAAATACCGCCAATACCCCTCTTCGGTCTTCATGTATCCCAGCGAGTAGGTGAAAACAAGGGTCGCAATGGACGTCACCACGACAAGCATCACCTTGCTGAGATGGTCCACGGTCACGCCGATCGGAATCTGGAGGTTGATGCCGATCCCTAAATCGCTGATGCCGATCCAGGGAAAGCTCAGAGACTCCGCCGGATCAGGCTGGAAAAACAGCCACCAGCTTAGCACGCACCCAATGGCGGCTGACAAGATCGCCAGCCCGGCGCTCAGCGGTTTGGAATGCCGCCCGACAAAAAGGATCACAGCCGCTGCGGCCAGCGGAGCAAACAGGATAATCCAGGGCGCGGTCAGCGTGCTCATCAGAACTTCAGGGTGTCGAGATCCTCGACGTGCGTTGTTTGCTTGGCGCGGAAGAGGGCGACAATGATCGCAAGCCCCACGGCGACCTCCGCGGCCGCGACCGTGATAATGAAAAACACCAGAACCTGCGCGTTGTATCCGGGCAGGCCGTCAAGGCCGGGATGGAACCGCGAGAAGGCGACCAGCGAGAGGTTCGCCGCATTGAGCATCAGCTCCAACCCCATGAAAATAATCAGAATATTCCGGCGCAACAAAACCCCGGCCAGCCCGATCGCAAAGAGGCCGCCACTGACAAGAAGATAATGGGACAGAGTCGGCATCTTAGAAAAAATCGGGAAGCCAGGCAACCCGCGGGGCGAGGGATTTTTTTCTCTCCGGTCTCCCTTTTCCGCTTTCCGCTTTCATTTGAGCTCCCTCCGGCTGAGGACGACGACACCGATCGTGGCGACGAGGAGGAGGACCCCGATGATCTGGAACGGGAGGTTGAAATTCCGGAAGAGGGCAAAACCGACCTGGGCAACATCGTTGACAGCCGGGTTCACGAGGGCTGGCTTCGTCTGGCTGGCGTCCGGCAGCGAAGCAACCACCCGGACCAATGCGGCCAGGAACCCTCCAATGACAATGCCTCCGCCCACCCATGCAGCCAGTTTGACAGGGCGCCGCTTCTCGGTCCGGAGGTCCAGGAGCATGATGATGAAAAGGAAGAGCACCATCACGGCTCCCGCATAAACAAGGACCTGCACCACGCCGATGAAAAACGCATCGAGGGTCACAAATAGCGCCGCCAGTCCCACAAATGACATCACCAGACTCATCGCGCTCGATACCGGGCTCCGGAAAAAGACCACGCCCAGAGCGAAGAGGAGAGTGAAAATCGAGAAGAGCCAGAATAGCGCGAGCTGCATGGTGGAAGTCGGCGGTTTTTTTATCAGGAGCTTCCGGGGTCGGCTACTTTTTTTCGTTCCACTTGTTGACCAGGCCCGGCATGACCCCGCCGAGTTCATAGAGTTTTGCCTTGTCGTGATTCATTTCCCCGCGGGTATATCCGGTGATGGAATAGTCCTTCCGGAGAAAAATCGCCTGTTCCGGGCAGACCTCCTGGCAGAGCCCGCAGTAAATGCAGCGGATCATGTCGATGTCGAATTCCTTCGGCCGCTTTTCGACCTTGCCCCAGCGCTCGGCGGCCGGGATTTCCTCCGGTTTGATCGTGATCGCCCGCGGCGGGCAGATGAACTCGCAGAGCTGGCAGGCGACGCAGCGCTCGCGGCCCCATTCGTCAGCCACCAGCGTGGGAGCGCCGCGATACCAGTCCGGCAGGCTTTCGTCCCACTTCTGTTCCGGGTATTGCATCGTGACCTTGGTGCGGCCGGTCAGGCGGTTCACCAGATGCTTGAACGTGATGAAAAGCCCAGCGGCAACGGCCGGAAGATAAAGCTTCTCGGAAAGCGTGAGTTTTGGTCGTTGGACAGCGAGCGCCATACTGATCGCAACTACGTAACAAGGTTCTTCACGCCTGACAACTGCGGACTCAAAAATCTCCTCGACTACCCCGGCCCCGCCGCCAGCGTGAGCTGCCCGCGCTCCCGCAGGATGATCCGGCTGTGGCCCTCGTGATCGGTGACCATGCCCTCGATGCGAACGGTCTTTCCAGCCCACGACTCGATGCCGGGAAAGCGCGAACGGGTATCCTTCATCACGACCGCCGTGAGGACCTCGTCGGGATACGCGGCGCCGAAATTCAAAAAAACCGTGCCGGAGTCCTTGATGACCACCTCGCGGATCCTGTCCTCCATCAGAACCTTCTCTCCCGTCTTCCCGGCAGCGGTCCCCGCGTTGAACGCCTCTCCGCAAAGTGCCAGGCCGAGCAGCCACGGCACCAGAAGGACAAGACGGACACTTTTCATTCACCTGCCCTACCCGATCGGAACCCGCGTAACAAGGCGCTTCTTCCATCCAGCGGGAAAGAATTGTTTTTGGCGGAGCAAGCGGACACATTTCCGGAATGGACCGCGTTTTGAAAGAGCTGAGGGAATGTCCCAGGATCCTGTGGGAGGCGGTGAACACCTTCAACGAGATCGACGGGGAACAGCGCGCGGCGTCCTTTGCCTATTACGCGCTCTTCTCGCTCGTGCCGCTGTTCGCGCTGCTGCTGACGATGGGCTCCTCGTTTTTCGATTCCCAGGAAGTCATCCATACGGTGGAGCACTATTTTCCGATCGGCAAGCCGCAGCAGGAGTTCATGTGGCAGATGGTCGCCTCGCTGGAAAAATCGCGCGGGGGCGTCACGATCGTGTCGTTCGTCATCCTGACCTGGTGCTCGCTGAAATTTTTCCAGGCGCTGGTGCGCGGGGTGAACCGGGCATGGCACACGGTCGAAATCCCATGGTGGCAGCTCCCGTTTAAAAACCTGCTGATGATCATGGTGCTGGCGAGCGCCCTGCTGATCGGCCTGCTCGCCCCCGCGTTGCTCCAAGGGGCCAAGAAAATCGCTGTCACGTTCAAGGACTTTTTGGAGTCCCAGATCCCGGCGATCAATCTGGACGTGGTCGTGGGATTGTTCGACCTCGGGCGCTACGCGATTTCCGGAGCGGTGTTGTTCTATTCTTTCACGCTGCTCTACATGCTGGCCCCCCGCCGCCGGGTCTTTTTCAAACAGGTGTGGATCCCGGCTTTGCTGGTGACGCTCTCCCTCCAGTCCTGCCAGAACGCCTTTGTGAATTACCTGCCGCGCTTTGTGAACTATAATGCGATCTACGGAGCGGTCGGCGTCATGATGCTCCTCATGCTCTGGGTTTATATCACCGGCGTGGTGATATTCCTCGGGGCCTGTCTCTGCTCTGCGGCCGCAAAAATCCACGGGGACGAAAACGCCACTCCAGCCAGTTGAGGAGATTAAAATTCGCCGCGAAGCCCAGCCCCCCTGACGACACGGCGCTTTGCAAGAAGCCTGTTTGACACCAGCGCTTTGATGCTGTCCCTTAAGCCCATGAAATTACGACTTCTGGCCCTCTGCCTCTTCACCGCCACTTCGCTCTTTGCGGACTCGCTGGACACTATTCCGTTCAAGACGATCGACGGAGCAGACTCGTCATTGAAAGCATTTTCCGGCAAAGTGATCCTCATCGTGAACGTGGCTTCCAAGTGCGGCAACACCCCGCAGTATGCGGGACTTGAAGCCCTCTATAAGAAGTTCGGGCCGGAAGGATTCGTGGTCCTCGGATTTCCATCGAATGATTTTGGCGGACAGGAACCCGGCACCAACAGCGAGATCCAGGCGTTCTGCTCCTCGAAGTATGCGGTCACCTTCCCGTTGATGGACAAAGTGCATGTCAAGGGCCCGGACCAATGCCCGCTGTATGCCGCGCTGACCGGGCCGTCGTCGAAATTTCCCGGCAATGTGAAATGGAACTTCGGAAAATTCCTCATCGGCAGCGACGGGTCGGTTCTCGCCCGGTTTGAGCCTGGCACCAAACCTGAAGATCCCGCATTTGTCGCAGCGATCACCGCCGCGCTGAAGAAGCCGTAGCCATTCAGGTCACGGGGCCAGCACAAGCGCGTCCGACTCGACCACGAACTGCGACAGGTCTTCCATCGCCCGCTCCGAAATTGTCGCGGAGACCTCGATAAATTCCCCCTCGTAGTTGACGCAGTGAACGGTTCCCTCGCGATGCAGGCGGGCGAGGATGTCGGTGCGGGCATGGGGAAGCCGGAGGCCCGCCTTCCTCGATCCGTTGCTGACGAAATCGGAGATCCGCTCGACCAGTTTTTCGAAGCCGGTCCCGCTTTTGACCGAGATATAAACCGCGCCGGGAAAATGTTTTCTGAGCACCTCGCAGGTGCCATCGTCGGCGACCTTGTCCATCTTGTTGAAGACGACGAGCGTTTGCTTGGTGTCGGCGCCGAGGTCGGCCAGGACTCCCATGGTGGTGTTGTAAAATTCGATAACCCGGGGTTGCGAGGCATCGAGGACGTGGATGAGAAAATCGGAATGGGCGGCCTCCTCGAGGGTGGCATTGAACGACTCCACCAGCTCGTGCGGAAGCTTGCGGATAAAGCCCACGGTGTCCGTGAGGAGCAGGGGCTGCTTGTTGGGAAGGGCGATTTTGCGGGTCGTGGTGTCGAGCGTGGCGAATAGCTTGTCCTCGACCAGCACGTCCGCGCCGGTGAGTTTTTGAAGAAGCGAGGATTTGCCGACGTTCGTGTAGCCAACGATGGCGGCGTTCGGCACCGGGGCCCGCTTGCGGTCTTTGCGCTGGGTGGCCCGGGAACTTCTCACTCCCACGAGCTCCCGCTTGAGGCGTTCGATCTGGCCGCGGATCTTGCGCTTGTCCTGTTCGAGCTGGCTCTCGCCGTCGCCCTTCGCTCCGATCCCGCCGCCTTGCTGGCCGAGATGGCTCCAGGCCCGGGTCAGCCGGGGCAGGGAGTAGGCCATCCTCGCCAGATCCACCTGAATCCGGGCTTCGCGGCTCTGCGCCCGGTTCCCGAAGATGTCGAGGATGATTTCGCGCCGGTCAATCACCGTCACCTTGGAAAGCGTTTCCCAATTCCGCTGCTGGGCCGGCGTGAGCTCGTTGTCAAAAATCACCACGTCGCAACCGCCTCCGGCGATGCGAGCGCAAACCTCTTCCGCCTTGCCCGATCCGATGAGGTAGCGCGCCTGGGGCTCGCGGTTGTAAACCACCATGCGATCTATCACGGGGATTCCCAGCGTGCGGACGAGTTCCTCCAGCTCCTCCAGCAAATCCTTCGCATCGTCTTTCAGGGAAGGATCGCCATACGCGCCGACCAACAATGCGCGCTCGACCATCTTGTCCCGGGCCTTGATTTCAAACATCGCTTCTCTTTAGCACAGAATCCCGCCCGGCGCCATGCCGACGGGTGAATGGGAGCGCCAACCGCTGAAAAAGTAAAACCCGCCTCCGTTTCCGGAAGCGGGCTTTAAGGTTTTGGCACCTACCGTCAACGTAGCAGGCTTTCGGACTGAAAAACGAGCGGAAAATGCAATTTTATTATTGGCGGGCACTTCCCGAGTTTGCAGACCCGGAGAAGTAAACCGGATCGGAAACCTGCGCGATGCTTGCTCGGGGAAGGCATGGGGATTGATCCAGCCTTGCAAATTTCTTCGGCCCCGCTTGTCTGGCGGGAGAGCCTTATGCTTCTGTCCGCCTCAGTCTATTCCGAGCCCACACTGATCACCTACGCTTTCCTTGTTCTGGCGGTCCTGCTGGCTCTTTCTTTCGAGTTCGTGAACGGCTTTCACGACACCGCGAATGCGGTGGCTACGGTCATCTACACGAACACGCTCAAGGCCACACCGGCGGTCGTGTGGTCGGGGATTTGGAATTTGATCGGCGTTCTCACGTCTTCGGGACTCGTGGCGTTTGGCATCGTGTCGCTCCTGCCCGTCGAGCTGGTTCTCAACATCGGGTCCGCAGCCGGTTTCGCCATGGTTTTTGCGCTGCTCATTTCCGCCATTCTCTGGAATGTCGGAACCTGGTATCTCGGGCTCCCCGCATCCAGCTCGCACACGCTCATCGGCTCGATTATCGGGGTCGGGCTGGCCAACTCGCTCATGGGGCCGACGCATTCGATGACCGACGGCGTCAATTGGGCCAAGGCTCAGGATGTCGGGCTGGGGTTGTTGATCTCGCCGGTTGTCGGATTTTGCGTGGCGGGACTGCTCCTGCTGCTGTGCAAGGCCCTCATCAAAAACCCCGCACTCTACAAGGCTCCGGAAGGCAAAACCCCGCCACCGCTCTGGATCCGCGGGCTTCTCATGCTCACCTGCACCGGTGTCAGTTTCGCCCATGGCTCGAACGACGGGCAAAAAGGAATGGGACTGATCGTGCTCATCCTCGTCGGCATCCTCCCCGGCACCTATGCCCTCAAGATGACGGTCAGCCCGTCAAAGGTTGCCCACGTGGCAGAATCCGCCAAATCCCTTGAGGCTGTCTTCGATAAATCCGGCGAGGGCATCGACCTGAACGAAAAGGAGGCGGATGATGCCCTGACCGATTACATCAAATCCTCGGGCACGCTCACTCCGAAGGTATTCGCCGCGCTCTCGGACCAATGCAAGGATCTCTGCCGCAGGCTCGGCGACTCCAAGACGTTCAACACCCTGCCCGATGCGGATCGCGGCGAAGTCCGCTCGGACCTCTACCTCATTTCAAAAACCATCGCCAAACTGAAAAAAACCGGCAAATTTCTGACTGCCTCCGATCTCGCCGCAGCATCCCAACTTCAGAAAAACGGGGAACAGCTCACGAACTTCATTCCGGACTGGGTGAAGTATGCGGTCGCCATCGCGCTCGGGCTCGGCACGATGATCGGATACAAACGGATCGTCGTCACCGTCGGCGAAAAGATCGGCAAGAGCCACCTGACGTATGCGCAGGGTGGAGCCGCCGAACTCGTCGCCATGTGCACGATCCTGGTCGCCGACCATTTTGGCCTGCCGGTGAGTACCACGCACGTTCTCTCCTCCGGCGTCGCCGGCACCATGGCCGCGAACAAGTCCGGACTCCAGATGGCCACGCTGCGGAACATCCTGATGGCCTGGATCCTGACCCTGCCGGTCTGCATCTTCCTAGGCGCTCTCCTCTTTGCCTTTGGCCTCAACCTTGTCGCCCTGCTCGGTCTAGGATGATCTCTGGTCTGGAGGGCGATGCGCCGTCAGCGCCCGTTTTTCCCTCCAAAAAATCGGACGGGACGGCGGCCATCCCTCCAACTTTCAAGCCGGGTGAGGGAGAAGCTTTTTATGGGAAAGTTTTCTGAACCGGTGTAGGCTGCAGGCGCTATGACTCTCCGGCTGGCCGCATTTGTTCTCTTCGGAATTTCCTCACTTGTTCGTGCCGGTGACAACGGCCTTCAGGTCATCACGCTCAAGGACAGCAGCGTAATCCGGGCACAGGTCACTGAAATGTCCGGCGGCGTTTATCTCGTTGTTTCGCCCACCCTTGGTCAGATGAAAATTCCGACGAGCGAGGTCGTGTCGATCCGCAACGAGGGAACCGCCGTCCAGAGCGCCCCCGAGGCCGATTCGCCGGCGTCCGCAACGAGCGAACCCACCCAGACATCTACGGCTCCTGCCAGCCTGGAATCCCTGAAGTCCGCATTGACTTCAAAAGTGCAGAGCCTGGTGTCCACTCGCGACGGCATGAACGCCGTGACGAGCTTTTCCAACAACCCGGACTTAAAGGCGGTCATGAACGACCCGCAGGTGATGCAGGCAATTCAAAACGGCGATACCACCGCCCTGATGAAATCTCCCGCGATGAAGACCCTGCTCGACAATCCCCAGACCCAAGCACTCATCAAAAGCGTCCTCCACTCAAAACCCCAGAACGCTCCCCAGGAAGCGGCTTCTCCCGGGGAACCTGCCTCCCCCGGCAAATGAAATCAACCCTGCCGGCCCTTTTCTCTTTTCTGCTGGCGGCTTCCACAGCCTCCGCCGGTGACACGGCCGCACAGGTGGTCAACGAGGGCGGAATCCGGATCTTCCGGGCCGTGGAGAAAAAATCGGCAGGGAACATCTGTTTGTCCCCCTACTCGATCCAAGCCGCGCTGGCGATGACCTATGCCGGCGCGCAGGGCTCCACGATGAGCCAGATGGCGGAGGCGCTCGACTTCCCAAAAAAACCCGCCGTCCTGGCGGATGGGTTTCAAAAGCTGGACGCCGCGCTGCTTGCGTCGCGGAGACGCGACGACAAGGATACTTCGCTTCATGTTGCAAACAGACTTTTCGGAGCCGTCGGATTTTCCTTTCGCCCCGCGTTTCTGGAACTGCTCAAGCTCCGGTTTTCCGCACCTCTGGAGCAGATTGATTTCCGGAATAGTCCGTCTGCGGCTGCGGACCTCATCAACCGCTGGGTCGAGGAGCAGACGGAAAAGCGGATCAGGAATTTAATCCCGGCGAACGCGCTCGACAAGACGACCACTCTCGTGCTGGTCAACGCGCTTTATTTGAAGATTCCGTGGGCGGAGGAGTTTGCCGCAGGGGCAACGCAGGATCTGCCGTTTTTTGTCTCCGGACGTGACAAGACCGCCGTGCCGACCATGACCCGCACAGATCAATTCGGCTACTTGGAAGCAGACGGATTCCAGGCCGTGGGGATCCCATTCCGAGGGGGAGAGTTTCAATTTCTTATCCTTCTTCCCAACAAGGCGGGCGGCTCATTGGAGCTTCCTTCCGCCGCGCTTCTGGAGAAATGCGCGAGCCTCCCTCGCCAGCAAGTCAGCTTGTTTCTCCCGAAATTCCGTCTGGAGCCGCCGACCATCTCACTGGCGGACGCCCTGAAGTCGCTGGGCGTCAAAGCCGCTTTCGACCTCCCGCAGGGAAGTGCGGATTTTGACGGCATGGCCCCCCGCAAGCCGGATGACTACCTCTACCTCTCGGACGTCTTCCACAAAACCTTCTTCGCCCTCGACGAAAAAGGCGTCGAAGCCGCCGCGGCAACAGCGGTCGTCATGATGCGCGCCATGTCCATGCCGGAGCAGCAGGAACCGGTCGTGGTGCACGTGGACCGACCGTTCGTTTTTGCCGTCCAGCACGTCCCCACCTCGGCCTGTCTTTTTCTAGGCAGAATCACGGACCCAAGATGAGCCGGCAAGCGGCGAAAAGCATGTGGGTTCGCAGATGATGGACGCGCAGATTGTGGACCTGAGGGATTTGTCGGGACCGCCGGATGCGGATGCGGTTGTCGTCATTGATGTGCTACGCGCGTTCAGCACAGCAGCGGTCGCGCTCGGGCGCGGTGCCGTGGAAATCTATCCCGTGCTCGATGTCGCGGAAGCTTTCGAACGCCGCGACCGCGAACCGGACCTCGTCCTCATGGGCGAATCCGACTGCCAGCCGATCCCGGGTTTTGATTTGGGCAACTCCCCCGTGGATGCCGACGCCTTCCCGTTCTCCGAACGCCGTGCTGTCCAGCGCACGACCGCCGGAACGCGCGGGCTGGTGACTTGCGCCACCGCCCCGTTGCTGTGGGCCGCAAGCTTCGTAGTGGCCTCGGCGACAGTCGCCGCGCTTCAGGCTGCTGGTTCTACGTGCGTGGCCTTCGTAATCACCGGAACAGTCCACTACGGCAGCGCGGATGAAGATCTCGCCTGCGCGGAGTGGATGGCGGAACTCCTTCGCGGCAAACGTCCGCCGGTCGAGCCTTTTCTGGCCCGCGTCCGGGCGTCCGTCGCCGCCGCCACTTTTCTGGATCCTGCGAGCGCACTCCATGCTCCCGCAGACGTGAGTTTCTGCGCCAGGGCGGATATTTTTGATTTTGCTCTGAGAGCAGAAACTGTAAGCGGGCCCCTGACGCTTCAATCCGTTTCGATCCGGTAACCGAGGCCGTGGATGGTGAGGAGGTGTCGGGGGGAGGAGGGTTCGGACTCGATTTTCTGGCGGAGTTTGACGATCAGCTGGTCGAGCGTGCGGGTAGTGCCGTAGTATTCGATCCCCCAGACTTCATTGAGGATCCGGTCGCGGGAGACGGCGTTCCCGCGTTCGCGGAAGAGCAGCGCGAGGACGGCAAATTCACGCGGGGTGAGATCGAACGGGGTCCCGTCCCGCTTGCCGCGCAGGGCGCGGGAGTCGATTTCCACATCGCCGAATTTCAGGAAATCCGGGGTAGCGGATACCGAGACCGGCTGGGTCCGCCGGAGCAGGGCGTGGACCCGGGCAATGAGTTCGCGGAGCCCGAAAGGTTTGGTCACGTAATCGTCGGCGCCGAGTTCGAGACCGACCACCTTGTCGATCTCCTGGCCTTTGGCAGTAAGCATCAGCACCGGGACGGGGTTTTTTGCAGCACGGAGTTCGCGGCAGATATCGTAGCCGTTTTTGTGCGGAAGCATGACGTCAAGGACGACAAGATCAGGCTGGGATTGCTTGATGAGCGCCAGCGCCTGTCCACCGTCCCGGCAACCGGTGACGGTGTAGCCTTCGCTGGTTAGCGCCTCGGTGAGCCCGAGGTGGATATGAGGGTCGTCTTCGACGAGGAGGATACGTTTGCTCATGAGAATGGTTCGTTGAGAAGCGGGAGGCTAAGAGTGAAAATGCTTCCGCCACCGGGCCGCTGATGGCACCGGATGTCGCCTCCGTGGTCGCGCGCGATCCGGCGGGCGAGCGTGAGGCCCAGGCCCGAACCCTGCACCCCGCTGGCCAGCGAATCGTCAGCCCGGAAAAACGCTTCGAAGATTTTTTCTTCGAGTCCGGCGCGAACGCCCGTTCCCCGGTCGAGGACGGAAATCCGTGCGATCGGCGGTGGTCCGGGTTCGGATTCTACAACGACATTAACCTCATTGCCACCGTTGCCGTATTTCTCAGCATTCGAGAGAAGGTTGACCAGAACCTGCGCGATGGCATCCGCATCGCAGCGGACCGGGCAGGAGGCAAGCTCACACGAAAACCCAACCTGAAATCCGGCCTCTTGGAGCCGGACACTTTCGCTCTCACAGACGCGGTCCGCGAGCGGCACGAGGTCGGCCGGACGCATGTCGTAGGATTTGTGCTTTTTTTCGAGGCGCGCGAAATCGAGGACGTTATTGACGAGCCGGGTGAGCCGCTCGCTTTCGCCCGCGATGATGCGGAGGTAGCGGGACCGCTTTCCCGGGTCGCTGACCCGGTTGTCGGCGAGGAGTTCGGCGAACATGCGGATCGAAGTGAGCGGGGTTTTCAGCTCGTGTGAAACGTTCGAGACGAAATCGGTTTTCTTGCGGGCGAGATCGAGCTGCCGCCGGGTATCGACCGCGACGAGATACGCGCCGACAAGAATCGCCGCCAGAGCAAGGGCGATCAGCAGGGTGAGCGTTGCGGTGACAAGGCGGGCGGATTCGGTCAGCTGGCCGGGATTCAAGAGATAGAGGGCGACCTCCCAGTGCGGTAGAACCTCGCCGATCTCCGTCGCAACAAACGGACGCTTCCACTCGCACTTAGCTCCGCCCGGCGCTGTCGCAACAGGACGGGCGCGGTCATCCAAAATCGCGAGAACGGTATCGGGGTCAGTGTTTTCCGGCAGGCGGACAAGCCGGGCGAGCTCCTCGGGTCCGAGAGCTACCCCGAACAGCCAGTTCGAGGCAGGGTCCGGCTTGGTCCAAAAAATCACTTGCAGGTCATTCTGAACAAACCGGGCGAGGATGCCCTGCGCGGCACCTCCTAAAGCCGTCTGAAAATCCGAAAACCCGGACACCAGCTTCGAAGGGGCTGCGGCCTGCGCATCGTTTTGCGGGACGATGTTGCGGTTGTTGAGCTGGGCGCCTTGGGATTCCGATTTGCGGGTGAAGGCCTCTTTTGAAAGCGCAGCTTTTGATTGGGGAACGGCTTGCGCACCCGCAGATCGATCAAAGTATGACGAGGACTGCGCCAGCTTGGATTCTATTTTGTCCTGGGGAACCTGCTGGTAAACTTCTTCAGCCCGCGCGTTCGTCAGGAACGCGGCGTTGTTTCCAAGGAACGTTTCGACCTGGTGAGCCCCGCGGGCCTGGACATTCGACGGGTAGGCCAGTGCGCCCCGGGGAGAAATTGCGAACGGGACTCCGCCTTCCGTCCAGACACCAGCGAGGAGCTGGCCGTAGTTCTCGGCGACCGCGCTCGGGGTATCTTTTGCGACCAGGGCGCGGATGGATTCCGCGAACGCGCGCTGCTTTGACTCGACGGCATCGCGGACGCTCGAAGCGATCGAGTCCGTTTCCGCCTGGTGGAGATCGGCGGCCTGCCGCTCGATGAGGATCCGCTGTTTTCCCGCCGCACGAAGCGCGATCCAGCCAAGCACGAAACTCGGCAGAAAGATCGCAACGAGAAAGATGAGGGCCTGGCGTTTCAAGCGGGAAGGCGGAAGTATGAAGGATGCAGGACAAAATGGAAAGAAGATGGGCGGCATTCGAATGAATGCCGCCCGTCCTGTCGGTCACCGCTTCTGGTTTTTGTCCTGATAGTTGTGGTATTGGATCTCCTTGCGGCTGCCTTTGCTGAGCGAGCCCGAACTCTGGAGTTCTTCCGCTTTTTGCTTGAGCTCCTGGTCGTCCTTTTTGAGCAGCTCGCTTTGCGCGGCCGCCGGGAGCGCAGCGTTGGCGGCGGCCTGGCGGACCAGGAGCTCGGCGGCGTCTTTCGACTTTCCGGCATCGGCGAGTTTTACCGCTTCCGCTTTGGTCAGACGGTTTCGGGTGATCGCCACGCTGGACGCGACGTCCGGCTGGATCGATTTCTCGACGAGCGAGCTGTCGCTGGTCTGCGCGATTTTTGCCGTGTGGTTTTCGGCGGATGCTTTTCCGGTCTCCGAGTCTTCATAGCTGAGCTCGACATTGGCGAGGTCAATTTCCAGGACATCGCTGGCCGGGGCGTCGCAGGCGATCAGGAACCGCCGGGTCTGCGAGCCGAACAACTCGGCCAGCGGGATCGTGACCGTTTGGCCATGGAACGCGAGATCGTCCTCGCCGAGGACGCACTTCGGCTTTACGCCATCCGGCAGAGTGATCGTGACCTTCACGTTCCGGGCGACGGCATTTTTGACCGTGCCGAGTTCGTCTTTGAAAATTCCCGGGAGTTTTTCGGCGTCTTTAACGTAGTAATAATTTGCGTGGCTCGCCTCGGCGAGTGCGGTCATGAGATCCTCGTTGTAGTCATCCCCGAGCCCGACGGTGGAAACTCCGAACCCCTCACCGCGAAGTTCCTTGCCGAGCTTGGCGAGCGCCGAGGTCGACGAGGGGCCGACGTTGGCCAGGCCGTCCGAGAGGAGCACGATGCGGTTCACCTTTTCCTTGTCGAAATACTTGCGGAGCTGGTTGGCTCCCTTTTCGACACCGGCATAGAGCGCCGTGCAACCACCTTCGCGGATGTGTGCGATCTTGCGCTTCATTTCCTCCCGGTCCTTCACGCGCTGCGGCGGGATGAGGACCTCAACCTGGTCGTCGTAGATGACCAGCGAAAAGATGTCGTCCGGGCCGAGCTGGTCGAGCGCCACACCGGCCGCCTGCTTGGCTTTCTCCAGTTTGGCACCGCGCATTGAGCCCGAGTGGTCGAGCACGAGCGCGAGGTTGATCGGCGCCGTGCGCTTGGCATCGGCCTCCTTGGCGCGCAGCTCCACCAGGACCACGGTATCCCGGGGTCCACCGGCGAGAAGGTATTCCCGTTCCGGTTTTACGGAGAGTGTGACCGAGGCACCTTCGGCCGCCGCAAGAAACGCGAGCGCCGAAGCCGTTACGAGTGATGTGATGGTTTTCACGCCCCCAGCATCGGCGAACGCGGCAGGCGAGTTGTCAGAGCCCTGTCAAATGATTGTAAAAATATTGTTCAAGCGACGGCGCTTTCTTCCAGAATCCTTAAGGTTTCCCGCGCGTTGCGTTCGATGGAAAATTCAGCGGCGCGGGCGAGGCGGGCCGGACGGGCGGCTTCACGAACCTGTGGGTCGCGCCATTTTTCGATTTCCTCCGCGAGCGCGGACGCATCGCCTTCGGCGACAATAGCACCGTGGATTCCAGGCTCGAGAATTTCCGCGAAGCCGTTGGCTGGCGTGGTGATCACCGGGAGGCCAGCCGCCAGCGCTTCAAGGCAGGCGTTTGAAAACGGGTCGTAATACGTGGGCAGCACAAAGAGATCTCCAGCTCCGAAGAGCGCGGCAAGGTCGTTCGTGGGACCCACAAACCTAGCGCTGCGCGAGCGGAAAGCATCGGCGGGCCCGCGACCGGCGACAATCAGCGTAACGCCTTTCAATCTCTCAACGGCTTGGATGGCGGTGCGCAACCCCTTGCGTTCCCATCCGGAGCCGACAAACAGGATGCACAGATCACGGTCTTCGAGCCCGAACTGAGCGCGCGATGCATCGCGGTCCGCAGGCATCGTGGGGGACGACAGCCCGTTGTAAACCA
>CAZSDC010000057.1:0-16845 GCA_964605515.1 uncultured Chthoniobacter sp.
TCGCTGGAAGACATCCGCAACCACCCCGTGCGCCTCGCCACATTCAGCCCGGCGATCCGCAGGGAGCTCTCCGCACTACGCAAGTTTCTCTTTAAAAATCTCTACCACCACCCGGAGGTCGCCGGGGCGAACCGGCAGGCGGCCCGGATGATCTCCGAGCTTTACCACGCTCTTGCGGCGGATCCCTCGAAACTCGGACGCAAGGCCAAATCGCGGATCAAGAAATACGGACTGGAACGCAGCCTCTGCGACTACATCTCGGGGATGACGGACCGCTATCTGGCGCTGCAGCACTGCGAGTTGGTGGGGCTCAAAACGCACGCCCGCGCTTGAAGTGCGGCCTCTTTCGTAGAAGGCCGGCCTGCATCCGGACATTACGATCGGCGCTCCGCGCCAGCCGTTACTTTTTACAGAGCCGCTGGATCGTCACCTGCACGTCTTTCTCCGCCGCCTCAATTTCCGATTGGAGCTGCCGTGAAGAGATGGCGGTCGCGCCGAAGGACTCGACCGTGGTCCGCTCGAGGTGGTCGTCGGTAGCCACCGTGACATCGAAACCTGCGGCATATTTCGCCGTGAGGCGCTCGATGATCGAATCTGCGGTCTGCCCGTCTTTGGAGTAGAAGATTTTGATCCCGCCCAAGCTCTCCTCGAAGGAAGATTTTACTCCCCGTCCATCAAAAACCACGGCGACCGTCCAATCGGAATTGTCCTGCAGGGCGGTCAGCATCCTGACAAGAGTCTCCCGCACGGACACACCTTCGGAGGCGTAGCGCCGGGAGAGCTCCGGCCATTGGAAAATCATGCTGTGGCCGTCAACGATGAGGATTTTTTGTTTCATCACCGCTCCCCCTTATTTCCGGCTATTTGGCGTCAGGAAGGATTTGGGCGTTGATCCGCTCGATCCCCTGGCGCGCAAAGTCGCTGGCCGGGTATTCCTTCTGAGCCTTCAAATACCAGGCGAGAGACGATCCCAGCTGATCCTTCTTCTCCTGGTCCTCGGCCCGCTTGAGCGCGCGGACAAAATCCGATGCCCGCGTGGTCAGGTTTGCCCGGATCTGGTTGAGCTTGTTGTCATCCGGGAACTGGCGGTAGGCCGACTCAGCGCTCTCCCAGGCTCCGGCGTAATCTCCGTGCTTCTCAACCTCCTGCGCACGAATCACGGAGGCTTCGACCTGGGCCATATTGTCCAGAACCTTGCGTAGCTGCTCCTGCTTCTCGGGAAACATGGCTGTTGCGGCAATGAACCTCATCTTGTCGTCAAAGATCTGCCGGTAGTTTTTCTGGCTCAGCAGCTGGTCAAAATCCGTAATCGCCCGCTGTTGGACATCGGACTGGCTAAAGATCATCCCACCCACTTCCGAAAGCGCAGGGTTTCTTGGCCAAATCTCGGCGGCGGCCCTCAGCTCCGCCTCCATGGCGATTTTGTCGCCGCTGACCGCAGCATTGCGGGCCTTGGCGAGGTGCATCGAGCTGACCGTCTTCGCAGTTTCAATCTTTGCGAGCGGCTTGCTCACGTCGAAATCCACGGCGATTTTCTGAAGGTCATCCACCAGCTTCGCCCCGCGCGTGAGGTCGTTGACCTCGAGCGCCGCGAGCAACTCGTTGCCTTTTTGCGAGAATTCCAGCGCCCGGCGCTTGTCGTCGCGGCTCAACAGGCGGACGGATGGCATGTATTCGCCCAAGGCGAACGTCTCGGCAAGCCGCTCGGTCGCGCTCTTCATCTCGTTTTTGGACAACAGGAACTTGTAGGCCTCGACCCCCTCGTTGACATCGCGGATCGCCTCGCTGGCGAGCCCGTCGAGTTGACTGAGCGAGTTGATGAGTTTGCTGACAGCCTGAGCCGCGGTGGCAGCCCCGCCGACGAGGCTCTCGACCCCGAGGTTTTGGACCCCCATCTTGATGCCCTGCGCAGAAAATGATTGGCCGGATGGAGCGTAGCCGGCCCCGGCACCCGTGCCGTTGCCTCCGGCCCCCCCTCGAACGACTCCGCCCCCCTTGGCTTCGCCGGAAATCTTCGGGTTGAACTCCGCCTCGATTTTCGCCTGCCCGGCATCCTTGTTTGTCGGGAGAGTGTCCACCATTTTCTTGAAGACTTCGATCGAGTTGTCCCCGTCGGTGTAGAGCGCCCTGTAAAAGCGGTTGGCGATGATGACGTGTTCGAACCGGCGCGTCGCAAAGAACTGCATGATCAGCGCCTGAAGGTATCCTTTGGCGGTTAGCTCGAGACTCGCCATGCGGGCCTTGTTGTTCTCGATCGTCTGTCCGGCCTCGGAAAGCTCCCGCTTCGGCCTCAACATGCGGGCGTCGCGTTCAATCTTCTCGTTTTCCTGCTGAGAGGCGGATTCTTTGGCACCGGAAGAAGCCCCCAGCGGGTTATTCCTCGCCGCGACCTCGTTGTTCCATTCGGCCTGCGCCCGCTGTCTTGCCAGGAGCCCGTTTTCGCGCTTCAGCCTTTCCACCTGGGCCAGGGTGTTCTGCGCGGAGTAAATGGCATCGGACAAAACGCTGCAGAGGTTTGCATCATCCTTGTATTTGGAAGCTTCCTTCAGCAGGGCAAATGCCGCGTCCTGGTTTGGCTTCGTCGCCTTTCCGGGCGTGAGGAGGTCCATGATTTTGTCGATCGTCTGCCGGTAGGCGACGTCGGCAGCATCGGTCGCGGGAGCCGCGTTCAGGTATTTTTCGAACCGGGCCCGGAACAGGCGGTTATCGTTAATATTCCAGAGCTTTCCGTCGTAGGACATGACGTCGGTGCCGGGATCGAAGTGGGGGACATCCCTGCCGATGAACCCTTCGTTCATCTGGCCGGGCCGAGCCCCTCCCGTCGCCGCCTTGGAGTCCCCGGCTCCCGGTGGAACCTGACCCTGAGGAAGCGCGGTCGCAGCACCAAAAACGAGGAGGACAAGCAGAAGGATGGAGGTTCTCATAGCTGGGAGAGCTTCTTGGTTTTTAAAATGCCTTTCGGGTCCACTTCGAGGACAAACCGGAACTTCTGACCCTTCTGAATATTGATCGCGTTAAACTCCGGTGTCACCAGCACCGGGATGGTTTCCTTTTCCACATCCACCGCGATGAGCCGACCGGAGGTTGACGACCAGGCCAGCGAATTCGAAACCTCGCCCTCGGCTCTGTAAACGTTCCCCCGCAGGCTGTTCGCGTTTTCCATGTAGGCGGGAACATCGAGTGTCGCAATCGTCCGGTCGGGGTCGGATCCGGAGGAGAGAAAAAACCGGGCGCCGACAAATGCGACAAGGAGCATCCCGACGGCAAACAACAGCCAGATCGGATTGATGGAGGATTTCTTGCGACGAGCCATTGAGGATAGGTAGCCGCATTCGCTGGCGAGTTCAAAGGGAAAACAAGTGCCTTCCACCCGGAGAACCAGAAACCTTCCGGATCAGCCCGTCAGGTGCAGCAGCAGGATCACGCCCGCGACGGCCAAGCAGGCCCCCGCGACGGACATGGCCCGGGGGCGCTCGCCGTCAACAACCATCACCAGCGGAATCATGGCGATCGGAGTCATCGCAACCACGGCGGTTGCGAGCCCGGCGGGAAGCTGCAGCAGAGACCATTGGAAACAGGACACGCCGAGAACCGGTCCGCAAAGCGTGGAGGCCAGGAGCCAACCGCAAGCGGCACCTTTCCTGGTCAAAGAAAGCGGCCGGATGTGATGCTTGCCGACCCATGCAGCAATGATGACGGCGAGCAGCACGGTCAGGAAGCCACCGCACACGCGCTGGGCTGCGGCGCTGAAACCGTTGAGGACAAAGTCCTCTCTCTCCGCCACGCCGAACGCATGACGGCTGATCACCGCCCCGATCCCCTGCCCCATACCTGCAGCCAGGCCGCAAAGAATGCCGACCCAGCCAGCGCCAACCCCATGGGGCTTCGATGGCGAACGGCTGAGAATCGCCAAGACAACCCCGCAGAGAATGACCGCGCCAGCTGTAATTTCCCCAAGCGTGAGCCCGGTGCCGAGCCAAATCCACTCGGTAAGCGAACTCCAGATCGGGGCGGTGCAAAGATTGAGAAGCACCGCGAGCCGTGCCCCGATCCGCACGTAGGCAAGAAACAGGGCGATGTCTCCCAGCCCGAATCCCACCACCCCGCTAAAGAACAGCCAGCCGAATGTCTCCAGACGCAACGAGGCCGGATACCAAAGCAGCGTCCCGGCCATCAAGATGGCTCCCGCAAAAAACAGGCGGAGCAAATTGGCCAGTTGCCCTCCCCAAAACCGCGCTGCCCGCTCGCTGGCTACCCCGGAGCAGGCAAAGAGCAGAACGGTCAGCAAAGCGGGCAACATGGGAACGCATGCTGGCCGGAGCGTTTCTCCCTGGCAACACTTCCCATCAGGCCATGCCGGCCGGGACGAGACGAACCACCGGGCTGGGTGTTGCTGAAATCAGGGCAACTTGCTCGCTTCGGTGGCGATGAACTGCTTGGCCGCGGCAGCTTTTGCTCCATTCGGAAAAAGGCGCAAATACTCTCTCCACGCGGTTTCCGCATTGCCGGGGTTGTTCAGGACCTGCGCATATAAAGTGGCCATGTTGCAGAGGCTGTTCTCATGCTGCGGATTCTGCCTCCGCGCAGTCTGATATTGTTCCAGAGCCTTCTGGGGGTCCCCGGAAAACCGGAGGGCGTTGCCGAGATCCGTGCGCACGTCGGGATTGTCCAGGCCGAGTGAAATGGTGCGCTGGTAAGCTTCGATCGCCTTGTGCCAAGCATTCTGATCATAATACCAATTTCCGAGAGCCAGCGAAGCCTCTGCCGGGGACATCTGCGACACATCGGGCGGGACCGGATCAGAATTCCCGACGGCCAGTCCGGTCGGCAGTGTTGGCGGCGGTGGCGGCTGCCGGGTTATTGTGTGCGAATGCGGCTCATGGAAAATCAACCAGGAGATTCCGATGCCGGCGGAAAATGCCACGATACCGATAAGAATCGCCCAGTGTGTGGCGATCATTGAAGTTGCTGGCGGGGATATTGTAGGACGTGCTTTGCTCATGGGTTATTTACCAGTTCTTCGGCTGCTTTACGGTGCCGGTTGCCCGGGGACACGGAATTCCACGTGTCGGATCAACCCGCCTGCCTGCGCGATATATGCTCCAGCGGCCAAGCCGACCAGAGCGAAGGCTCCGGCGACAACAGCCAGGGGGATCGCGCTTCGCGGCCATCTGACGGGAGCGGCGACCGCCGCAGCCGCCACGCCTGCCATCGCGTAGAAAATCCAGCTTGTGCGGGCGGCGCGCTCCGCGTGCTCGTCGAGCCAGTCCGAGCCTGGATCATCCGCAATTTTCATCAGGGGCCGGTAGGCATCGTGGCCGGTCACATTGACCGGCCACGCGGAAACTCCTGCCAGGACGAGGATGGCCAGAGCGGGGATAAGCGCGGGGCGGCTTCGGAGAAACAGGCCAACCACCAGCCCCAAAAGCCCGGCACCCGTTCCGACAATCGGGAGGTGATTGAGCAAGATATGCAGATAGCCCGGTTGCTGGAGTTCCGTCATCATGGTTCGCTGGTTCCCTTGAAGAGCGAATGGAACGCACTTCAAGGACGAGTTGCCGGCTCCTCGCCGGAATTACATTTTCATGTTCGGGTCCATCGCCGCCGGGGTCGCTTTTCCGGATTTCTTCACGGCGTCCTGGTATTGCTTCAGGTATTTTTCGGGATCCTTGTCGAACTGCTTTTTGCAGCCTTTGCAGCAAAGCTGGAGTTGCTGGCCCTCGTAGGTGAAGACAAACGGCTTGCCCATCTCCCCGAGCTTTTCGCCAGAGATGAAGCAGGTCGTCAGCGGGTAGGAGGCGGGCGTCTGGTCAGCGGCGCGCGAAGCGCCTGCGAAGCCAAATAGGAGGACGGTTGCGATTGCGATGAGTGTTTTCATGTTGGTTTTTGTAGTGGTAGTTGTTTTGCCTGCCAGGTTGTCCATAGAGACATCCTGATTTCCGGTGAGTCAAACGATATCTCATGAGAAATCCCTCGGGATTATTTGGAGGGACTGGGGCGGGCATTTCGTTTAAGATGCCAGCATGAGAAAATTTGCCTGCGCCATATTTCTCCTTCCCGCCCTCGCGGCGGCGGAAACCCTGGATTTCGATCAGGCTCAAAAATTCGCTCTGTCCCACAGCCCGGCGATCCGGGCCGCTTACTCGACGATCGGGCAGGCGCGCGGACGGCTCCTGCAGGCGGGCCTCTGGCCGAACCCGGAAATCGACCTCTCATACCGGGCGGATTTCTTTTTCGGCGGCGAGGGGCAGGACAAGGCGATGGCATCCCTCATGCAGCGCTTACCGTGGAGCGGACGCCTGGCCCGTGCGCAGAAGGTATCCCGCGTGGAGGTGGCAATGGCTTTGGCCGAAGTCCGGGATGCGGAACGCAAGCTGATCCTTGAGGTCCAGCGGACATTCATCCAGTCCCGGGCCGCCGCGGAGAAAGCGGCGACGCTGAAAAAGTTGTCGGCCTCGATGGATTCGCTGATCGCATTGAACGAGGCCGGCCAGCAGTCGGGCCAGGCGTCCGCAATGGCCGTCAACCTGGCCAAGGTCGAAAGGGAAGGCCTGCGGCAACAAATGTTATCGCTCGAAGCGAACGAGGAGGCTGCGGTGGCCACGCTCAAAGGCACGCTCGGCATCCCCGGAACACAACTGCTCACGTTGAAGGGATCGGTGGCGGATATCATTTCGCGGCTGAAAAATCCCTCGTCCGGCTCGACTCTCTACCGGCCGGATTTGGTCCGCGCGGCACTGGAGGCAGACGCCGCAGCCGCAGAAATCGCGCTCGCCCGATCAGAGGTCTGGGAGGATATCACGGTCGGAGTCGAATACGAATACATGAAGACGCTCAACGGAACGGACCTCATGAATGAAAATTTTCTGGGTGCGAGGGTCATCGTCCCCCTGCCTGTGTGGAACCGCAATCAGGGAAACATCGCAGAGAAGACAGCCGGGCGCGAGCGTGCCGGCAGCGCGCTCCTGGCCGCGAAGCTCGGCATCGAGTCCGAAATCGCCACCGCCCGCATCCGGGCCGCAAAGACCGGCTCGATCGCTTCGGTTATTTCAAAAGACTCCCTCCCGCTTCTGGACGAAACCCGTGGCGTTCTGGAATCCGCGATCCGGACCGGCCAGGCGAACACCTCGGAAGCCATCACCCTCACAAACCAGGAGATCAACCAACGGCTGTTCTATGTGGATTCGCTGATGAACCAGGCGCAGGCGCTGAGCGACCTCGAAGCCGCCCTCGGCTCAAACCGCTATCTCCACCACGACATTTTCACGAACACGCTGCATAACAAGAAGCCCGCAGCCAAATAGCGAACATGAAAACCAAACTGATTATTGTCCTCGCCTGCCTCGCAGTTGCCGGAGCATTTTTTCTCCGGCATACGGGGGCGGCCTCGAAACCGCTGGCTGAAAAGCAGCTCTACACCTGCGGAATGCATCCGCAGATTATCCAGGATCACCCCGGCGACTGCCCGATCTGCGAGATGAAGCTCCAGCCGGTGCGCAAGAAGGTCGGCCAGTCTCCGAACGCGGCTTCCACACAAGCACCCCCGGCCTCCGGCGAGCGGAAGATCAAGTATTACAAATCCACGATGACGCCCGGCGAAACCAGCCAGAGCCCCGGAAAAGACGGCATGGGCATGGACATGGTGCCGGTGTATGAGGAGTCCGAAACCACGGATAACGCGACGATCACAGTCGATCCCGCGACCATCCAGACGATGGGCGTGAAGGTCGGAGAAGTGACCGAAGGCCCGCTCAAACGGTCGATCCGAACGATCGGCGTGGTGGACTTTAACGAAACCGCGCTCACCGACGTCACCACGAAATTCAAAGGCTGGATCGAAAAACTCTTTGTGGATGCCACCGGCCGTGCGGTGAAAAAAGGCGAAGCCCTCTTCGAGGCCTATTCCCCGGACATCTATAATGCGGAGTTGGAATTCGCTTCGCTGACACGCAGCGGAAACTCCGCGCTGGCCAAGACAACCCTCGAGCGGTTGAGCCTGCTCGGCGTAGCGGCAACGGAGCTGGAGAAGTTGAAGACGACGGCGCAGCCCTCGCGGACGATCACGATGTATTCGCCGGCCGACGGGGTGGTGGTCGACAAGACGGCAGTGGAAGGGATGATGTTCGAGCCGGGCATGACTCTTTACCGCCTTGCCGACCTTTCCATCGTTTGGCTCAAGGCTCAAATCTACGAGCAGGACATGGCGTTCGTCCAACTCGGTCAGGAAGCAGTCGCCAGCATTGACTCTCTGCCGGGCCGGAAATTTTTCGGCCGCGTGACCTATGTTTACCCCACACTCGATCCCAAAACCAGGACGGCTCAAGTCCGGATGGAGTTTCACAACCCCGGCCTGCTCCTAAAGCCCGGTATGTTTGCCAAAGTGGAACTGGAATCCCGGGTTGCCCCGTCCGCAACGCTCGTTCCGGAAGCCGCCGTGTTGCGAAGCGGCGATCGGGCGACGGTCTTCGTGGCAAAGGAGGGTGGCCGGTTTGATCCCCGCGAAGTCGTCTTGGGCCTGCGCGACAGCAGCGCACGCTACCAGGTCCTCCAGGGGTTGGCTCCTGGCGAAAAGGTCGTCACCTCCGCCCAGTTCATGTTCGATTCCGAAAGCCAGCTCCGCGAGGCGATCCAAAAAATGTTGGGCTCCGATGGAACATCCAGCCCTCCGGCCAACTCCGGGCAGCCGACCACTCCGACTGCAACGGCCCAGCCACCTCCCCCGGAGGTCCCGAAAACATTCGTCTGCCCGATGCCCGAGCATGCCAGCATCGAATACGATCACGGCGGAAAATGCCCGATTTGCAGCATGACATTGATCCCTGGCACCGCCACCGCCCAACCGGCTGCCGCCCCATCCGACCATGCTCAGGGCAATCATTAATTTTTCCCTCCGGAACCGGTTTCTCGTCCTCATCGGGACAGCCGTGCTCATCGTCGCGGGCTGGCTGGCGCTTCGCACGATCCCGCTCGACGCCATCCCGGACCTCTCGGATACGCAGGTCATCATCTACACCGAGTGGCCGGGACAGGCGCCCCAGCTCGTCCAGGACCAGGTCACGTATCCGATCACGACAAAGATGCTTTCCGTGCCGAAAGCGAAAGTCGTGCGAGGGTATTCGTTTTATGGATTCTCGTTCGTCTATGTGATTTTTGAGGACGGCACGGATCCCTACTGGGCCCGCAGCCGGATTTTGGAATATCTCAGCGGCCTGACATCCCGTTTGCCGCAGGGGGTGGCCCCCACGCTCGGCCCCGATGCCACCGGCGTCGGCTGGGCATTTATGTATTCGCTGAACTCCAAGGACCGCAGCCTCGCTGAGCTGCGCTCGATCCAGGACTGGTATCTCAAATACCAACTATCGTCCGTCGAAGGGGTCGCCGAGGTGGCTTCCGTGGGCGGTTTCGTCAAGCAATACCAGGTCACTGTGGACCCGGTAAAACTCCGGGCCTACGACATTTCGATCCGCGATGTGGGCGAGGCAATCAAGAAGAGCAATGGGGAGGTGGGCGGACGGTCGCTCGAGCTGGCCGAGAAGGAATTCATCCTGCGGGTCAAGGGATACATCGAACAGATCTCCGACCTCGAAAAGGTCGCGGTCGGTGTCGGAGAAAATGGCGTCCCCATCCTCCTGCGCGATGTGGCAACCGTGCAACTCGGCCCGGACATGCGCCGTGGAATCGCCGAACTGAACGGCGAGGGTGAGACCGTGGGAGGCATCGTCGTCGTCCGCTACGGAGCGAACGCACGGGCGGTCATCAAGGATGTCAAAGCCAAGCTGGAGCAAGCAATGAAGGGTCTCCCGAAGGACGTGTCCTTCACCGTGGCTTACGACCGCACGGCCCTGATTGATCGCGCGGTCAAAACGCTGGAAGAAAAGCTGATCGAGGAAAGCATCGTCGTCGCCCTGGTCTGCCTGCTTTTCCTGCTGCACTTCCGGAGCGCGCTTGTCGCCATCTTCATCCTGCCGATTGCCGTCCTGGCCGCATTCGTGATCATGAGAGCCCAGGGACTGAGCGCGAATATTATGTCCCTCGGCGGCATCGCCATCGCGATCGGGGCCATGGTGGATGCCGTAATCATCATGATCGAAAATGCGCACAAGCACCTCGAGCATGACAGGGGCAAAAAGGACCACTGGCAGATCATCCGGGACGCCTCGGTCGAGGTTGGCCCAACGCTTTTTTATTCGCTTCTGGTCATCACGGTTTCGTTCATTCCGGTCTTCACCCTGCAGGCGCAGGAAGGCCGGCTCTTCAAGCCTCTGGCGTTCACCAAGACCTACTCGATGGCGGCCGCCGCCCTTCTCTCGATCACGCTCGCGCCGGTCCTCATGGGGTATTTCATCCGGGGAAAAATTCCGGAGGAGGAGAAGAACCCGGTTAACCGGTTCCTGATCTGGATCTACCACCCGTGCATTGATTTCGTGATCCGCTTCCGCTGGCAGGTGATCGGCTCGGCGCTCGCCATCGTGCTCTGGGTCTTCGTTCCCTGGGATTTTCTTGTGACGTCACGGCTCCCGGAAGGGCCGCTGCACAATGCCTCCGCGGCATTCGGAAAAATTTTTCCCTTCCAGCACATCGGCTCGGAGTTTATGCCGCCGCTCTACGAAGGCGACCTGCTCTACATGCCGACGACATTTCCGGGCATCTCTCCAACGAAGGCCCGGGAGCTTATTCAGGTCACGGACCGGATCATCAAAAGTTTCCCGGAGGTCCATCGCGCGTTTGGGAAAATTGGCCGCGCTGAGACCGCCACGGATCCCGCCCCGTTCGACATGATCGAGACGACCGTCATGCTCAATGACGAAAAGGATTGGCCGGTGGTGGACATCAAGGACCCGTCCGGAAATGTCATCGCCCACAGGAGGCGCACCGTGGACGAACTCGTCGAGGCGCTCAACGCAGCGATCCAGATTCCGGGCCTGACCAACGCCTGGACGATGCCGATCAAAACCCGCATCGACATGCTGGCCACAGGCATCAAGACGCCGGTCGGCATCAAGGTCGCCGGGCCGAACCTCGCGGAGCTGGAGCGCGTCGCGTCCGAAATTGAAGCCGTGGTCCGCAATGTTCCGGGCACATCCAGCGTCTTTGCGGAGCGGGTCATGGGCGGGAACTACATCGAGTTCAACATCCGCCGGGACGAGATCGCCCGCTACGGCCTCAACATCGGTGACGTGCAGGAAGTCCTCGAAGTCGCCCTCGGAGGAATGGCGCTCACCACGACGGTCGAAGGTCTCGAACGCTATGCCATCACCCTGCGCTACGACCGCGACTTCCGCGAAAACCTGGACGCGCTCAAAGAAATCGTCGTTCCGACGCCGACCGGCGCACAGATCCCGCTCGGCCAGCTCGCCGACCTGAAAGTCGTCCGCGCTCCCATGGGGATCAAAAGCGAAAACGCTGTTCCGAACGCGTGGATTTATGTCGATGTCAAAGGCATGGATATTGGCACGTATGTCCAGATGGCCCAACGCGCCGTCGATGAGGCGGTGAGTGCCGGAAAAGTTTCCCTGCCGGACGGCTACAATATTTTCTGGAGCGGCCAATACGAATACATGCTGAGAGCCCAGCAGCGGCTCATGCTGGTGATTCCGGCCACGCTTCTCCTGATCATCCTCATCATTTACCTGAACACCCAATCCGCGATCAAAACCGCGATCGTCCTCCTGGCGGTTCCATTCTCGCTCGTCGGCGCATTCTGGGCGATCTACCTCCTCGGCTACAACCTCAGCGTGGCGGTATGGGTCGGGATCATCGCGCTGGCCGGGCTCGACGCGGAGACCGGCGTCGTCATGCTCCTCTACCTCGACCTCGCTTATGAGGACTGGAAAAAGCGTGGCCTCATGCGGAACGTGGACGACCTGCGCGATGCCATCTACCACGGCGCCGTCAAACGCGTCCGCCCAAAGGCCATGACCGCATGCGTCATCATCGCAGGCCTCATGCCGATCCTCTGGAGCCACGGTGCCGGGGCGGACGTGATGAAACGCATCGCTACCCCGATGGTCGGCGGAGTGATCACATCCACCCTCATGGAACTCCTCGTCTACCCCGCAATCTTTTTTATCTGGAGGTCGCGGGCGATAAGTCTGCGAGAAAGAACAAGTGATCGGTTCCCCGCCGAGCTTGGATAGGCACGCTTTCCATGGCCACGAGCATTTTGAAAATCCAGGGGATGACATGCCAGGGGTGTGCCCGGAAGGTTCGCGAAGCCCTCCAGCGCGTGCAGGGGGTTCGTTCCGCGGAAGTGGATCTAGGAAACGGGCGGGTTCTCGTTCGCGCCGCCGGGGATCTGCCGATCGATGTTTCCGCGTTGATCCAGGCAGTGAGGGCGGTAGGATTCGGGGCAAGCGCGGCAGATCCGGCTGCTCGTGCCGGCAAGGTTGGAGTCGGTGCCGGTTGGCGGTTCAACGTGGTTATGGGCCTCGCGGTCACGGTCCCGCTCATGGTGGTCGAGTGGACGCTTCAGCCGGATCCTCACGGATGGTTCGCATGGGTGAGTTTCGCGATGGTCCTGCCGGTGCAAGTCCTCTGCGGATGGCGTTTTTACCGCGGGGCTTGGCAGCAGCTCAAGGTGGGGCAGTCAAACATGGACACCCTGGTTTCGCTCGGATCAACAGCCGCGTTTACTTTCAGCGTTTATGGGCTTTTTGCGCCGGAGCATGTGCACCACCTTTATTTTATTGAAGCGGCTGCAATCATCACGCTCATCAGCGTCGGCCACTACATGGAAGCGTTCGCCAGCGACCGCGCGGCCGGAGCTGTCCGCGAACTGCTGAACCTCGCCCCGCAGACGGCGCGAAGGCTCGGCGGCAACGGGAGAGAGGAACTGGTTCCGGTCGCCGAATTGCAGCACGACGATCTCCTGGTCATTAGCCCGGGCGATCAGATCCCCACGGATGGGATCGTGGCCGAAGGTGAAAGTGCGGTGGATGAAAGCATGCTCACCGGAGAGTCGCTCCCGGTCGAAAAATCAGAGGCGATGGAACTTTACGGCGGAACGGTGAACCAGAGCGGGCGCCTCGTGATGCGTGTCACGGCGCTCGGCGAAGAAACCGCTCTCGCGAGAATCATCGAGGTCGTGAAGCGCGCGCAGCACAGCCGGGCGGACATCCAGCGCATCGGGGATCGTGTGAGCAGCGTTTTCGTGCCGGTCGTTGTCTTGGTCGCGGTGGCCACGGCGGTAGCATACGGCCTTTTCTCGGCCTCTGGATGGGAGCACGGAATCATCAATGCGGCAGCCGTTTTGATTGTCGCCTGCCCTTGCGCGATGGGTCTCGCCACGCCGGCCGCGATCATGGCCGGCACGAACGCGGCAGCCCGGCGCGGGATTTTGATCCGTGATGGCGAAGCGCTCGAAAAATCCGGGAAAGTGACAGCCGTTCTCTTCGACAAAACAGGCACTCTCACCGAGGGCAGGCACCGGGTCGAGAGTTGGGTCACCTTTGATTTTCCCGATTCCGAATTCCAGGCCCTCGCTCTCGCTTTGGCGCACTCCAGCCAACACCCCCTCAGCCGGGCAATTTCCCGGAGGCTGGACTCCGTTTCGCCTGCCGCCGTATCTGAATGGAGGGAACATCAGGGAGCCGGCGTTTCATCGACCTATAAAGGCCTGACCGCCCGGCTCGGATCCTTGAATTGGTTGCGGGAAAATGGAATGGATATCAGTTCCGTTCCCTCTGAAACCGACTCCACAGTCATTGCTTTGGCCCTGGGGTCACGGCTTATCGGCGCGCTGCTTCTTGTCGATTCGCCAAAGCCTCACGCGAAGAATGTCGTGTCCGAACTCATCAGGCGCGGATTGGCGGTCTACCTGATCTCCGGCGACAGCAAGAGGGCTGTCGAAACTGTTGGCCGCTCAGCCGGAATCTCCACCCCCAACATTTATTCCGAAATTCGCCCGGAAGAGAAAGCTGGAATCGTCGAAAGATTGCAGCATGAAGGCCAGCGTATCGCCTTTGTCGGCGATGGCATCAACGACGCGCCGGCTCTGGCCCAGGCCGATCTCGGCATCGCCGTTACCCGCGCCAGCGATGTCGCGAGGGAGGCGGCGGACATTATCCTGCTCAAAAGCGATATCGAAGCGATTCCCGAAGCGCTGGGTCTGGCCCAAGCCACCCTCCGCACGATCAAGCAGAACCTTTTCTGGGCATTCTTTTACAACGCGATCGCCATCCCGCTCGCGGCAACCGGACAGATGTCGCCGATTCTCTGCGCCACAGCAATGGCTTTTTCGGACTTGTTTGTGATCGGGAACGCGCTGCGCCTATTCCGGTGGAAAGCCCCGGGCAAGGGCTAGCAGGACTAATCAGAAGCCATTGGGAAGACCGAATGAAAACCAGTCCTCGCAGCGCGATCTTCGCGGCGATGCGTTTTCCAGCCAGCACGCTTTTGGCCAAAAGGCGCTATTTCGGCTGCTGATCCTGGACGGCGGCGGCCTGCGGTCACTTTCTCATTCCGATAATCCCTGGCTTTTCAGCCTGCATCGAAACCCTCGCTGGAAAGCCGCTCGGCGAGGGCTTTTCGGGCCCGGTAGATCCGCACCTCGACAGCCTTGGGCGAAATGCCGAGGATGGATGAGCTTTCCTTGTGGGGAAGTTGATCGATTGCTCCCAGAATGAACGCCTCGCGGAGATCTACCGGCAGGGCCGCAATGGCGCGATGCAGGGCCACTATCGTCTCGTTCGTTTGGGCCTGCTCGTCTGGGGGCAAGCCCGGATGCACAAAATCCCGTTCCTCCGTGCTCCCGTCGTCCCGCTCCCGGACCATGGAATTCGTCATGCGGGAATTGCGGGCAGCCTTCGACTTGGCATGGTCGCGGCAGAGGTTGGCCGCAATTTGGAACAGCCAGGTGGAGAACCGTGCGCGTTCCTGAACCCGTCCGAGCGCAAACCACGCTTTGACAAAAACCTCCTGCGTCAGGTCTTTGGCCGTCTCCACATCTGCAACCGAGCGGAAGACAAAACCATGAACCGGCCCCTGATAGCGGCCGATCAGGACAGCATAAGCTGCTTCGTCCCCACCGGCGGCGCGGCGCGCGAGATCCCAGTCCTCACCATCGTCATTCCCCTCCATGCCGGTGGTCGAGGTTGTTCAGTGCATCGGCAGTGAAATCGAGCAGCTTTTGATACTGTTCCGGGCTCAGCACCTCCCGCATCTCGAAAACATGGCCGACCGTCAGCATCTGCAGTTCTCCCATATTGGAGTGAATCTTTTCGATTGCGGCGTGAACGCGTCCGGAGTCCTTCCCTTCGGATCGGATCGCCTCGGCCAGCTCCCGGTTCCCGAGGGCCATCCCCTCCTCAAAGATCCGGCGCTTTTCGTGGTAGCGCTTTTCGATGACATCGAGTCCGGCATCCTGCTGCGGCGTGAGTCCCAGCTGCGTGTGAACCCAGTCATGCGCGTCCTGGTGCGAAGGTTTCATCGTGCAGCATAAAGAGCGGGACAGGAAAGCCGCGGCGGCGGCAACCGCGAAAACCAGGATCAGGAACACCAAGGGCGCAATGAGCTTTTTCATCGGAGCAAATCGGAAGGCATATTCAAAGTAGAAAAGACATTGAGCCCCAGACCGGCTGCCGCCATGGAATTCACATCCCGGTGGTCCCGGCCAGGAACGAGGACGCCCACCACCAAAGCGATGCTCAAACCGGCAGCGATCATGCCCGGCCGCAAACACGCGGCCAGCAACGAAAACCACCCGGCTTCGCTCGAAGTCTCAGCTCTCCTCAGCCTGATCTCACGGAGGACATCAGCTGAAAATGAGCCGGGAAGTTCCGGGATCGCGGCCTGGCGGTAGCCCGCCAAAAGTTCGTCCAAATCGGGTTTCTTCATGGCTTGTTGAACGAGACAATACCAGAAATCCCGCAAAATTTGAGCGAATTTCCTGCTACCAGCGCGTTGACAGGACGGAGACGGCTGTTATTTGTGTCTGCTCGTTTTTTCCCTTTATGTCCAAAAATACCAAATCACTGAAGTCTGCGTCGCCCCGCAAGGGCAAATATGTTTACACCTGGGGTGACGGCAAAGCCGACGGCGACGGCAAGATGAAGCCCCTCCTCGGCGGCAAAGGCGCCAACCTTGCCGAGATGACCCGTATCGGTCTCCCGGTGCCGGCGGGATTCACGATCACCACGGAGGTCTGCACGTATTTCTACGACAACAAGCGCACATATCCAAAGGAACTCCAGTCCCAGATCGAAGCCGGCGTCCGCAACATGGAGCGTATCATGGGCACCAAATTCGGCGATCCGAAGGGCTTCCCGCTCCTCGTGGCAGTGCGCTCCGGTGCCCGCGACTCGATGCCGGGCATGATGGATACGATTCTCAACCTCGGCCTCAATGACGAATCCGTGAAAGCGCTCGCGCTCGCCACGAAGAACGAACGCTTTGCGTGGGACTGCTACCGCCGGTTCGTTCAGATGTATGGCGACGTTGTCATGGGCGTCCAGAAACGCGAGGGCGAAGACCACGAACCGTTCGAAACCATCATCCATGAATATAAGCACGACAAATACCATGCTGACATCGTGGACAGCGAGTTGACCGCCGAGGACCAGCAAGAGATCGTCCGGCTGTTCAAGGCTCTCGTCAAGGAACGCACCGGGAAGAGCTTCCCGGCAAATCCCTGGGACCAGCTCAAAGGGGCCGTCGGCGCCGTCTTTGGCTCCTGGATGAATGACCGCGCGATTGTCTATCGCCGGAAATACAACATCCCCGCCGAATGGGGCACGGCCGTCAACGTCCAGGCCATGGTCTTTGGAAACACCGGGGACAAATCCGGTTCCGGCGTCGCGTTCACCCGCAACCCGGCCAATGGCGTCAAGGAGTTCTACGGGGAATTCC
>CAZSDC010000058.1:0-16687 GCA_964605515.1 uncultured Chthoniobacter sp.
AGATGCTGACGCTGCCCACGCCGTTGACGCGGGTGAGCGGGTCGTTGATGTTGATATAGGCGTAGTTTGCCAGAAACGTGGGATCGAACGTCCCGTTCGGCGAGTAGAGCGCGAAGACTCCGAGCGGCGAGGAGAGCGCCTGCTGGACCGTGATGCCGAAGTTCCGCACGTCCTGGGGGAGCTGCGAAGAAGCCTGCGTCTGGCGCATCTGCGCGAGGATCTGGTCAGTCGTGGGGACGGTGCTGGTATCGAAGATGACGTTGAGGGACATCGCGCCGTTGTTGGCATTGATCGAATACATGTAGTCCATGCCTTCGACCCCGCTCATCTGCTGCTCGATCGGCGTAGCCACCGACTGCTCGACAGTTAGGGCGTCGGCGCCGACATACGTCGTCTGCACCTGAATCTGAGGCGGGACGATATTCGGAAACTGCGAGACCGGCAGGCCGGCCATCGATACGAGGCCGACGATCACCGTGATGATCGCGATGACCATCGCCACAATCGGGCGCCTGATGAAAAAGTTCGACATGGCTATTTGGCGGCTGCCGGGGCTGGCGAAGGAGCCGGGGCCTGATAGAGCTGGGCGACCACCTTCGATCCCGGAGCTGCTTTTTCCGTTCCACCGACAACCACCCTGTCCCCGGCTTTGAGCGCACCCTGCACGACCTGCAACTGGCCTTCAATCGGCCCCAGCTTTACGGGGACGGGCTTCACCGTGTCGTCCGGCCCGAGGACTTTGACAAAATATGTCCCTTGGAGTTCGACCGTCGAGGCCTGCGGAACAAGGATTGCATTCTTCAGTTCTTCCACCGGCGCGGTCACGCGCGCAAAGAGCCCCGGGCGAAGCTCGCTGTTGGGGTTGGGGAAGAGGGCTGTGATCTGGATCGTCCCGGTCGAGGTGTTAATCTGCCGGTTGACGAAATCGAATTTGCCAACCTCAGGATAATCCGACCCGTCGGCGAGACGGAGTTTGAGACTGCCCTTCAGGTCGTTCGGATTCTCCTGCTGGAGCTTGGCCAGCAGCTTGGAGGCCCTCAAATACTGGGCCTCCGTAATCGAGAAATTCATTTTCATCGGATCGACCTGCGAGAGCTGGGTGAGGACTGCGGTCTTGCCTCCCGGCCCGACCAGATCGCCGATCTGGGCCTGGGCGACGCCAGCGATCCCATCGAACGCCGCAGTGAGCGTGCAGTAGTCGAGGTTCACCTGAGCGGCCTGCATCTGAGCCTGGGCCGCTGAAGCAGCGGCGATCGCTGCCTGGGTATTCTGATACGATGTGTCGTATTGTTGCTGGCTGATGACTTTTGTCTGATAGAGCTGAACTTGGCGCTGCAGGGTGATCTGCTGCAGTTGTGCCTGCGCGACCGCCTGCGCGTAGTTCGCTTGAGCCTGGGCGAGGGCTGCTTGAAACGGCCGGGGGTCAATGGTGAAAAGGACATCCCCCTTCTTCACCGCCGAGCCCTCCTTGTAATTCTGTGTGAGAAGATACCCGGTGACCTGGGCCTGAATGCTGGCGTTCTGAAAACCATCCAGGAGCCCGACCCATTGATCGGTGGCAACCACATCCTTCTGGATCGCAGGAGTATAAGTGACCACCACCGGCGGAGCCTCGGGTTTCGGTTTCTCACAAGCGGCAAAAAGCAGGGCGGCGCAGAAGGCCAGGGCCCGGAGAAAGTAACGGTTCATGCGCGGATTGCTACCAGCTTGGCCTCGAGAGGGCGAGCGGCAAATTTGCCCACGGCCAATTCGGGGTGGGATTCTACCTCAACCCCTGCCATTCACATCCTCAGCCCCTATTCCGGAAGGTCGCGCAGGGTCAGGCCAGGGACCGGGGCCGGTTTGACGGTCTCCACGACCGGATGCTGGGTCGGCGCAGGGTTCCGATACGCCGCCACTTCGCGCGGAGCGACGTGGAGTTCGGCCAGCTTTTTGTATTCGAGGATGCCTCGGGCAATGGAAGAGGAATAGCTGTCGCGCCACTGCTTTGAAGCCACCTTGCGAGCATCGGAGGCGTTCGTCAAAAAGCCGCCCTCGATCAGCACAGACGGGACACCCGCCAGGCGAATCACAGCGAACCGGGCCCTCTTCACCCCGCGGTCGAACATGTCCAGGCTGCCCTGCATCGAGTGGTAGATGGCGTTTGCGAGTGCGAAGCTGTGGATGTCGTGCTCGTTTCCGTTCTCCTCGACCATGTCCCTTGTGTGGATCTGCTCGTAGGCGGTGGAGGGCGCCCCGCGCGGCGTGACGCAGTAGATTTCGAATCCATTCGCAGAATGGTTTTCGTCCGCCGCATTGAAATGGAAGCTCACAAAAATCGAGTTTTTCTGCCGGTTGGCGACGGCGGCGCGGTCCGCGAGTTCGACAAACGAGTCAGTGTTCCTGGTGAGAACGACCCGGAGGCCGCTTTTTATAAGCTCGTTCCGGACACGCCGCGCCACATCGAGAGAAAAGTTTTTTTCGCATTCGTAAGGACTGATAGCTCCGTTGTCCTTGCCTCCGTGCCCAGGGTCGAGCACAACGGTTGTCGCTGCCGGGAAGTCCGGAATCAGGGTGGGGCGGAGCGCTGGCTCGATCGTTTTTCCCAGATCCAGCCTGGCGACATAGATGCGGCCCTTTTCCTCCAGCACGGGGAAGGCCAGCCAGTGCCTGATCCCATTGATCGTCATCTCCCGGCTGGCGATCGTCACAACCAACTCACGGTCCGAGCCCTTCAACTTTCTTGTGTTGGGGGCTGGCGAAGTCGCCTCCCCCAACCCGTAGAATGCCGCGATTTCGTCCAACGGGATATGGTCCCTGCCCGCGAAGGATTTGATCTCCCAGGCTTCCGCAGAATAAAGAGACAGCAACGCAAGGACGGTCATGCAAGCCAGCCAACCGCCCAAACCAGGGAAAAATTTCGACAATCTCAGGGGGTGGGTAGCTGGGGCTTCCTCCGCACCGCTACTGAAGGTTGATGCGTTGGATGGCATCGGGAACGGCAATCGCCTGCATGGGATGGCCGGGAGCCAGAGGATGAAGGGTGGGCCTCACGGAAATCGTGAGTTTTTCCCGGCCACGTATCACCTCGATGTCCGCATTGTCCCCGGCCGTCAAAAAATAGGATGCATCGAGGACGTCCTCGCTCGTTCCTATTTTGGATCCTCCGACGCTCAGGAGAACATCTCCGGGTTGAAGACCCGATTGGGACGCCGGAGTTGCCGGATCGAGCACGCTGACCTGTGCGGTGGACCCTCCTAGGGGTTCCTTGACATCCTCGACCTCGACACCTACCCAACCGGGACGCAGCTCTCCGAAACGAGCCAGGTCCATGCGCACCTTCTCGGCTGCATGCATCGGCAGGATATGGCAGGCGGCACCGTCGTCAATCCGGCCAACAAGGATCCCGATGGACTCGCCCTTCATATTCAGGATGGGTGCACCACCCTGGCCGCGCTGCACCGGCAGATTCGCGCGGAAATGGGTCGTGGAAAAATATTGTCCGAGATACTTGCGGTCCAGGCCCGCCACAATTCCGAAGCTCGGGCAGGGCTCGAGGTCCTCAGGGTATCCGATCATCATCACAGGAGTTGCGATCCCCACTTTTTGGGAATCCCCCGGGGGAATGAACGGCGTGCTGGCGTCTACTTTCAAGATGGCGATGCCGCTGCGCTCGTCGGCCACGAGAACTCGGGCGGGAAGTTCCTTTCCCTTGAAGATGATAACCACATCCTGCGCCTTCAGCACAATACCGGCATGGGTGTAAATCGTGCCCGCAGGATCACAAAAAAATCCGCTCCCGAAACGGATGCCCAGCGCATCGGTCGCCCGGACCTTGACCACGGCATCACGCTTCTCATCAAAAATTTTGTGAACCTCTGAGGAGAGCTTGTCGGCAATGGAGTCCTCAGCTTTCAGGCACGGAGACGAGCAAGGAACAAGAAGCGCTGCCGCCGCAAAAAAAACTGCAAGGGAACAGCAGCGGGAACTAAAAACTGCGTGAAGATCCATAACTCACCGGACGGGTCGGAAGCACGTAGTGCACGGAAGGGGAACCGGTGGAGGTCAGCGTCACGGGCACGGACTCGCCAATTGTCACCGGGTGAGGAGAGGTGAGACTGAGAGTAGAACGGTTAGCGACGCGTGCTCCGCTGGAAACCGGGGTGCCCGGATGAGTGACGATCACGGCTGTAGCGGCCACGGCAAGCACCACAATCGTAGCATAGGCCATACGGGGAACTTGAAAAGCGGGGGCCAGCGAAACGATTCTGTCCCAGGCAATCTCCCAGAGCGGCCGGCGGATCAACTCCGCCCGCTGGCGGTCTTGAAACTCCTGGAGAAAGTCCTCGAAGTAACCCGGGCGAGGCTGCTCATAGCGTTTCAGCCTCAATAGTTTAGAGATTTGCTCTTCGGGTGACATGGATCGGTAACTAGGTGGTGATAAACTCTTGGAGAAAATTTTGCAACTGTCTGTGTGCGTAGAAAAGCCTGGAGCGCACTGTGCCTTCTGAGACTTTCAAGATCTTCGCTATCTCCGCATGCGGCATCCCCTGAACGTCAAACATCGTCACAACGGCTCTATGCTCATCTGACAGCCTCATCATGGATTCGTTCAGTTTTTTTTGAAGCTCGCTCAAATTTGCCTGATGCCGGGGGTCAAATTCGCTGGCGGCCTGGATGAATTCCGGGTCGTTGGCGATCCCGTTATCGACATCATCAAGGCTCATCGTCATCCGTCGCGACCGCTTTTTCAGGAAGTTGATCGCCATGTTCACGGCGATCGAGTGCATCCAGGTGTAGAAGCTGGATTTTCCCTGGAAGCCTTTGATCGAGCGGTAGGCCTTGGAGAAAATCTCCTGCAGTAAATCGTTGGTATCTTCGTGGTTCGAGGTCATGTTATACACGAGCCCGTAGAGACGCGGGCTGAACCTTACCACGAGTTCGTCAAACGCCCGCGCGTCACCCGCTTGGGTGCGGGCCACGAGTTCTCCATCGGGCGTCTCGGGTGTTTCCATGCAAAGGCGAAGGGGGGGTGCTTATAACAGGCCGGAACCGATTTTGCAGAGAAAAAACCAGATATTTTCCGATTGCAAGTCTGGCGGAGGCTATCGGCTCCAGGGCTTTGGCGGTGTGGCCGCAGGTCTCTGCGGACTGAATCGCGGGATGATTTTGGGTCGCCAGGACGGTTCTGCGACGGTTCCGGTGGAGATATATTCCAAAAGCTTGCTGACGGGGTAGAAGACCAGGCCCGGAATCCCCTTCGCATTGATCCGCATGCTCATATCGAGGCGGCTCGTCATGAAATGAATGTCTCCGGCGCCGAACATACTGAAGCCCGCGCCCTCGATCACCAGGTTTTTGGTGTTGATGATTTCATTTGCCGCAGTGAAGTCGGCAGAGGCAATCCGCGCGCTCTGGTATCCCACGCCGGGGAGGATCGAGGCTAAAATTTCGGAGAACGGCCCGAGAACTGGAATGGCAAAAACATTTCCGTCCTCGACACGGATGCTGCCAGAGCCACGCATGAGGTTTTCCTCGCCGATCCGCGCGTTGAATTTGAAGTTGCCGCTCATGACGCCCTTGGAGGTGTCGTAGCCGAAATAAAGTTTGGTGAGCTGCGCGAAATTGACCCTATCGATTTTCACGTCAGCGCTGAAGGTAGGATCCTTGGGGTCGATCGAGACGATCGCTTTGAGCGCCACATTTCCTCCCATGAGCGCGGCCTTGCGCACATCGGCGTTCACCTTTGCCCCTACGACGTTCACCAGCGCGGACGTCTTGCCAAAATGCAGCGTCCGGCGGAGCAGGTCGTAATCCAGGCCGGCGGCGGACTCGACATGGATCGCGAGGTTGTTCTTGGTGGGGTCTTTGAGATGGACTTTTCCTTCGACGATGGCTGAAGGCGGTGCCCGGAAACGGTAGGGCCTCACAGCCTCCGCGATCTTGGGATCGATCCACATGAGAACGTCAGCCGGAACGAGCGTCGAGCGGATCCCGTTAAGCCTTGCCTCCTGGAGGCCGACATCGTAAGCGAACGAGCCGGTGCCGCGCCCGTCTCCGGTCTTCACCAGAAAGTCACGGTAGGTCACGCACCGGTCTCCGATTTCAAAATCCGATTCCGCGCTGTCCATCCACGATCCCCGCATGGCCGTGCGTCCGAGCTTGAGATGGCCACTTCCGCGAATACTGGCGAAATCGAGCTTGGTTCCGCGGAGCGCGACCGAGACATCAGGCAGATCCTGAAATTCCATCTTGGAGAGAAACTCGCGGGTCTTGGAATCAAAAAGCTCCAAAAGCGAAGTCGGAGCAATGGAAGTGCGCGCGGTAAGCCGGAAATCCTCGGGCGACAACCAGAGCTTGCCGGCAAAGTGACCTCGCGCGACGGAGAACTTGACATCGCGAGCGTATAAAATGCCGTCTTTCCAGGCGAAATGGCAACCTGCGTCATGAAATTCCGTCCCTTTGAACGCAAAGACGGGCGCGAGAGCCATACCTGTGACGCGCAGCCAGGGATTGGCGCTGCCGGTGTCGGCCACGACCCGAGCCTCCACCTGGGGCGGCTTGGAAAATACCAAGCTGCCCAAGACGCTGCTTTTTCCAGTCAGAATGCGGAGAAACGGGCCCGGATCAAGAGTCGAGAGGACGGCTGCATCCAGCGTGCCGTCGCGTTTGGACCAATCGACGGATGCCTCAAGCGCACCCCCGACGTCCCGCAGATGTAACCGCGAAATCCGCAAGTCTCCCTCCGCATATTGGCCGTGGGCTTCGACCGTCCGGAGCTGCCAGCCGTTCCCGACAACCTTCCCCGAATGAAGGATAAAATTGTCAACCCGAAGCGAATCCGGCACGGCTAAGTCTGCCTCCAGCGATGCGTGCAGAGTGGGGGGGGCGTCAGGGAATTCCAGCGCCGCGAGCTCGCGGAGAACTTTTTCAATGACCTCGACTGCCGCACCGTTGCTGGAGCCTGCGGGTTGCGCGGGCTTGAGGCTGAAGGATGAAGGGTTGAGAAAATGTCCGGAGAGTTCCACCCGGATTCCCTCGACAACGCCCTCGCAGCGGCTCAGGCGGAGCTGGTCTCCCAGGAAAATGACCTCGGCATAAACGCCATGTGCATCAACTCGTGGAGCCGCCTCCGCCGCACCCACAGGAATCGAGACGCCGGCGTTTTGCAGGGAAAGCTTGTCAACAACGACACGCCCACGAACGAGCTCGCTCAGATTGAGCGAGAGGGCGATACTGCTCACCTTGGCGATGAGGCGGCGTCCCTGGGTGCGATCTTCAATGGTAATGTCCCGTGCAAGCAGCCCGGCAAACGGATCGAGCGCCAACTTTCCGATCGTGACTTCGATGGCACCGGTGCTGATCGAACGGGCCAGGGCTTCCTTCGCACCGAATCCGATCCCCTCGGTTCGCAGATAAAGCGCGGCCCCGGGAATCCCGACGAATACCAGCACCAGCACGAGGCGCACGGCATTCTTCCACAAAAAATGGATGATGGGATGGACTTTCATCGCTCCCCTATTTCAAACACAGAGAACCGTGACAGCCCAGCGCAGAATAGAGGGACGACCGCTGTGTCGTCCGCGGATGGCTCAGAGCCTCAGATTCACCATGGCGGCATGCTCTGCATCCGAACAGGCGGCGTTGAGAGGAACATCAGTCTCCAGCGGCGACTCCTGCACCAGCCCGTTCGAAAGAAGATAGCGCTCAAGTTCCTCGCCGCTCAGGTCCGCCAGCATCACGCCATTGACCACCACGCAGGGCGAAAGAGGCTGACCGCTGAGTTGTTCCATCTCAAACCGGTAGTCGGGATTCAAAATAATGTCCTTCTCCGCATAGGGAATCTCGTATTTTGAGAGAACGGCTCGGACGCCTTTGCTCCAGCCGCAATGGGTTTTCAGGTAGGCAGTGATTTCGGGTTTGCTCATGGTCGTTGGTGAAGTGGGGCGCAATCTAACGCCAAATTGACCGAAGTCAAACTGTCCCTGATTCGCGGGTGGAAGCGCCGGCTAATCCTTCAGCAGCTTCGTGATCCAGAACCCGTAATCATCGCGGGCGTTGAGCGCCCGGACGATGCCGGCCTTGTCGAGGATGAACACGGTCGGCAGCGCATTGATTCCGAGCGGACGCGCGATGGAATTATCCCATCCCTTGCCGTCGAAATTCGTGGGCCAGCTTTCGATCTGAAATTCCTTGAGCCTCCGGGAAAGCTCCTGGCTGCTGGTATCAAGGCTGACCGTGACGATCTGCACGCCCGCCTTCGGGAGCTTTTCCAGAGCGCTCCGGAAGTGTTGCATCCACATCAGACAATGGGGCGACTCGGCGGACCAGAACACGATGACCACGACCTTTCCCATCTGTTCGCGGGTGTCGAATCTAGTCCCTTGGATGGTCGAACATTTCAACTCCAGAGGCTTGTCGAGATGGTTCAGGCGGACAAGATCATCGGCGATCCGGCGGTTCAACTCCTCTTCGGCGGAGAGTGCGCGGGCTTCGTTGAGAAGTTTCCGCTTGAGCGCAGGATCGTTGTCACACACCGTAGCCGCCTCGACCAGCAGGCGTGGCCCGCGCTTGTCTCCGGGGTATTTTTCCACAAAGTTTCTCGCGGCACTGACGATGGAATCCCGCATTTCCATCTGCCGTCCGATCAGTCCCTGGAGGAAGAGCGAGACCCGGCGAAACCCGGCGTCGGCCCGTTTTTCCGCAGACGCGTCGGGTGATTTTTCGAGCGCCGCCAGGATGCGCATGGCCTCATCGATTTGCTGGGGTATATGGTCCATGGTTCCGGTGGCCGCGAGAATGGCAGCCAGACGGATCCGGGCGTCGAAGACCCGTGGATCGGCGGGGTGTTGTGCAAGAAAAACCTCGATCAGCTGTTTTTGTTTGGCCAGATGGGCTCTTGCTAAGATTTGAGCCTCCTCACGCGTCGCCGGCTTCCTGGACGGGCCGGCATCCATCGCCAGAATCGCAGTCCACTCGGTGTCCGGCGAGGCAGAGACGCAGGCCAAACCAGACAGGAGGGCCGCCAATAGATGCTTTTTCATTTTGATTCCGGAACTTTGATGGTGGTGAATAGTGCGCGGTGATCGCTGGCTTTGAACCAGATTTTTGAGTTGCTGATCCCGCTCCTGCCCATGTTGATCTGCGGCCAGAGCGCGACGCTTGCCATCAGGTAATCAATGCGGGAATAGATGTCGGCGGCCTGCCAGTAATGCGTCCAGCGGTATCCGTGGCGATCGGCTAGGAAGAGGTCTTTCATCCGCGACGGGTCCTTGGTGGAGCCGATGACTTCCTTGATAGGATATTCGTTTTTTGTGTCGTTCAGATCACCAAAAAGCAGGAGATTTTCCCCGGGGTTGGTCTTGAGAATCGCGCTGAGGTGCTCGCGGAGCAATCCTGCTTCCTTCGCCCGCATCGCCACCTGGTCGAAAGCGGGAACCTCCCGGCGGGATTTTAAATGAGCGCCCACCAAGCGAAGCGAATAATTGTCCGAAATTCTGACCCCAACATCCAGAATTCCGCGTCCAACGCGCATTTTTGCGCCGTTCAGTTCAAATGGCACATCGTCCCTGGAACTCCGGGCCACAATGGGAAAACGGCTGAGGAGCGCGAGGTGTCGCGCCGAGTCCGCTCCCCTCACCCATTCCTTGTAGGGATAGTCGAGACCGGCGGCCTTGAGCCTCGCGCGAAACCCCTCGAACACAGACTCGTCGCCCATCTCCTCGACGCCAAGAATGTCGGGATTGATTTCCTTGAGCACACTGATCACCGCCGTGATTTCCTCATCGGGCTTGGGGGCGTCCGGGACGGTTTTGCCATCCACACGGCGTTCCATTTTGAGATAGTTCTGGACGTTGTAGGAAGCCACGACGATGTCGCGGGCGCACAGATTGCCTGCAAGAAGCAACCCCGGAACAACAAGGAAAACCCTGAGAAACAGCCGTTTCAAAGCGGAACGCTCGCCCGCGAGTGTCAAACAGTCTTGGGAGGTTCCTGGACGGCCGTTCCCTGAGTTTCCGCAGCAGGCTTAGCGAACAGTTCCTTGTCAGGGGCCGGCTTAACTTCCACCTCGGCGGCTGTCTTGTGGATTTCACGCTCGAATTCCTCGCGCGCTTTCTTGAATTCGCCCAGGCTCTGGCCAAGGCCCCTCGCAAGTTCCGGAAGCTTTTTCGCCCCGAAGACCAGAAGGACGATAACCAAAATGACAATGAGATCCGGCCCGCTCGGCATCCCAAATGCAACCAGTGGATATATCATGCTTCTCCTATACTCCCGGAATCCAGGGGATGCCAGTATTTCCTTCAAGTGGCGAGGAATATCCGAATCCTTGATTCCGCCGGATTTTCATGCAGACTCCCGCCAATCCGCTTGACCTCTCCAAACGACAAAAAATGCAGGGTGCTTCTCCTGACCGCCAGCATGGGGGAAGGCCACAATACCGCCGCGCGAAACATTGGCGAGGCCATCCTTTCCGAGCGCGGAGCGGGTGCCGAGATCCTCGTCGCGGATCCCTACACGCGGACGAACCCCCTTGTGAACCGCTTGGTCCAAAGCGGTTACACCATCGCCATTAACCGCTACCCCAAGGCATGGAAAGTGGTGTTCGAACTCCTGAGCCGCCGTGGAGTCGTCGAGGGCATGGGGCCCATGCTCAACGAACTCACCGAAGCCGTCCGCTCGCTCGTAGAGGAATTTCAACCCCACGTGATTGCCTCGACTTATCCGGTCTTCTCGTTCCTCAACGCAAAAATCCGGAAGCGCAACCCGTCGATGAGGATTCCGTTCTTCACGGTCATCACGGATTCCACCCAGATCAACTCCGCATGGTATCGGTGCCCGTGCGACGGCTCGATTGTCGCCGACGAGCACACGGCTGAGGTCCTGAGAACCGACGGGGTTCCCGAGGAAAAGATCCACGTGCTGGGATTCCCGGTCGGGCTCAAGTTTGAAAATCTCACCCCGCTGCCCGCCTCGCAGCCTTGGAAAGTCCTCTTCTTCCCAGGCGGCACCTCGGCCCGCGCGGTCGCCACCCTCCAGCTTCTGTCCTCGTTGAAAAATGTGACAGTGGACGTCGTCACCGGCCGTCGCAAGGCAATGTATGATGCCCTCGCAACGGCCAACCTGCCAAAGCATGGGACATTGACCGGGTGGACGGATCAAATGCCGGAACTGATGTCCACCCACCACCTCTTTATCGGCAAGGCCGGTGGCGCGACGGTGCAGGAAGCGATCGCCGCGCAGCTCCCGTTTCTCGTCAGCCATATCGTGCCCGGTCAGGAGGAGGGAAATATCGCATTCATCGAGCAGATGGGAATCGGTGCGCTCGCCGCCGGTTCGCCAGAGTATATCCTCCACCGCGTGCAAGGGGCATTCGCCAATCATGGCAGCGTGTGGCAGGCCTGGAGGAAGAACCTTGCCGCCATGCAGAAACCTTCCGCCTCACGCGCCATCGCCCGCTTCCTGCTGGATCGCGCACTACCGGACTGATCCCGGTTTTCGCACTCAATACCCTTGCGAGGCAGCCGATCCCTGCACGATCGCGATCCCGTTTGAGGTTCCAAGGCGTGCTGCTCCGGCTTCGATCATCGCCAGCGCGGAAGCAGCATCGCGGATCCCGCCGGAAGCCTTTACCAAGCACCTGCCCGCTACCGCGGCGGCCATGAGCCGGACATCCTCGATCGTGGCTCCCCCGGTGCTGAAGCCGGTGGAGGTCTTCACGAACGCCGCCCCGGCTTCACATGCGAGCCAACAGGCGGCCAGCTTCTGCTCACGGGTCAGCAGGCAGGTTTCAAAAATGACTTTGACCCGCGCCGGGCCTGCGGCTTCGACCACCCCGCGAAGGTCGTCGAGCACGTAACTTTCCTCGCCGTTCCTGAGCCGGCCGATGGCAATCACCGTATCGATCTCGCCCGCGCCGGCATCCACCGCCCGGCGGGTCTCGAAGGCTTTCGCCCCGCTCTCCATCGCCCCCAGCGGAAACCCGGTCACCGCCGCGACCAGAATATCCGAACCCTTTAACGCATCCGCCGCCACTCCAACCCACGAGCTGTTGACGCAGACGCTGAAAAACCCGAATTCCCGCGCCTCGGCGCAAAGCTTGAGGATGTCGTCCCGGGTGGCATCAGGTTTGAGAAGCGTGTGATCGATCGCCTTGGCAATGTTCATGAGAAACGAACGAAATCCTTCAAGAACTGAAACCACAAGAAAAACATTCCGCGCACCGTGTATCCGATCGTCGAGTCCCCGGTGTTTTTCAGGATCCCGCACGCGAGATTGTGGTCAAGCTGCCTTCGCAAGTCGTCCTGAATATCTCGCCGCACCGAGGATGCCTCCAGCGGACAAAGCCCCTCCCCCGTCTCCCGCTCCAAAAATGCACGGTGTAGCAGGATTATCTCCTCGATGGATTTCTCCCCGCCAGCCCGGTTGACAATCATTTTCGGCAACTGGTGCAAACCGTAGGAAAACGGATAGTTCCATGTGACAAGGATGCGGCCATCGCTGGCGCGCGAACGAAGCGCAATGAAATAAAACATAAACTCCGACTGCTCGACGAGGCAGATCGCCCCACCCGTGCTTCGGTCCCCGCTCCGGAACAAGCGGTAGAACTGACGGGTGTCCCCGTGGGTCCAACTGACATCCTCAACATATTCGAACCCCCCGGTCTCCATCTCGTCCGAAAGCTCAGGAAACGCCGGAAACGTTGCCCTCGGAGGTGGTGCACAGGATTCGAGACTCCGATCCAGAGGCAGGCGCATCTTGCGAACCCGCGTCAGAATCTCAAGCCACGGCAGCAGAAACCAAGTGGATGCAAAGCCCAAACCGGTCCAGAGGTTTCCGCCAATCAACCATCCGGCAAGGAACGATGTCAGCACAAAGCCGAACGTCCCCGCCCGGAAAAATGCGGGATGACGAAGCGAACGCAGGCCCGCAGACAACACCCCTACGCCCACCACCATCAATACTTCGGATAACACACCTTGACTTTCCACCCTTGCCAGCCGACCGCCAAGTGATAACATCAAAAATTCAAGTGGCGCGTTCGTCTAGGGGTTAGGACACAGCCCTCTCAAGGCTGGTGCACGGGTTCGAATCCCGTACGCGCTGCCATTTTCAATGGTGCCAATCCAATCTATCCGGAACGCTTTGCGCGGGGTCGTTCGAAGTCCCCGTATTGGTTTGTTGATGCCCGTGTTCCTCGCGGTCTTCGCAGTCTGCTATTATTCTCTCTATGCGAATGCTGGGCTCAACCTCGGCGGCGAGGGGGGGACGGCCGGGGTGGTGGCGATGCGGTTGATCGCCGGCCAGCTGCCGATCGTGGACACATTTCTCGGATACAACGTGATGTGGTTCTTTCCGGTGGCCGGGCTTTTTGAACTCACCGGCCCGAACTACCTCGTGTTGCGTTGGTATTTTTTCGCGTTCTGCACGGTCTCCGGCCTTCTGACGTATTTTATCGTCCACGGCTACACCCGCAACGCTTGGTATTCCGCCGTTCCCGCGGTAATGGTGATCCTGGTGCCGGGGATGATGTTCCGGAACTACATGCCATTCCTCGGAGTCCTGAACGCGCTCCTTTTGACCCGCGCGTTCGTGATGCGCCGGGAGTCGCGGCTGAAAACTTTGGGCTGGATGTTGGGGGCAGGTGCCGGGCTGGGGTTCACGTTTTTATTCCGTATCGACCTTGGGATTTTTTGCACGTTGATATTTTTCGGCCTTGCGGCCCTCTATCCCATCGGAGAACGAGGCCAACTTTTCCGGCGGGGGCGTCTGGCATTGACGGGCGCGGCAGGGGGGCTTCTGCTAGCCTTCGCCCTACACGTGCCCGTCTGGAACGACGCGAGAGCCCGCGGCTATGACCGGGCATTTCTCGAACAATACACCGGATGGCTCGGAATGATCTGCGGGGAGTTTCGCCAGCAATGGGCAGATCTTGCGAAAAAAGAGGCTCCGGCCAAAAGCCCGCCCGCAACTCAGCCGGTGCCGTTGGCAGAAATGACGCCGGCCGCAGCGCCTGCAGCACCGAAGCCCCCGGAACAATCGCATGCCGCCTCGTGGGAAGATCGTGGCGCACTCGTCCGCCCGCCGCTCCAAGAGGCTGTTTATGGAAAAACATCGGCCCGCAGATTGTTTGTGTTCAGCGCTTATCTCCCCATTCTTCTTGCCGTGACGACGATCCTTGCCTTTGGCATAGGGCTGCTTGCAGCGCTTATCCGAGGCGACCCCGGGGCCAAGGAACGCATGCTTTACCCGCTGACCGTCCTCGGATGCGCTCTCACGCTGCTGCCCCAGTTCCTATTCTTCCGTCCCGACACCCCACACCTCTCCGAGATGATGGTTCCCTATCTGGCTGCAATCTCACTTCTCCTGTGGGCGGCCGCCGGCTGCACGCTGCTCACGAAAAGCTCGCTTACCCGGATTACGGGTGGCGTTTTTGCCGCGCTGTGTCTTGCGACCGCCGCCGTCTATTTCTCCCACGCATTCCCGCAGGAATCCGCCGGCACGATCGCCGCAAAAAAAAGGGCCGCCCACGAATTCCGCGCACTCAATGGAGTGAGCGTCAACGTGCGCGACCGTGATGCGATCTGGCTTGCCGGATTACGGGATGCCGTCCTTCAGCATTCCTCACCGGGCGAATATGTCCTGTGCCTTCCCTACTCTCCGACCATCAATTTCATGACCGACCGACCTTCCCCGCTCAACAACCTCTATGTGGACAACACGATTGGAGAAAAAGAATTTTGGAAGTATTTCCAGACGCTTGTCTCTTCGCGCCCCCCGGCAGTCGTGGTGATCGACGAGCGACCGATCAACAAAAGTGATATTTCGCGGTTTAAAAACTGGGCACCCCAGACATACGCGTGGCTCTGGAAAAACTATGTTTTTGTGGGCCGCTATTCCCGCAACGAAGTCTTTGTGCGCCCGGACAAGGCTCCGGAACCTGCGACGCCGGAGTATATCGAAGTGGCGGACTGATCAGGCGGAGGAATCCGCGAGTCCGACCCCCGAAAGAAAAGCGGCAACATTCGCTTCGTTGTTGTGCCACTCGCGAATAAAGCGGGCGGCCTCATTGCGGGCATCAGAAAGCCGGTCGGGGTTTTCAAGCAACGACCTGATCCCTGCTTCCAACGCTCGTGGATCATCCCCGGCACACAGCCCGGGCCGGAAGACTTGGAACATCGAATCCGGATCGACGAGGAGGGAGGCAATCGCGGCCCCGCCAAGTCCGGCGTGGATGAAGGTGTTTGGCACACCTTCCTGGGTCGAGGTGTTGACGAAAATCTTTGCAGTGTTGAAGTGGTCCTGGATCGAGTTGTAGGGCGCACTTTCGAGAAATTCGACATGGGGGAGGCCTGCCGCGCGCGCCCGGACATCCTCCCAAAGTCCGGCATCCTGCGGGGAGCAAATCATCCGGCAGCGGGCAGTAGGGAGGCGCGCAGCGAGATCGAGAAAAAGCATCGGGCGCTTCACCGGATGGCATCGCGCGACCCACAAAAGGTCCACCGGCTTTTCGACGCCTTCCGCAAACCCGGTATTCTGGAGGAGCAGACGCGTGACCCCGCACCGCATCCCGCGCCGCTCAAAGATGTCGGCTTGGTGGCGCGTAATGCCGAGACGGAAATCCGAGAGGACCATGCCGGTTTCGAAAAGCCAGCCGCGCACCGGATTCTCCCTCCGGAACCCGCCATCAATTTCGGCGTCGAGCGCGCACACGAAAATCAGCCGGAAGCGCAGGGCGCGCTTGAGAAGAGCGAGAAGAAACAGCAGCGACGTCCAGCCGTAAACGACGACGTAATCTGGTTTCTCCTCGTGCAGGATCCCGAGGATTTTCGGGAGGGCGAGGATTGTGTCGAGAAGGCCGCCGGTATCGAATCGCCCGGCTACTCTCAACCGCACCCCCTCAATCACGCTGCCGTCCACTTGGCCGGTTTCCGCTCCGAGGATTATCGCCTCATGTCCAGCGCCGGCCAGCGCACGCGCGAGCAGAGCGACCTGAAGCTGCGAACCGCCGGAAATGCGGGTCGTCGCGGGATCGAGCGCGAGGTGCGCGTGATCGGAAAGAAAAAGAAATTTCATGCCGGCCGGATCACGCGCGCGGGATTCCCGGCGGCGACTGCGCCCTCGGGCACGTCCTTCACGACGACCGATCCGGCCCCGATGACCGCCCGGTCGCCGATGTGGATTTTTCCGATGATGACCGCGTTGCAGCCGATGTCCACGTGGTCCCCGATCACCGGGACATCGCCGGGATCGTTCCTCATACCAATCGTGGTGCAATGCCGCAGCGTGCAGTGCGAGCCGATGACTGCCCCCTCGTGGATAACGAGCGCAGTCCCGTGAAAAAGCTTCAAGCCCGGCCCGATAGATGCCTTGTGGTTGAGCTCGATCCCGAGCCCCCAGCCGACGAGGACCTCGTAAAATGCAAGATACGGATATCCGAGCCAGCGCAGCGCCTCAGGCAGGCGGTAAAACCGCTGCGCCAGCCGGAAAAGCACCAGGATCACCCGGCTCCGGACGTTGCCGACATTCGCCTCCCAATCTTGCAGGATTCCTGGGTTCATCTATCGTTCCGCCTGTTCATGAGGGTCACATTTTATCTGCCCGACAAATATCTGCCTGATGACGCGAGCCGGGACGTCTGGAAATCGGGTGCCATCCGCAAGTTGGAGGAAAGCGGAAAAATCGCCTGCGCACAATGCTGGATCTACCA
>CAZSDC010000059.1:0-15510 GCA_964605515.1 uncultured Chthoniobacter sp.
TCGTCCCCTCGGCCTACGGCCAGAAATACGCCCTCGGCCTCGTTCAGGCCCCGCATACGAAAACCTTCGTGACAACCGGAGTCGGCTCGATTTTCCCGCCGCTGCGGTTCCGCTGCCCGCCGGAGGTCGCCCTGCTTACGCTTGTAACGGCTTAGCGACGATGTTCACGAGTTTGCCAGGAACGATGATGACTTTGACGATGGACATGCCGGCTGTGGCCTCGATGACTTTTGCGCTCTCTCTCGCGGCGGTTTCGACTTCCTGATTGGTCGCTCCGACCGCAACGAAAATGCGGTCGCGCACCTTGCCGTTCACCTGGACCGGAATTTCGATCTCCGTCTCGACGAGGAGCGACTCGTCGTGGACCGGCCACGGCTGCGCGGATGCGGCTCCCTCGAATCCGAGCCGCGACCACAGCTCCTCGGCAAGGTGGGGCGCGAACGGGCTGAGCAGCGGCAGAAGGATCCGCAGCGCCTCGACGGGCCGCGGCTTGGCGTTCACAAACTCATTGGTGAAAACCATCATCTGCGAAATCGCTGTGTTGAACGCGAGCAGCCCGAGATCGTGAGTCACCTTTTTGACCGTCTCGTGAACGATGCGGGCCTGCGCGGAGGTGAAGGGAATGTCCGCGAGGTCGCCAGAGATCTCCCACTCACCCTCCTGGTTTTCCTGCATGCCCAGACGCCAGACGCGAGCGAGGAAGCGATAGACTCCCTCGACGCCCTTGGTGCTCCAGGGCTTCATCTGCTCGACCGGGCCCATGAACATCTCGTAAAGCCGCAGCGAATCCGCACCGTATTCGGCGATCACGCTGTCCGGAGTGATCACGTTCCCGCGGCTCTTTGACATTTTTTGTCCGTCCGGGCCGAGGATCATCCCCTGATTCACCAGGCGCTGGAATGGCTCCGGCGTGGAGAGATGCCCGAGATCGAACATCACCTTGTGCCAGAACCGCGCATAGAGGAGATGCAGGACGGCATGTTCGGTGCCCCCAACATAGAGATCCACGCCTCCGGGCGTTCCCGCCGAGGCCATCCAATATTTTTCCGCGTCGGCGCCGATGAAGCGCGAGGAATTTTCCGGATCGCAAAACCGCAGGTAATACCAGCACGAGCCCGCCCATTGCGGCATGGTGTTTGTTTCACGTTCGGCCTTCTCCGTGTAGCGCACCCACTCGCGCGCCTTGCTGAGCGGGGGTTCCGGCGTTCCGGTGGGCTTGAAGTCCTCCATCTCCGGCTGCACGACCGGAAGCTCCTCCTCGGAGATCGCGCGGTGGCGGCCGCCCTCCCACACGATCGGGAATGGCTCCCCCCAATACCGCTGGCGTGAGAAAAGCCAGTCGCGGAGTTTGTAGTTGATCGTCGCGCGCCCGAGGCTGTGCTCCTTGAGCCAGGCTGAGATTGTGCGCTTGGCTTCCGCGGTCGGCAGACCGTCCAGAAAACCGGAGTTCACGGCGATGCCCTCGCCGGAGAAGCAGGGGGCATGTGCATCCCCCGATCTCACCACCTCGCGGACCGGAAGGCCGAATTGCTGTGCGAACTCGAAGTCCCGCTCATCGTGCGCGGGCACGGCCATGATTGCACCGGTGCCATATCCCATGAGGACGTAGTCAGCGATCCAGACCGGGATGGGCTCGTTATTGACGGGGTTGATGGCGAACGCTCCGGTAAAGACGCCGGTTTTTTCCTTTGCGAGGTCGGTGCGTTCGAGATCGGATTTCGAGGAGACTTTCTTTTGATATTCCTCAACGTCGGTATGCCGATCCGGGGCCGTGATCTGCGGGACCAGCGGGTGTTCCGGGGAAAGCACCATATAGGTCGCGCCAAAAAGCGTGTCCGGCCGGGTCGTGAAGACGGGAATCTGGAATTTAGAATCTGAAATTTGGAATTGGACGAGCGCGCCCTCGCTGCGGCCGATCCAGTTTTTTTGGAGGAGCTTGATCGAGTCCGGCCAGTCGAGGCCGTCGAGCCCGTCGATCAGCCGTTCTGCGAACGCTGTGATCCGCAGCATCCACTGGCGCATCGGCCGACGCTCGACCGGGAAGCCTCCGACCTCGCTCTTCCCGTCCACAATTTCCTCGTTGGCGAGCACTGTGCCCAGCTCCGGGCACCAGTTCACCGGCATCTCGGCCACATAGGCGAGGCGCACGCTGTCCGGATCGTCACCCGTGTAGGTCGCAACCGGCTCGGCTTTCTTTGTCTCCGGGTTGAACCACGAGTTGTAGAGCTGCAGGAATATCCATTGGGTCCAGCGGAAATACTCCGGGTCTGTTGTTCCGAATTCGCGCTGCCAGTCGTAGCTGAATCCAAGCGACTGGAGCTGGCTGCGGAATTTTCCGATATTTCTCGCGGTGGTGACACGCGGGTGCTGTCCGGTTTTGATGGCGAACTGCTCGGCCGGCAGCCCGAAAGCGTCCCAGCCCATCGGGTGCAGGACGTTGAAACCGCGCATGCGGTGGTGGCGCGCCAGGATGTCGGTGGCTGTGTATCCTTCCACATGGCCGACATGGAGGCCGTCGCCGCTCGGATACGGAAACATGTCGAGGATGTAATACTTCGGCCGTGCGGGGTCGAAGCCTGGATCCCCCGGGTTCGAGGCATGGAAGGCATTCCCCTCCAGCCACTGCTGTTGCCATCGGGGTTCGAATTCAGAGAACGGAAATTGCTTGCGCTGCGTGGACATTGTAGGAACCGGGGACTATGCCAGACGAAGCCGCTCCTGCAAACCCATTGCTTGTTTCAACCCGGAATGCTCACAAAGTTGGTGAAATCCGTGCGATCCTCGGTCCCGGGTTTCTGGTCAGCGACCTCGCGTCCGTGCCCGCCGTTCCGGAGGTCGAGGAAACGGGAGACACCTTCGAGGAAAATGCCACTCTCAAAGCAGTCGCCGCGTCCCTGCATTTTGACGGCTGGGTCATCGCCGACGACTCTGGTCTGGAAGTCGACGCCCTCGGGGGCGATCCTGGCGTTCGCTCCGCACGGTATGCCGGGGAGCAATCCAACGATGCCGCCAACAACGAACTCCTCCTGCGCAATCTCCGGCCGTTTCGCGGACCGGAGCGCTCAGCGCGATTTCGCTGCGCGATCGTCCTCGCGCTCAACGGGCGCAAGTTGGCGGCGTTTTCAGGCGCCGTCGAGGGGGTGATTATCGAGAGCCCCCGTGGCGGGGGAGGGTTTGGATATGACCCGCTCTTTGTTCCCGCCGGGCATGATCAGACATTCGCCCAGCTCGGGGCCGGGATCAAAAACGGTCTCAGCCACAGGGCCCGGGCTCTAGGGGAACTGGGAAATTGGTTCAAAAAACTTCCTTGACGCTTCAGCGACATTGTCCTACACATGCGGCCGTAGCTCAGTGGCTGCGAATAAAAACAAAACAAACTATGAAAAAACTCTCCTTAACCATCATCATGGCGGTTGCGGTTGTCGGGTCGGCTTTTGCCGGCACCGAAGCCAAAACCTTCAAAGACAAAGTTGTTGTCGAGCCCACCTGCCTGTTCCGTGCAAACGAACTTCAGTTGGATGCGTTCGCAACCGGCCTGTTCCACAACAGCTCACGCTCCGCATGGGGCGGCGGTCTCGGCGTCAACTACTACTTCACCAAGTTCATCGGACTCGGTGTTGAAGAAGACATCTTTGCCCGCAGAGGCGAAACCACAGAATGGGCCACCTCCGGCAACTTGTTGCTCCGTTACCCGATCTGCGCTTGGAACCTCGCTCCTTACGCAATGGTCGGCGGCGGCGCCACCTACGGCTGCAAACGTCAAGGACACGGGTTCGGCGACGTGGGCGGCGGATTGGAATATCGCTTCACGAGCAATGTCGGCATCTTCACCGATGCCCGCTGGCTCTACTCCTCTGAGGATCCCAAGAGCGCCGTTCAAGGCCGCGCTGGCGTTCGCTTCGCGTTCTAATCGAATAGCAAAATCTTAACAAAAAGCCGGGCCTGCAAAGGTCCGGCTTTTTTTTTACACGCTGGTGCTCACCGATTTGAGATTGCAGGATTTCCGTTGCTTCGAGTCTCTCGAGGTTCGCCCGGGCCCCGGCCGCACGTTCATCATGGGCGCGAACGCTCAGGGGAAAACGTCGATTCTCGAGGCAGTCTGCCTCTTGCTCCGCCTGCAATCTCCGCGCACCACGACGATTGCCGATGCGATCAGTTTCGAGCGGCAACGGTTTTCTCTCGATGCGCATTTCTCCGGAGTGCACCTGGTTCTTCACTATTCCCATGAGGGGCGGGAATTGCTTCTGGACTCGAAGCCTCAGACGCGCACGGACGACTTCCTCGACGTGGCGAGGGTGGCATGGTTTGCGAACAGCGATCTCGACCTCGTGCGCGGAGGCAGCCCCGGGCGTCGCCGATATCTGGACTTCCTTGGCATGCAGTGCGTGCCGGGCTACAGAAAATCTCTGCGGGCCTACGAGCGGGCGCTGCGCTCAAGAAATTCCCTCCTGAAAGACAACCGGCCCCGTCGCGAGGTCGAGGCCTTTGACCCGCCACTGGTGGAAGCCGGGGAGTTTCTCATGTCCGCGCGTGCGGGGCTCTGCGAGGTGCTGACCCCCGTCGCGCGCGAAGCCTGCCTGGAAATCAGCGGAGGGGCCGACGCGGTAGAAATCTCGTATCAGCCTGGTGCAGAACGCCCGCTGGCGGAGGCGATTGCCAGCTCGCGGCCGGAGGAGATGCGTCTCCGGCAAACCACCGTCGGCCCGCACCGGGATGATTTAAAAATCGCGATCAACAGACTCGACGCCGCCGGTTTTGCCTCCGAGGGCCAGCAGCGGGGGATCGCGCTTTCCTTGAAGCTCGCCCAGGCCCGCCATATTGAAGCGGTTCAAAACCGCGCCCCGATCCTGCTGCTCGACGATATCTTCGGAGAACTTGATCCAGTGCGCAGGAACCGCCTCCTCGACTCACTCCCCCCACAAAGCCAGACGATCATCACCACAACCTTTCTCGATTGGGCCGACCGCAAACCTGAGGACTCGGTTCTCCAACTCGCCAACGGCCGCCTGAAAGCGCTCTGACCTAAGGCAAAAACCGTTCAGGCGACAGACAACTCGATCTCCTGCTGGCCGGGCGTGATCTCGAATAGGATCGGAACGCCGGAAAACTCCTCCAGCAGCGATCGGTTTTCCAGACCTGCATCGGCGGATTCGCGGTTCATCGAATTGAGAATGAGGCCGCTGCAATCGAGGCCGCGCGCACGGATGCTTTCGATTGTGAGAAGCGTGTGGTTGATGCAGCCGAGTCGGTTCGCGACGACTACGATCACCGGCAGTCCGAGCGCGGCGGCCAGATCGGCCATCAGCGTCGCCGGCGCGACAGGCACCAACCACCCACCGGCACCCTCGACCAGCACGGATTGCCTCTCCGCCGTTACGGAGCGGAACCATGCTTCAAGGGCAGAAATCGAAACCCGACGGCCCTCGTGGCGCGCCGCCAAATACGGAGCCACAGGCATCTGGAACCATGCCGGGTTGACATCATCAATATCGAGCTCCCCGTCACAGGCGGACAGCAGGATTTCCGCATCCCGGCGGTCCCCGGAGCAGACGGGCTTGAGCGCAATTGTATCCAGGCCGATTCTCCGGAGTGCCCTGGCGAGCAGCGCGGTCACATACGTTTTTCCGACGCCGGTGTCGGTGCCGGTAACGAACGCCCTCATTTCTTCGGTGCCGTCGATTCCAAAAAGACGCCCTCGAGATCGCGCTGCGGGCGGCGCGCAGCGACGAATCGGGCACCGGATTCCCGGACGAGTTCCTCGATCTTTTCACGCAGGCCGTCCGGCGCGTCTTCCACGACAAACTCCGTCTGCCGGTCGATGGCGGTCAGCTCGTCGAGGCTGCCCTCGCGCACCATTTCCCCGCGGGCCATGATCCCCACGCGGTCACAAACCTCCTGTACCTGACCGAGCAGGTGCGAGGTCAGGAGCACGGTCTTGCCTCGCTTTTTCAAATCCAGAATCAGGTCGCGGATTTGGCGGGAGCCGACGGGGTCGACGCCGGCTGTCGGCTCGTCAAGGACGACGAGTTTTGGATTCTGGACCAGCGCCTGGGCCAGCCCGATCCGCTGGAGCATGCCTTTCGAAAACCCTCCCACACGCCGGTGGCGGGCATCCTCCAAGCCGACCAGCGAGATCAGATCCGCAATCCGGGCAGTCAATTCCCGAGAGGCAATCCCACAGATCTTGCCGTAAAAGCGCAAAGTTTCCTCCGCGGTGAGAAATTTGTAAAAATACGGATTCTCGGGGAGGAACCCCACTTCCGCGCGGCTCTGGTAGTCGCGGCTGTCCTGTCCGAAAATTGTGGCATGGCCCTTGGTCGGAGTCACTAGACCGAGGAGAACCTTGAGCGTCGTGCTCTTGCCGGAACCGTTCGGGCCAAGCAGTCCATAGACTTCGCCTTCTTTGACGTTGAGCGTCAGGTTCCTGACGGCCACAACGCGCTGGCGGCGCATCGGAACCGGGTAAATCTTTGTGAGGTTTTCGACGGATACGGCGTTCATGGGATGATCAGGAATCCACGCAGGCCCTGGATGCGCGGGACGGGTTCGAGCCGCTCGCCTTCGATATGCCCGGCAAGCGAACTCTGGCGGATCGCATCCAGAAAGTCCTCGATATCGTCCCCTTGTGCAAACATTTCCACGCGCCCGTCGGGAAGGTTCCTCACAGTGCCGGCGACATCAAATTCGCGGGAGAGGTTTTTTACCGACCACCGGAATCCCACCCCCTGCACGCGGCCTTCGTAGTGAACCTGGACGGACTTCATCGGAAAGCGGAAGGATGCACCCGCTGCCGGAATTTATCAAGCCCCCCGCCGTCCTGGGAATTTAGACTTTCGTCGAGTATTTCATTTCGTAATCGAACAGCTCGCCGTCTCGGAAGAAGCGTTTCAACTCGATTTGCGCATTCTCCGGGCTGTCGGAGGCGTGGACGATGTTCACCATTACGTCCACGCCGAAATCTCCGCGCACCGTTCCCTTGGCGGCTTTCTTGGAGTCGGTGGGACCGATGATGTCGCGCACGCGCTCCACGGCATTATCGCCGGAGAGGGCGAGCGCGATTACAGGCGTCGATTGCATGAAGGTCTCGACTTCTGGGAAGAACGGCTTCGATGCAATGTGGGCATAGTGCTCACGCAGCAGCGTGGGGTTGGCGCGGAACATCTTGCATCCGCGGATTTGAAAACCGGCATCCTCAAATCGCTTGAGGACATCGCCTGCTCGGCGTCCTGCAATGCAATCGGGCTTGAGAAGAATCAGCGTCGTATCCATGAAATGCCGGACTCTATCGAAGGCAGAGAACTCGAAAAGCAGATTTTTCAGCGCCCGGGAAATTGGCCCGGCCCATCACTCCGCCGACTCAATTTCCCTGACGCTGAAAAACTTGTAGAACTGCTCGATGCCTCCGTCCGTTCTGAGGTAAACGCTGTAGTCGGGCGCAGTGATCGGCTTACCGTGCTGGGCTGGAACCGCGGAGCCCTTGTTCTTGAAATCTGCGGAATCATACCACAGGTCCTTCGAAAAATAGCGTTCGGCTTCCGCCGGATCATACAGGATGTCCTTGATGGACTTGACGAGGCGCCAATCCCCGCCATCTGCGCCGTTCGTTTTGTCCACATACACTTCCACCAGCACGTTGGTGTCATGGTTGCAGTTCTTAGCGACAAGCTTGAAGCCTATCCATTTGTTCAACGGAAGTTCGTAGACTGGCTTGTTGCCGTTGCCCTCGACGAGGGAGGGATCCTTGCTTCGGCCACCGCCGTCTGCTTCCGTCCAGATAAAGCCAGGGAAAGTCCGGATATTCGAGTTCTTTCCGTGGCTCAGTTCCTTTTCGATATCGACCCGTCCGTCAAATAGGAGGCGTCCGCCATATCCTTTGGTGGAAGGATCATCGCTGTCAGGAAAATGGTTGGTCTTGCAGACGGCTTCGAGGCCTGCATACGAGAGCCTGGATCCGGCTTCGGTTGTCTTCGCGTAGAAGGTCACTTCTACGTTGTTCCACTTGGGGGTGCCGGCTGGCGGAGGAACTTCCTCCGACTGCGAACCCCGCACATAGAGGCGAGGCACGGATCCTGAAATTTTTGCCTGTCCCGCATTCGCGCCAGTTTTCCCATAGATGAGACACCTCCCGGATCCGCGGACGATGAATTCGGGATCTATGGAATCCGGCCCCCAGGTGATTGTTCTTTGACTTCCCTCATCCCAACGGTTGAACCATTCGCGTCCACCCGGCGCCGTCGGGAAAAGCATTTTAACGCCAAACTTGTCGAGTCGGGGACCTGCGGGCTTCGCCGAATCCTGCTGAGCCAAGGCCGCCCCGATGCAACCCCAGATTCCTGCCAATAGCACCGCCAACCATGGGCCGGAGAAGGCGAAGGAACGGGGAGCGGACGTGAAATCGCAGAGTCGAATCGAGGGCGACAAGCCCCTGTAAAATCCGGAGCTTTTGCAGGGAGATGCGCGCACGCCAGGCACCTGTGAATCAAGGCCGCAGGTTTCCATACTCCAATTCCGTGACCGAGTCGCGGAGGGCGGCACCGATGTAGCAGTGGGATCCGCACGGGCGCAGGCCGGCGTGGCGAAAGGCCTTGCGGTAGAAGGCGGCGCTGCGGGGGTGCATGCCCGAGGTGTCGCCCTCAAGGTCGGCATCCTGCGGATAGGCTTCGAGGAACGCGACTCCGGCCAGCCGGGTGGCAATCGCGTGAAGGCCGATGATGAGCTCGTCGTCGGGAATGTAGTAGAGGCTGTCGCTGCAGACGATGAGGTCGTAGGAATCTGCCAACTCCGGGAGGTTTCCGAACGAACCGCGCAGGATGTTGCGGCGTTTTCCAAAACGTTTGATGGCGTGCGGGCTGGGATCAACACCGGTGTATCGCAGGCATGGCCGCAGCTTATTGAGGGCCGGCTGCCACTGGCCTTCGCCGCAGCCGATATCCAGGACGGTGCGGACCCGGCGCTCGAGATAGTATTCGGCCACGGCGAGTGAAAGCTGGACCTTGCGAGCGGTTTTTGCGGCCGTGATGACACGGTGCTTTGGATGGCGATACCACTTGTCGAAGTAGGCCTTGTTGTAGGCCGAGTGCGGACGCTGCAAACGCGGGGAGTCCGGGGCCTTCACTCGATGCTGATGCCGTTTCTGGCGAGGGTGAGGCCGGTGACTCGCGCGTATTCCGCGATCGCCCGGATGTGGTCGGCCCGGGCACGGATCTGGCTGATCTCCGCAGTGGCGAAGTCGCGTTGGAACTGAAGAACCTCGAATGTGGTGGTCGTTCCGCTGGCAAGCCGGGCCTGTGCGGCTTCGAGGGTTTTCCGCGCATAATCCAGGGCTGCAGCAGTCGCTTCGATGCGCTTCCGCGTGGTTTCGATCTGGCCGGCCGCGTTGTCCGCCTCGATGAGGATCAACTGTTCGAGACGCTTGAGTTCGACCAGGCCCTTGGCGACTTCGAACTTGTTGGCCTCAAGCTGCCCTCGCGCTTCGCGGTTCGGGATCGGAAGGCTTCCCACGACGCCGGTGGTCCAGGAGTAGTTGTTGTTCGCCTGGCCTGAGACGCGTTGGAAACTTTCCGCCAGCGAGGTGTCGATGCCATTGACTCCGAAGCTCGCGACAAGGTCGAGCCGGGGGAGGGTTTGATTTCGTGAGAAGACGACGTTGATCTGGCGCTTCTGCAAATCCAGGAGGGCCTGCCGGTAGTCCGGACGCATCTGGAATGCGAGGGGAAAATCTTTTTCGCGGTCCGCCTTCACGTTTGGCAGCTCGGGGAGCGCGGCGATTTCAATGTGGGTGTCGAGCACCCGGAAGACCTCGTCCGTGACGAGTTGCTTGAGGAAGTTTTCGTTGTCGAGCATGTTGCGGGTGGCGACGAGCACGCGCTCCTCGCGAGAGGCGAGGTCGGAGCGCGCCTGCATGACATCCAGCGGAGACATGACGCCAATTTCCGCGCGCTTCAGGTTGTCCGCGAGGAGCTGAGCGGCCAGTTCCCGCGAGCGTTCCTCGACGCCAAGGTTCTCCTTGGTGAAATAGAGTTCGCAATACGTGTCCACCGTATCCGTTACGACCCGGATGATGCGATCGCGCAGCGTCCATTCCGAGATCGCGCGGTCGGCGCGCGCGATCCGGAGCTGGGCGAGGTTCACATCGGTCCCGAAGTTCTTCAGCAGCGGCTGGACAACATTGATTCCGAGGAACGAATTGTATTTGTCGACCGGGAGCCGGCTGTCCGTGTTCTTGGTGGTCGATGCGCTCAGGTCGTAGGTCAGGCCCCACGAGCTCAGGCCCGCGATGCTCGTGTCCACTTTGAGGCCGGTGGTGCGGGCGAAGAGGACCGGGATGTCGCCGCCGGGGCCGGCAGTCGGCGTGATGAGCTCGCTGTTGAGCGTCCGTAGTTCCTGGGTGTTCTCGTCATGGGTCACCGACACCTCGGCGATGGGGTCGAATTTGCCCGAGGCCGAGAGTTGTTTCGCCCGCGCGATCTGCGGGGTGAACCGCTCGGCCCGGATCTGGAAATTTTTTCCAAGCGCCATGCGGATTGCGTCCTGGAGGTCCAGCGAGAGGACCTCCGCCGCCGGCGCGGCGGCCAGGGAGGCGAGGAATGTGAGGGTCACGAGAAACCCCGCATAACACTTCCGGCCGGAAATTATGGGCGATATGAGGGATTCCATCTTTGATCAGAAATCCATCGAGGGCGGCGGCGGGAGCTGAATTGCGGGCTTGTCGAGAGGGGAGTCAAGGGGCTTGAGGCTCTCGGCCTTCCGGACCTCGGGCTCCGGGGCGGGCGTGTTTGGCTCGGCCTCGGGCCCTGGAGCACCCTGCGGCCGGTCATCATTTTTTTTCTCGTCTTTCCCCGCGTTCACCGGGATCGCCTTCGCGACCGGGATCGAGCCGTCATCGAGCATTGTCATCCCCGGGCGGATGGATTGGTAAACGTCGTTAAAGCCGAGGAGGGTCGGGGCGGTGACGGCGATCGGGCGGATCGTCGCGGAGTCAACAGCCGCGGATGCGCGCGGCCACTCGGCCTCATCGTATTGCTTTGTGTAGTTTCTCACCCCGCCGCCATGGATGTCGCAGCGGATTTTTGGGACCTCCGCCTCGGTGGCATATTCGGTGTAGGTTAGCGGCTGGGAGCTTGATATCCCTCCCGAGGCATCCACAAAATCGAGCTTGCAGCGCGGCGTGGCGAGCAGGCCGGATGTCCGGCAGATCTCCACCTCCCGGAGCTCGGGTGGCCTCACGAACGGCTGCGGAGGAAAAGCCGTCGCGGCGGCGTTCATGATTTTTGCCCAGATCGGTAGAGCGAGGTCCTTGCCGAATGCGCCGCGGTAGATCTTGGTCGGCTTGTCAAAACCCACCCATACCCCGCAGGTCACAGTACTGGTGTAGCCGAAGAAGTAGGCGTCCGTGAAATTATAGGAGGTGCCGGATTTTCCCGCGACGGGGAACTGGCCGAGACCGAGTTCCGTCGCGGCAACCGCCCCGGCTCCCCGCTTCATGATCTCCTCCAGTGCAGCGTGGACCTGAAATGCCGCCGCCGGGGAAATGACTTTGACCATCGAGCGCGGTGCCTCGTAGATAACGGTTCCGTCGGCATCCAGAATCCGCTTGATGATATGGGCCTCGTTCGCGCGCCTTCCGCCGTTCGGGAACATTGTGAAGGCGAGCGTCATCTCGTCGAGGGTCAGCTCGCTGCTTCCCAGGAAGCTGTTGGTGTAATCGCGCAGCGGTGAGGTGATGCCCGCAGCTGCAGTGAGTTTTTTCAGGGGATCGAGTCCGGTCCTCATCCCCAGGCGGACGGTGGCCGCATTTTTCCCTTTCACGAGCGCCTCGCGGGTGGTCATCGGGCCTTCATATTCGTTGTCAGCCCTTTCCACCCCCCACTCGCCGAGGATGCCGGTCTCGCCGCCGACCATCACATAACGGTTGTCAATGCAGGCGTCCTGAACGATTTCACCCGGAAATATACCGGCTTCATAGGCTGTGGCGAAGACCATGGGAGTAAACGCGGTGCCCATCGGCCGGGTGCCCTGAAAGGCACGGTTGTATTCGCTGTGCTTAAAATCCCTTCCGCCCACCAGCGCAAGGATTCCGCCTGTCGAATTGTCCAGGGCCAGCGCCGCGCCCTGGAGGTATTTCGGCTCGGGCATTTTGACCGTCATGTTCCCCTTGTTGATCGCGTCCTCGATTGTTTTTGTGGAGTCGCGGTATTGGGCAAACGTCGGGTGGGAGTAGCCAGGGGTAGACTCGACCTGCGAGAGAAATTCCCTTGTCGCGCGCTCGGCGACGCGCTGCATGTCCGCATCGAGCGTTGTCTCGATCCGGTATCCGCCGTTCATAGCATCGTCAAATCCCAGCGCTTTGATCGCCTGCTGGCGGATCATGTCCACCGCATAGGAAAGCTTGAACGGGTTCATGCGCTTGACCGCATAGAGCTTGAGATCAGTCTGCTCCTTCAGCTGTTCCTTCGTGATAAATCCCATCTCCCGCATCCGCCTCAGAACGAAGTTTCTGACATCGGTGGCACCTTCGATATTGTTCCATGGTGAGAGGGACTGCGGGCTCTTGAGCAGACCCGCCAACATGGCGCACTGGCCGAGGTCGAGGTCCTTGGCAGGTCGCCCAAAATACCCGCGCGCCGCAGCCTCTGCCCCGTAAAACCCGCTCCCGAAGTAAACCCGGTTGAGGTAAAGCTCCATGATCCGGTCCTTCTTGAAATTCTTCTCGATCCGCCACGAAAGAAACATCTCCACAATTTTCCGCTGGTAGGTCCGCTCGTGAAGTTCGAAGGAATTCCGGGCCAGCTGCTGGGTCACCGTGCTGGCGCCCTGGGAAATTTTTCCCCGCCGGTAATTCGCGATCATGGCCCGCAGGATCCCGAAGTAATCCACCCCGTCGTGCTCGTAGAATTTATTGTCCTCCGCGGCGATGACCGCCTTGGTGAGCATCGGCGAGATCTGGTCGTAGGGAACCGGCTGGCGGTTCTGGATGAAGATTTTCCCGAAGTCGTGACCGTTGCGATCGTAGAGGACCGAGGCCGCCTCCATGCTGCCGACCCTCGCAAGATCAAACTCCTGCGCGCGCTTTTCAAAATGATAAGACAAAACCCCGAAGGCAACCCATGCGGCAAACGCCCCAAGGCAGAGAACTCCGATCGGAATCCAGAGCCGTTTGCGTTTGTAAAACGGCTTACCCTGCCGACGACGACGCGTTTCCCAACTGTAGTATTTCTTGCTGATGGGGACATATTTTCCATGCCGGAGCGCCACACGCAATTGGTAAAACGCAAAGGCTATGACTTTCTCGGGTCTTTTCACGGCCCGAAATCCATGATATGAGTGAAGCCCTGTCGTATTCCCTTCTCGAACTGACATGCCTTTTCCCGCCCTCCAGAACCGCACTGTTCGTATCCTGATCATGGGGGTGGCCATCCTGGGCGCGCTGGCATCGATCGGAGGTTCCGCGTCCCTCTCCTACCGGCAGACGCGCCGGGCGGCGATCGAGTCGATGGAGGAAAAGACCGGTTTGTGGGCCGATGCGATCAGCCGCCTCGTTAACGGGGCGCGCTCGAAATTGCAGGGCATCGACCAAGCGACCCAGGGAGCAGTCTCTCCGCAGACGGCTGCCTCGTTGCGGCGGCTGGTCCTTGAGAGCACGATATTCCGCGAGGCGTGGATGGTGAAAGATGGGCAGCTGGCTTGTTCGGATATCGGGATCCTTGAGTTCCCAGCTTCGATGGATCCTACCCTGTGCCAACTCGGTTCGACCGGAGAGGTCCGGCTGCTTGCCCGTCCCAGCCAGGGCGACCGTGCCGATTCCATCATCATCAACTACAACCCGGGAAAGGGCTATTTTTTCGGGCTTTCGATTCCGACTCAAACTATCGGTGAGTTGATGCGATACGGGGATCGCAATGGTGACCAAGCGGTCTTTTTTATGCGGCAGGACGGCGTTATTCTGGATCAATCGGTCAACGCTGAACTCAAGGCCTCTCCTCCCGCCAAGGTTCCGCCGATCGGGCTCTCCGAGACGGATGGAGACCTGATTTATTCGCGGGTCGTGCCAGGATACAACTACTTGGTGGTCGCCGTTTTTCCCAAGCGGGCGCTCTGGGCACTCTGGGGCCAAAGCCTCCCTCTCTATGGTGGGCTTGCGCTTGTGCTTGCGCTCTGTTTCTTCATGGCGGCTTGGGTGACGAACGCGCAGACGCTTTCGTTGGAATCCGAACTCCGTGAGGCCGCGCGGCTCCGGCAGGTCATCGCCCACTACCAGCCGATTCTGAATCTGCAGACTGGGAAATGTGCAGGCATGGAAGTTCTCATGCGCTGGCAGCATCCCAAGCGGGGGCTTGTCCCTCCGCTTGCCTTCATCCCGGAGGCCGAGCGCACCGGCGTGATCACCGAGTTGACCGAGTGCATGATGGTGCGGGCGCTTGAGGATCTGGTGCCGGTGTTCAAAGCGTTTCCCTACCTTCATGCGGCGATCAACATCCCTGTCCAGACGCTGACGAACCCATCGTTCCCGGCACACGTTGACCGCCTCATCAAGGGGCGGATCAGCTACAAAAACATTTCTTTCGAACTGACCGAGAGCACATCCCTGACCGACTCCGCCCTCGGCCAGCTTCGCGTCATGAAGGATCTCGGCATCCGCCTGGCGGTTGATGACTTCGGGACCGGCTATTCCAACCTCCGCTACCTCTCCCTGTTTCCCTTCGATTTCCTCAAGGTGGACAAGGCGTTCGTGGATGGCATCACGAACGAATCCAAAAGCTCGGGGCTGGTGGACCAGATTGTCTCCATCGGCCGGGCGTGCGGACTGGAACTGATTGCGGAAGGCATCGAACATCCCGCGCAGGTGGACTACCTGAGAAATCTCGGCGTGGAATACGGGCAGGGTTTTTTCTTCGCAAAACCGATGCCGATCCATGAACTGATCGAGTGGGTAACCAAGAATGCCGAAGGTGAGAAGTGCCTGCTGTGAAGTTTTCAGCATTCAGAAAACGCCAGCTTTCCGACATCGGCGCGGCCTCTGCGGTGAACACTGAAAACTGAGCGCTGGAAACTTCCGCCCCTTGATCCGCGGCGGATTTCCCTGCATCCTTCGCAAATGACCCATGGAATCTGTTATCTTGTCGGGGCCGGGCCCGGTGATCCTCTCCTCCTGACGCTCAAGGGCCGCGAGTGCCTCGGAATCGCGGATGTGGTGGTCTATGATTATTTGAGCAATCCGGTTTTTCTCGAATACGCGAAGGAAGGCGCGGAGATTCTTTACGCCGGCAAGAAAGCTGGCACGCACACGCTCGCGCAGCCGGAGATCAACGCCCTTCTTGTGGAGAAGACGAAGGCGGGCAAGACCGTGGTGCGGCTCAAGGGAGGAGATCCATTCCTGTTCGGGAGAGGGGGGGAGGAGGCTGTCGCCCTGGCCGAAGCCGGCTGCGCGTTCGAGGTGGTCCCCGGGGTGAGTTCCGCAATCGCCGGACCCGCCTATGCGGGCATCCCGGTCACCCACCGCGACCACAATAC
>CAZSDC010000060.1:0-15235 GCA_964605515.1 uncultured Chthoniobacter sp.
CTCGTTCATCACGGGCCAGGTCCTGGCAGTGGACGGCGGCATGAGCATGTAGGAACGAGCAAAAGCCGGTCTAATTCCAGCGCACGAGCTCGACTCGGCGGTTCTTTGCACGGCCTTCGTCGGTGGTGTTCGGAGCTGCGGGACTTGCGAAGCTGCAGCCGAACGGGAACAGGCGGGACTTTTCGACACCAAACCGGGAGACGAGCGCTTGGACGATCGCGTTGGCACGGCGGGTGGAGAGATCCCGATTGAATTCGAATTCGCCCACGTTGTCAGTGTGGCCGACGACAAGCAGCTTCAGCGAAGGCTCGTTTTTCAGGAGTGCGGCGATTTGCGTGAGCGTTGGGTCGGACTCCGGCTTGACCGTATCCTTGTTGAAATCGAAGAGAATTCCGTAGAGGGCGACCCGTCCGGTCGAGGTGATCTGGGTTTCCATTTCGGGGGCTTTGACGAGCACCATGCGGTCGGCTCTCGGTTTTTCTTCGAGCACATCAACGCGTGCCAGGACTGTTCCTGTTTCAATCCCCTTCTCGGGCGCCTTCCAAGCTCCGGTGATCGCCCCGCAGAAGATCGTGGCATAGACATCCCCCGCCCCGTCGGTGCCGGTTTTTTTCATGGCCGCATAGCGAAAATCATCAGAGCCTGGCAGCGTATATTGCTGGATGTCGTAATCTTTCTCCGTCTCGTAAACTTGGGCAAGGAATCGCCCGTAACCGTTGTCCAGGGTGTTGGAATCGCCCGTCGGACTACCACCGCTACCGCCTTCAAAAACCACCTCGAATCCGTTTTTCGCAAGAGCTGACTCGTAGGCCCGGATGCATTCCAGCGTCGAGGCGTCCTTCGGAAGCCGGTAAAATGTTGTTGTGAGCGCGCCCTCGGGTTTCAGCTTGTTGAACGGCTTGAAGGTTTGCGCGCTATAATCGAAGACGACCCGCTCGAGTGGAACAGTGAGGGCGGCGAACTTTTTTGATGTCTGCCGGAGAATGACCGAGCCATCAATACGCTCCGTCGCCCGATGGTCCTTCGAACCTGCCGCATCCTTCTGATACTGGGGCTCGACCTGTGCGTTGCAGCTCATCACGGCGCACGCGGAGATCAGAAAAATGCGTAGGGAGTTTTTCATTGCCTCGTTATTACGAAGCGACACGGGCCGGAGCGAGGAGAAAATCGGCACCCGAAAAATACCTGCGTTTTCCGTTTTCCGTTTCCGGATTTCAGTGAGATAAGCGGAGAATGGAAACCCAGACTATCCGCGCCTCGGGATTGATTGTTGCCGCCGGTGGGAGCCGCCGCATGGGATTCGACAAGCTCACGGCACCGCTCGCCGGACGCCCGCTCGTCACCTGGTCGCTGGCCGCCTACGAAGCTTGCGACGACATCGGCCAGTGCGTTCTCGTCTGCGCGGAGTCGCGGCTGGAGGAACTGTCCGCACTCGCCGCCCCATACAAAAAATTCGGGTCGATTGTCGCCGGCGGAGCGGAGCGCGCGGACTCCGTCCTGAACGGGCTGCGGGCGCTCGAATCGCGTGCACCAGCGCTTGTCGCGGTGCACGACGCCGCGCGGCCGCTGGTAACACCGGCAATCATCTCTCTGGTAGTTGCCGCCGCGGCAGAGTGGGGCTCCGCCGTCGCGGCCGAACCTGTCGCCGATTCTCTCCACCGGGCCGCCGGAGCCGGTCATCTCGTCGAGACCGTCTCCCGGGATGGACTCTGGGCGATGCAGACACCGCAGGTCGCCGGATGCGACACCTTGCTCAGGGCAATCGAAGCAGCCAGGTCGGCGGGACAGGGTGTGACAGACGAGATCTCGGCTCTGATACAAGCGGGGCTGCGACCGAGGGCCATCCTCCACGGAAACCTGAACTTCAAAGTCACGTTCCCTCGCGACCTCGCCCTCGCCGAGGCTGCGCTGAACGCCAGACTCCTTTAGGCCGGGTTGTTTTGACCGGCACGAATCAACCTCCGTCGCCGGAAGGAGGCTGGTCTTCTTGCAGGCTTTGCAGGAGCTCCGAAGTATCCTCGACTTCCTCCCAGACAACTCCGCTCACGTAGATCGGGGCCTTTTGTTGGGCTGCCATCGCCATGCAGTCGCTCGGCCTGGCGTCGAGCTCGATAATTTTCTTCTGCTGGAGCTCATTCTCCGCAGACAGAATCAACCGGCCAAAATAGGTGCCGTTCTTGAGATCGTTGATGACGACACGCTCAACCTTTGCCCCCACCGCAGCCAGGACATGCGCCAGCAGGTCGTGTGTGAGCGGACGCTCCTTGTCGGCTCCGCTCAGAAACATTCCGATCGCCGCCCCGACTCCCTGATCCACGTAGATCACAAAGACCTTGTCCTCGTTTCCAAGAAAAACCGCACACCCTGCATTGGTCGGAATCAGAGCCCGGATCTGAACGGGAACCACGGTTTTTTCCATGAAAACAGCTTATACGATCTCCGCGCCGTTTGCGAGAAAGTAAGTGATTGGCTCGTAGAGCTGATTTTCGCCCGCCGAAAACTGCGGCTGGATATATTTCCCGGGAACCCGCATGATGTTCGAATGATTGAGGCCATCGAAAAACTTCTCGCTATCCAGGACAAAGACCAACGGCTCCGCACGTTCCGCATCGAGCTCGCCGCTATCCCCACCGAGCAAGCCGCCAAACAACGCCTGATCGCCGAGGCTGCCTCCCGCCTCGAAAATGCCCGGAGTCGAGCCAAGGAGATCGAGGTCCAGAAAAAATCCCTGCAAGTCGAGGCCGCGTCGAAGCGCGACCAGATCGCCCGATACAAGACCCAGCAAATGCAGACCCGCAAGAACGAGGAATTCTCTGCGCTCGCACATGAAATCGAGACCGTGGAAAAATCGGTCATGCAGATCGAGGACCGGGAAATCGAGCTGATGGAGGAAGCCGAATCCCTCAAGCCTCAGATCTCCTCTGCGGAGCAAACCTACGCCGCCGACAAGGCCAAGTATGAAGCCCAGATCACGAATCTGGGTGAAAAGGAGTCCAACTTGAAAACCCGCATCGCCGAGATCGAGACCGCCCGTCAAGCCTCGGCCTCCGAATTGGATGAGGACCTTCTCGACCGCTACAACCGGCTCTTCCAAACGAAAAATGCAGCCGCCGTCGTTGCGCTAGAACACGAGGTCTGCACCGGCTGCCACATGAAAGTCACCACCCAGACCAGCGTCGAACTCCGGGGGGAAAAAGCCATCATATCCTGCCCGCAGTGCGGAAGGATTTTGTTCACCCCGGCCTGAGTGCCGCGGCAAAAAAATGGCCGGGCAGGGATTTCTCCCCGCCCGGCACAAATTGTTGAGGTCCTACTTGTGCAGACCGACGCTGCTCGGAGCCGGAGCCGGCTTTGGCTTGCTGGCGCAAGCGCCGAGGCTGAGAGCTGCGGTGGCGACTGCTACTGCTGCTAGAATTTTAACAAATTTCACGATGATGTTCCCCTCCTTTCCTGGCATGTTGCCTGAGTCCGACTGTGGCACATCCCGACGGTCTGACAATATTTTTTCTTGGCGATCACGCGATCTCAACCTCCGCGCCTCCCGGCACGAGGGAATACAACTCAACGATATCCACATTGCGCAGCCTGATACACCCATGGGATGCCGGCTGGCCGATCAGGTCCTCCTGGTTGGTCCCGTGGATATAGATGTAGCGTTCGCGCGTGTTATTGTTGGCTACCTCCAACCCTTCTAGCCAGAGAATGCGGCTGAGAACTCCGTCCTCCTCTCCGCCCGGCCGGGCGATTTCTCCGGTCGGCACACGACTCTTGAACACTGACCATGCTGGAGCATCAGCGCCGATTTTCTCGCAAATCCGAAACCTCCCGAGCGGGGTCTTGAAGCTCCCCTTCTCAGACCCAGAACCGAATTTTGAGGTGGAAACAGGCCAAGACTTGACCTCAACACCATTCGATAGAAGATAAAGGGTCTGTCGCGCCACATCTACCCGGATCGAACAGCCCGGGGTAAAATTGTCGTTGTCAGTCATATTCCCTTATTATGTCCAAAACTTTTCGAGTCGCAATCGTTGGCGCATCCGGTGCAGTCGGTGTCGAGATGCTCCGCGTCATGGAACGCCGCAATTTCCCTGTTTCCAGCCTCCGTCTTCTCGCCTCCTCCCGGTCGGCCGGAAAAACCCTGAAGTTTCGAGGCGAGGATACAGTGATCGAGCCCCTGGGACTAAACTCGTTCGAAGGGATTGATGTCGCTCTCTTCAGCGCGGGGTCGGGAATTTCGAAGGAATACGCCCAGGTGGCCGTCAATTCCGGGGCGGTGGTCGTGGATAACTCCTCCGCATTCCGCATGTCGGAGTCTGTTCCCCTGGTCGTACCGGAAATCAACGGTGCAGACATCAAGAACCACCACGGCATCATCGCAAATCCAAACTGCACAACAGCCATCACGCTCATGGCCCTGCATCCGCTCCACAAGAAATTCCGCGTGAAGAGGATCTTCGCTTCCAGCTATCAGGCCGTCTCGGGCGCAGGGGCGAGAGCCCTTGAGGAGTTGCGCCAGCAGGTTGACGCGCTGGCCAAGGGACACAAGTTCCAGCACGAGGTATTCCCGCACCAGATCGCCTTCAACGTCATCCCGCAGGTCGATTCGTTCCTCGACACCGGATATACGAAGGAAGAAATGAAAATGCAGAACGAAGGGCGCCGGATCATGCACCTTCCGACATTCAAAGCCTCGGTAACGTGCGTGAGGGTTCCGGTTTACCGTGCCCATTCGGTCGCGGTGAGCGCGGAATTCGAACGGCCGGTGAGCCTTGGCGAAGCCTCGGAAGCCATCCGGAGCGCCCCCGGGGTCCAAATCCTGAATGAAGGGTATCCCATGCCGTTGACATGCGCGGGTCAGGACGACTGTGTCGTTGGACGCATGCGGCTCGACTGCGCGCTGGAAAACGGCCTCGCCTTCTGGGTCTGCGGCGACCAACTCCTCAAAGGTGCCGCGCTCAATGCGGTCCAGATCGCCGAACTGCTCTGATTACGCCTGGATAATGTTGTTCCGGATCGCATACCGGACGAGTTCGCCGATCGAATGGAGCCCGAGCTTGCGCATGATCGTGGCTCGGTGGGTCTCGGCCGTCTTGACACTGATGCCCAGGGCGGTTGCGACTTCCTTGTTGCTCCGGCCCTCGGCGAGAAGCTGAATGATCTCCCGTTCGCGCGATGTGGGCTTGGTGCCTTCGTCCACCGGTGCGTGAGGCAGATCCTTTCTTTGGAAGCTTTCGAAGAGAACTTCGGAAACCTGGGAGCTGAAATAGTGCCTTCCCGCGAGGACGCTTTCAATCGCAGAGAGGAGGTGCCGCCCGGCATCCGACTTCAGGATGTAGCCATGGGCCCCGGCGTGAAAGACTTCATAGACCAGCCGTTCCGCGTCGTGCACGGTAAAGATCAGGAGCTTCGTCAGCGGGCAGGCCTTCAGGATCTGGCGCGCCGCCTCGATCCCGTTCAGTTCCGGCATGCTGATGTCGAGGATCGCGACATCCGGCTGAAGCTCCTGGACGAGGCGCACCGCATCGCGACCGGTCGTGGCCTCGGCGCAACACTCATACTCGGGCACGCTGGCGATCAGGTTGCGGACGCCATGGCGGACGATCTCGTGGTCGTCAGCAATTAGGATTCGTATTTTCTTCAGAGACATGGTGGTTGATGAAGGCAAGTATACTCACGCCGTATGGCGAGGAGCGAATCTCCAACCGTCCGCCGAGTTCCGCAAGTCTTTCCCGCATTCCCGCAAGGCCGACGCCTCCAGACGTTCTCCCCTCGCTCGTCGGAAACCCGGATCCGTTGTCCCGGATTTCCAGTTCGATCTCCGAGTCTTTTCGGTCCAGGATAATCCACGCCCGCGTCGCGCCTGAGTGCCGATAGATATTGGTCATCGCCTCCTGAATGATCCTAAAGAGGGTCGTTTCCACCTCGGAGTCCAAACGGGGAAATCCGGGCACGATCTGAGGACGGACCTCGATGGAAGTCCTTTTGGCAAACCCATCCGCAAACCATTCGATGGCAAACGGCAGGCCCACTTCGTCCAGGAGCGGCGGATGAAGCAGGTAGGAAATCGTCCTTAGCTCGAGGCAGCAGTCGCGGGCAATCTGGCGCGTCTCGGCGACGATCCTCTGCATGTGCTCGTCGCCCATCACCGGCTCGAGGAGACTCATATTCATCTCGAGGGCGGAGAGGCTTTGTGCGGTGGAGTCGTGAAGTTCGCGCGCGATCTTCCGGCGTTCGTCGTCCTGAAGCCGCAACAGGCGACTCGAGAGGGCACGCAGCTGGCGCTCGGAATCCTGCAGCCGCTGCTGGGCCTGGACCTGGGTGGTGATGTCCGCTGCGACCCACTGGCCTCCCGCGCAGGTTCCATCCGCCAGAAAGTTCGCCCGGAGCGTGCTTCGGAGCCAGAGGCCAACGGCTTGCTCGTTGAGAATCTGGTGCAGAAATGTCCCCAGGGGCTTCTCCGGCACAAGCTCCTCGAATTTTTTTTCCAGCAGGCGGAACGTCGTATCAGGCAGGCATTCCTTGAGAAATGACACAGTCTCCGAGTCGTGCGGGAAGGTCCTCTGGAAAACCCCGTTGGAAAAAGTGATGGCGAATCCGGGAGAAAAGCGGCAGATGATTTCATTCTGGTCTTCGACCACCGCGCGGTAGCTCCAGCGCGCGCGATCGAGTTGAAGCGCCATGTCTTCGATCCTGCGCGCCAGGGTTGCCAGTTCGTCGCTCCCGGTGAAATCCAGACGCAGGGGCAGAGTGTCCTTTTCCCTCTCCACTTTTTTTGTGAGATCGCGGATGCGGTTGAGGATGGTGCGCTCGAGCAGCAGCCACATCACGCCGAAAAGGGTGCCGCCCGCAAGTGTCAGGACCGTCAGAAAGATCTGCACCGCATGAAGTCCCTCGACATAAAGCGGACGGCCCTGAGTGAGCTGGACCTGGCCGATCGGAATGCCGTTGATCCCGCGGATCAGGATGTGCCCCACGATTTCGTTGTCGCCCGTGGCCTGAACATAAAACTCGTTGCGAACGAGCATAACCATGAGCGGCTCCTCCTTCTCCCCGCTTACATTCACGGATCGCAGCGGCTTAAAAACCACTCTCGCCCCGAACATTCCCTCAAGAAATGCGAGGGACTCGGAGTCAAAGATGCGCCCGCCCACCAACCGCCTCCCCTCGCCCGCATCCAGGTAGGCGATGGCCGTGAGCGAATCTCCCATGAGGATAAAGCCGGCCTTGGGCAGCCGAACCCCGGGACTGCTGGTAAGCCAACGCGGCCAGGGAGTGGAGTGGAAAAAGCTCCGGCGGGCAGACGCATCCCGGAAAACCGTGCTCTGGATTTGCCCGAGGGAATCTGAAACAGAAAGAAAATCCAATTGCATGGCGGCGAGCGCGCCGGCTTGGGGCAGGATAAACGATCCGCCCGCAGGCGGCTGGTTTCGCTGAAACCAATCTGCCAGCGAGATCTCCATAGGACGGGTTTCTCTGGCCAGCATCAGGGAAAACCTCTGGAGGGTGCCAAGCATATCCTGCCGCTCGGTTTCCTTGAATTCGCGCAAAATGACGCCCGAGGTGAGAAGCACCACCGCCCCCCCCAGAAGCAGGGAGAACACAACAAAAAGCATGAGAGCCTTGGAATAGACGCTCTGGCCTGGCAGTTGCAACACCCTGGCGAACAAGCCTCCCCGCTTGTGGAAGGCAGACGATACCTGTCCCGCCACGCTATCCGATTCGCCTGTCATGCGCTCAGCGCGGAGCACTTGCCGCTGGAGGCGAAGATCCTTTGGTGTGGGGAAGAATCACTTTACTGAGATTGAAGATAGGCCCATAAATCGCATAGACGAGCCCGCCGACAATGCATCCTAGCATCACGAGCACAATCGGCTCCAGAATCTTGTCGATCGAGTTGGCCACGATATCCAGGTCCTCCTCGTAGTCGGTCGCGATTTCATCCAGCATCTCGTTGACCCCTCCGGTTTCCCCGGCCATCTGCACGACAGCCGCAATCGTGCGGCCATCAGGACCAAGCCGATGGGACTCCATGAGGAAGCTCTCGGGAAGAGACAGCCCGTCGGCGATATGATCGCGCACGGCGAGAAAAAACCTCTCGAACTCAACATGGTTTGAGCTCTTGGCAGCGATCTCGAGCGCAGTGGCGATCCGGACATTCGCATGGAGGAGCAGGGCTAGGCAGCGGAAGCTCACCATAGCCGCCGACTTGCGGATAATATTCCCCACGGTCGGAATATGGGTAATCGTGATCTGGACGGCCGGCTTTCGGTAGATCTTCGGCCAATACTTGAAGAACACCATCAACGCGATGATCGGGAGGGCGGCCATCCAAGGTTGCTTCAGCAGGATATCCGAAAAGCCCATCAGGACTCTCGTCGCGAGCGGAAGGGTCGCATTCATCGAAACATACAGTTTCGATATGGCGGGGATGAGGGTGAAGGCCATGATGATGACCACGGCGAGTGCCAGAACGACAACGATGCAGGGATAGATCAGGCCGGCCCGGAGCTTGCGAAGAATTCTCTGGGCTTTCCCCTGCCCCTGCGCAATCTGCTTGAAGACGGCGGCGATCTGTCCGGATTCCTCCCCGGCGTGAAGCAGCGCCACCACATCCTCGGAAAAAAGCTCGGGGTGCATACCGAAGCAGTCGCTCAGCTTGTCGCCAGCCAGAATGTGGTGGGAAATGTCTGCGACCGCCCCGCGATACTTGGGCGACTTCAGTCGAGCGGACATGAGCTCCAGGCTTTTAACCGTCGAAATATTCCGTTCCAGGCAGCGGGCCATCCCGGCGAAAAGTGTCACGGCCTCATCCAAGCCGGGTTTTTTTCCTGTCAACCGGTAGATCGACTCGTCGAGACCGGTGATGTCGCTGACTAGCGCTGTTTCATTGGGGGCTTTTCCCGCCCCCAGAACAGCTTTGCCATCGTCATCGGTATCCACCACGACTTCGGTGGATTTGGATGTATAGATGTTAGTGAGGACGACTTTTTTCAGCATGTCCGGGAATGGGCTTGGCCAGATATCATCATGCGCACGATGGCGGACTGCAGGCGATGATAATTTTGTCGCTCGAGCTGGTGTGCCAAGGGAGGGTGAATTCCACAGGCGGTGGGCACAACCGCCCTGACAAAATTACACCTCTAGCGTCCGCCGACAGCGCAATCCTCGCAGGGCTTGATTTGCTGGAAAAAATCATTCCCTTTGTCGTCCACGAGAATAAAGGCCGGGAAGTCCACGACATCGATCTTCCAGACCGCCTCCATGCCAAGTTCCGGATATTCGAGCATCTCGACCTTCCGGATGTTGTCCTGGGCGAGAATGGCGGCGGGACCACCGATCGAGCCGAGATAAAATCCACGGTGATTTTTACAGGCATCGGTGACCTGTTTGCTGCGGTTTCCCTTGGCGATCATAATCATCGAGCCGCCATTCGACTGGAAGAGGTCCACGTAGCTGTCCATACGGCCGGCGGTGGTGGGGCCAAACGATCCGGAGGGGAATCCTTTCGGGGTTTTGGCAGGACCGGCGTAATACACCGGATGATCCTTGAAATACTGCGGAAGCCCCTCGCCGCGATCGAGGCGCTCTTTGAGCTTCGCATGCGCGATGTCGCGGGCGACAACAATAGTGCCGGTGAGTTCGAGCTGAGTAGTCACGGGATGCTTCGAAAGTTCGCTCAGGATCTCGGGCATCGGGCGGTTGAGATCGATCTTCACGCTGTGCTTTGCAGAGGCTTGGCGGTAACGGTCGGGAATGAAGCGGCCGGGATTGGTTTCAAGCACCTCGAGCCACAGCCCGTCTTTGTCGATCCGGCCCTTGATGTTGCGGTCGGCCGAACAGGAAACCCCCATGCCGACCGGACAGGAAGCTCCATGGCGAGGGAGCCGGACGATCCGCACGTCGAGCGCGAAATACTTGCCGCCGAACTGCGCACCGATCCCGCACGTCTGCGCGGCATTGAGGATTCTGTTCTCGAGTTCGACATCGCGGAATGCCTGTCCGTGTGCATTCCCCTCGGTAGGGAGCGAGTCGAGGTATTTCGTGCTGGCGAGCTTTACGGTCTTCAAACAGGCCTCGGCGGACGTGCCTCCGATAACGAAGACAAGGTGATACGGCGGGCAGGCGGCGGTCCCAAGGGTCTGCATTTTTTCGATGAGAAATTTCTCGAGGCTCGAGGGATTCAAGAGCGCCTTGGTCTCCTGGAAGAGATACGTCTTGTTCGCGGACCCTCCGCCTTTGGTGACAAAAAGAAAGTCATACGTCATCCCGTCGGCGGCATAGAGGTCAATTTGCGCGGGGAGGTTGGTTCCGGTGTTGACCTCGTCATACATATTGAGGGCCGCCGTCTGCGAATAGCGCAGGTTTTCCCCGGTGTAGGTCTCGTAAATCCCGCGGGAGATCGCCTCCTCGTCATGGCCGCCTGTCCAGACATGCTGGCCTTTTTTTGCGACGACCGTTGCCGTGCCCGTATCCTGACAGAAAGGCAGAACCCCATGGGCGGAAACCTCCGCGTTCCGCAGCAGCGTAAGGGCCACAGTCCGGTCGTTCTCGCTGGCCTGCGGGTCATCAAGGATCGCACCCACCTGCGCGAGATGCGCCGGACGAAGGAGAAATGACACGTCGCGAACCGCCGACTTGGCCAGATACGTCAGCGCCTCGGGCTCGATCCTCAAAACCGGCTTCCCATCAAAATCGGCGATGGAAACAAACTCGTCGGTCAACTTTTTGTATTCAGTCGCGTCCTCTCCAAGCGGAAAAAGTTTCTGGTAAGTGAATGCGGGCGGAAGTTTTGACATGGCGTTTCGGTATTAGAAAAAGTAATGCTTGCACAAAATGCACCTCCCCGCAACGCCAAGTCTTGATCACCAACAACCCCACGGATGAACCTGGAACGGTCATTGAGCACGGGAAGATTTTCGGGCATGCTCAGGAGATGATTTCAATTCGGGAAGAAGGAGGGAGCGCCGTGGCGTCCGCATTTGAGCGCGAGGTGCACGGGATTTTTTCCGAGGACGGTAGGCTGTCGCATGGTGCGGGGTTTGAATATCGCAAGGAGCAGCAGGACATGGCGTGTGCGGTGGCGAGAACGCTCGAACGGGGAGGACAGATCGTGGTGGAGGCAGGCACCGGCGTCGGAAAATCGCTGGCTTATCTCGTTCCCGCTGCGCTGCACGCCGTGCGCACCAAACGCAAGGCGGTAATCTCGACGCACACCATTTCTCTGCAGGAGCAGTTGATCTTTAAAGATATTCCATTTGTGCAAAAGCTCCTCGACGAGGACTTCGAAGCCCTTCTGATGAAGGGGCGACAGAACTATCTCTGCACGACCCGACTCGCACGGGCGATCAACCAGGCGGGAGATCTGTTCACAACAGAACAGAAGTCCGAATTGGAAAGGATCCGGGACTGGAGTCAGTCCACGAAGGACGGTTCGCTCAGCGATTTCCTCGAGCAACCGGACCCGGCCGTGTGGGAGGAAGTGCGCAGCGAACAGCATTTGTGCACACCGAAAATGTGCGGGCAGAACTCCGGGTGCCATTATCAAAACCTGCGGCGGCGGATCGCCGGAGCGCACATGGTCGTGCTGAATCACGCGCTGTTCTTCACCCTGCTCGGCGCGGTCGAGGATGCGGAGAACCGAACGGGAGGGCTGCTCTTCGCGAACGATTTCGTCATCTTCGACGAGGCACATACGCTCGAAGAGGTGGCCTCGCGGCATATCGGCATGGAGGTTTCCCAACTCGGCCTGCGTCGCGCCGTCCAGCGACTCTACAATCCCCGCACAAAAAAAGGTCTTTTCCAAATCATGAAAAATGGCCCGGCCTGCAAAGCCGTGGCCGACGTCCTTCCGGTCTCGGACGATTTTTTTGCGAGCGTGAGTTCGAAATGCATATTCAAAAAGGGACGCGAATTCCGGGTGCGTGAAGCCGGGTTGGCCGACGGCGGGGAGGTTTGCACATACCTGGCCAAACTTGGCGAGTTGATCGCCACAGAGGCCGCTCGCTGTCAGGACGAGATCGGCACAGCCGAACTGCAGGATACCGCCCGCAAACTCCGCTCCGCCCGCGCGGCAATCACGGACTTTCTCGCCCTCGAACAGCCAGACCACGTTTATTGGGTCGAACAAACGGGACGCAAAGAGCAATTCTGCACGCTTCGCACAGCGCCGGTGGACCTTGCAGACGCCTTGCGTAGACTGCTGTTCCGCGACGGCGCCTGCTCTGTGCTGACAAGCGCCACCCTCTCCATCGGAACGCCCGATCTTTCGTATTTCCGGCAGCGCGTCGGAGCGGAGGATGTGCCTGCCCTCCAGATCGGCAGCCCGTTCGATTACGAGAAACAAATGAGCCTGCACCTGGTCCGCCAGATGCCTGAGCCGAAGGACTCCGGTTACGAGAAGGCACTGGAAAAGTGGATTGCGCATTTTACGGACAAAAGCGTCGCGCGGGCGTTCGTGCTATTTACCAGCTACCAGACCATGAGGGCTGTTTCGGAGAACATGGAAACCCATTTTGAGAAAATGGGCTGGCCGCTGCTTGTGCAAGGCACCGGCATGCCTGCGCAACGCATGGTGCGGGAGTTCCGCGAAAATCCCCACAGCGTTCTCTTCGGCGTTTCGAGTTTTTGGACAGGCGTGGACGTGCCTGGCGACGCGCTCTCCAGCGTCATCATCACCCGGCTCCCGTTTGCCACGCCGGACCATCCGCTCACCGAGGCCAGGCTCGAAGCGATCGAGGCGGAAGGTGGTCGGGCATTTGACAGTTATTCGCTGCCCGAAGCCATCCTGCGGCTCCGGCAAGGCGTCGGACGCCTGATCCGCAGCAAAACCGACACGGGAACGATCGTCATCCTCGACAGCCGGATCGTGAGCAAACCTTATGGAAAATCCTTTCTCCGCGCGATGCCAAGATGCCCGGTCGAGATTCATTGAAGCAGATGCCGCCTTCTCCGGCCAAGGGGCGAGGCTGCACGGAAACCAGCGGAGCTTTCCGGGCATGCGGTCGACTTTCCTCAGCTTGACTCTTTCGTTCGCAGCCATCAAGGCTCTCTTGCACCAAGCGGAGCCTGTTGCCGGTCAGCCACTGCCTTGCGTTTTGAAGTCTGCTTCCTAGAGCACTTCGCGGAGATGATTGCGCCGACGATCTCGAAGTAGATTGGAGAGAGTTTTCTTACGGAACTTGATCAGGCATGGAACGCAACCATGTGCGCGAGGTAACTGTTTACTATGCAACTTATAATATTTATTGAATTATTTAGCTAACTTATCGTAAGTTGTTTACACAGATACAACCTGTTGCATTTTTTGTGCGTTTTGTTGTTGACATTCTCTCCTGCGAGGCTAAAGTGCCTTCAAGATGAAAGCGAAATTTTACGCAACCCTAGCTGCGGCCCTGATCGTGTTGGGAACCTCAAATCTCAGCGTATGGGCTGGCGCCGTCTATCTGGAGAACGGAGCCGAAGACCAATCAGGTTCTGGCAGCAATGGCGGCGACAATGGAGGTAACAGCAGTGGTGGAGAAGACCATCCCTCCAACGCTAGCAACGGAGGGAGTTCCAGCAGTGACAATAAAGGCAACAACAGCGGTGGAGAAGACCATTCCTCCAGCGCTGGCAATGGCGGGAGTTCCGGCGGCGGGGATTTCTCGCAAGCGGGCTACGCGGGCAGCGGCGGTTCCAGCGGATCGGTAGCTGCGGTGCCTGAAACAAGCACTTGGGTCATGGGTGTCCTCGCTCTAGGATCCGTCATCTTCATGGTCCGACGCAAAAGAAGGCTCACGACTCGTATCGTATAACATTCTTCGCATATTGACCGCCGGATTTCCCTGCTTGTGAGGAGGCGGGTTTTGCGCCACTTTCTGGCTCGCCTCATGAAAAAGTCCGGTTGCCTCATGGTTTTTCTGTTCGTTGCGGTGTGCGCGAGCATGTTCGTGAATTTGGTCCTGCTCGCCGCGATCGGAGCGAAAGGCACCTCGCGAATGGCGGGCGTGAAGCTTCTGAAACCGAAAACCTTCGAGGAACGGGTGATTGTGGATGGCTCTGGATCTTCGTCCAAAGTCGCGGTGATTCCTTTGGACGGCGTGATTGCGTTTGGGGCGGCCGGCAGCCTCGGAAACTCGATGGTGGATGACTTCAAAGCCGCACTGGAGCAGGCGGAAAACGACAAGCAGATCAAAGCGGTTGTCCTGCAGGTGGATTCTCCCGGCGGAGAAATCACCGCTTCGGACGTTCTCTATGATGCGATCTGCCGGCTCGCACGCCACAAGCCGGTCGTTGTCTATTTCAATTCGATCGGAGCGTCTGGCGCCTACTACGCAGCGTGCGGAGCGAACTGGATCATGTGCAACAACACGACATTCACCGGCAGCATCGGCGTGATCATCTCCACGCTGAACTACCGGGAGCTCTTCGGGAAAGTCGGCCTCCAGTCGGTGATCTTCAAAAGCGGAAAATTCAAAGACATGCTCAACGGGGCCCGCGAGATGAGCGAGGAGGAAAAATCCTACGTGCAGGGACTGGTGATGCAGAGCTATGACCGGTTTGTCGGCATCGTTGCGCGCTCCCGCAAACTCGACGAGAAGGAGCTTCGCGAGGGCGTTGCCGATGGACGCGTCCTGAGCGGAACCGATGCCTTTGCCTCCCGGTTAGTAGATGAGCTCGGCTACGTCGAAGACGCCTACGACAAGGCCGCAGAACTCGGAGGGGTGCCGGATGCCCAAGTCGTCAAATACGAACGCAATTACAGCTTTGACAAATTTCTCCGCATGTTCGGCGAATCGCGTGCCTCGACGAAAATCGAGTTGAACCTGCTCCCGAAAGCCTCCCTCCTCGAACCAGGCAGAGTTTACCTTCTCCCCGCGTTCTTTGCTCCCTGAGGGGCCGCGGGAAGCAATTTGCCCGGCCGCAGCAAACCTCAGGCTCCGCGGCTCTTTTCCAGCTTTGCCTTCACCGCCTCGAAAACAATCGGAAGGACCGAGACCACGATGATTCCGAGGATCACGAGCTTCATGTTTTTCTGAACGATGGGAAGTCCGCCGAAGAGAAATCCTCCCCCGACGAAGAGTCCGACCCAGAGGACGGCTCCCAGCAGGTTGAACGCGATAAATTTCCGGTAGGTCATGCTGCCGACACCGGCGACAAACGGGGCGAACGTCCTCACGATCGGCATGAACTGCGCGAGCGTGATCGCCCGCCCACCGTATTTTTCGTAGAACGCGTGGGCTTTCATCAAATAGTC
>CAZSDC010000061.1:0-15173 GCA_964605515.1 uncultured Chthoniobacter sp.
AAAAAGTTCATCGGATGCAGGTCCACTTTCTGGATCAGGCAGATCACGACGAGGACGCTGAAAAAGAAGATGAGCGAGACCGGGGCGAAGAACGTGATCCGCGAGGCCACCGGGCCGGGGTTCAAAACCTTCGGCATGTCCATCGACACCGGGCGCGCACCGATTTCGTCGGGGTAGGACCAGGACAAATCCCAGCCCCTGCCCACGCGGGTGCGATCGGTGGGGGAACCTGTTGGAAAGTCCACCTCATCGAAGTCCGTAGTCATCTGGAGTAGGAAATTCTGCACTCTGGAATCCTGGCCGAAGCTGTAGGTCCAGCGGTCGAGGCCGCGGGTTTTGTAGGCGACAACAAGCGTGGCGGCCGCCCCTGCCTCCACGACAACTGCCTCGGTGATCGGAGCTTTTCCGGTGACATTCGCCGTGGTGGGCTTGCCGTTGAGAGTTAACAAGAACTCGTTGTATCCCGCATCGGGGGAGGGCAGCGAGAATTGGACGTAGATCGTTTGCGGGATAGGCGTCGGATTCGTGAACGTGTATTCGCCCCGGAAGACCGCCGCGAACGTGCGATACCACATGAGGCCCTTTTGTCGTGGCTCATATCCCAGCGAGATGTTCACCTTGCTTCCCGAGGGACGGATCAATGCCTTCCCGTCTCCGGCTCCGGGAGACTGATACCAGGCGTGCGGGTGGATCTGTTCGATCGGCGGGCCCCAGCCGCCAAGGACGGACTGGGCCGTGCTCATGCCCGACTGGCTGGTGCGCACGTTGAGTGCCGTTCCCAAGATGAACCAGGCAACGGCGGTGCAGAGGGTGATGAACAGGATGGCGATGAGGCGGAGTGGAGTCATGGTTTTTTGGTGGTTTCAGGTTTTTGGTAAAAGACGCGGACGGATGGCGATTCACCGCGGATGAGTTCCTTGCGTAGGCGGAGTTCATTTTTTTGTTCGCCCGGGAAAAACTCGCAGTTCCCCTCGACGGCCAGAGGAGAAAACGGGGCGGGGAGAACCAGCGACCAATCCATGCTCTCGACGAGGAGATCCGTGGATGGCAACGAGACGGAAAATTCTCCCCGCACCGGACCGAACGGAGCGGACTTGCCCGTGTAGGCAATCTCGACGGTTGTTTCGGAATCCGACTCCGGCAGGCGGATTTCGATGGTGTTCTTGCCCGTCAGAACCGGGGCGGAGGCGCGTCCCGAGACTCTGCACGAAACCACCTGCGTTTCATTGCCGAGAGCCAGCCTCCATGCCACAGCGGTGTTGTGCCGGATTTTCCAGGAGGTCGTGTTGAAGAAGGTGCCGTCGGAAACGATCCGCATGCTGGAGTTCGCCTGACGCACGACGGCGGGCATGGCCACAACGGTTTGAGCCGGGCCGACGGATTTCTTCGCTGTCCGGATCTCCAGTTTGCCACCGGAGCCAAGGTGCCATGTGCCGGGCTTCGTCCCCTGCACGGCTCCGGCAACGTCCACTGTCACGCCTTCGGAAACGGGCGACAGCTCGAGATTCGACATCGCGGCCGGATTGATCCCGCACAAGAACGAGACCGTTTCGCCATCCTTCTTGCCGCGCCAGTCGAGATGAAGCGTGACGGACTGGCGTTTTGGTCCCTCGACGAGCAGGTTGTAAAATCCCTCTTTGACAACGATCGCGGCTTCCGCGGGTTCGACACGCGAGACAACAACAGAATCGGCGAGCAGCGGGATCAGGAGAGCCTCCTGGCGAAACGACCTGACTTCGAACGCCGCCGATCCGGAAAGAGATGCCTCCCCCGGCACCAGCCGGTATTCCGTGGAGAGAATCGCAAACGGAACCGGCGGCTCCGCTGGCGTAGATATTTTTCCAGCCTCGATCAGCGACTTCAATTCCGTATAGGGGAGCGTGACTGACGCTCCGGAAAGATTTTCGGCCCGCATCTGGGCGAGCAGTGCGGATGCGAAGATGAACGCGACAAGTGATTTCATGCCCGCACTCTGCGTGGCTTTTGTGAAATCCTGATGAAGCGATTATGAAATTTGCGTGAAGAACATCAGCCCGCGCAGGCATGCGTTAACGGCTCTGTTTTTCTGCCAATGTCGCTGCCGTTTGGATCGCTGCCTTGCCGATATCGGACGCGTAGCTCCAATCCATCTTCTTCGAGTTGTCGGTGGTGTGGTGGTAGCCTTTACGCCAAAAATTTTCGAGCCGGTTGATGTGTTCGTTCAAGAATACCACCGGATACCCTGCATCCGCGAAGGTCAGGCCGTCGGTGTTATAGAGGTAGCTTCGGGGGTCGAAGCGGGTCCGGAGTTTCGGTGCTAAGCGGGTGAGGCCGGCGGCCGAATCGATCGCGGTCTTCGCCATGTCCAGCGAGGCTTTATCGTCGCCCGGGTTCACCTGAAAAATCCTGTCATCCGCGCTTTCGCGGTGGCCGATCATGTCCATGAGCACCAGGCCTTCGATATCCTGCCGGTCCCGTAGAAGACCGCCCACAAGAAAACGGGCGCCCAGGTCGTCAGCCGGAAATTCCTCGCCGGTCAAATGCACGAGCCAGATGTCGCGCGGGAACTTTTTGTCCTTCAGCACGTCTGCCGCGCGCAGCAGGACTCCGGTGGCCGAAAGGTTGTCGTCCGCTCCCGGCGCCGAGACCCGCTGCCTGTTTTTATCGTAAATATCCTCGCAGAACGCGGTGTCGATATGGTCGGCCATCAGGACCGGTCGCCGCGAGGCGTCTTTTTCTGTACCCGGAAGAACAGCGATGAGGTTGACCTGCGGAATTCCCCGCCATGTGAATTCCTGCCTCCGGGTCTTTATGCCGAGCTGGCGATAGCGTTCCTCAAGGAAGCGGACTACATCCCTGAGCTGGTTGTGCGGATCGATGCTGTTCTTCCGCGTAAACCGGACCTTGCGTCCGCTCCGCGGAAACACGGCATCCTGCTCGCCATCGAGAGCCATGACGTCTTTCCGGTAGGCCGCCGTGAAATCGCCAGGCCAGTGGTTGACCCGGTATGAGACTCCGGTCGTGCGGGGCAGTTGGGTGTGGGCGGGCTTCCACCGGATTTCATCCGGCCATTTCAGGCCTTCGGAATCGACCGTGAGGATGAATGTAGCGGGGCGGCCGGTTAGCCGCGCGGGCTGGGGCAGAAGCCGGCAGGCCGGGACTTTTTCTCCGCGCCCGAGGCGGCCTGCCAGTTTTTTTCCGTAGCCTTCCCTTTCTTTCAGCGGAAGCCAGGCCTCGATCACGGCGCCGTCGCGCGCGGGATCCGTCCACATACAGTCGCCGAAGACTGGTTTGTCGTAGAGTTCCTTGAGCTTGAGCGCGTCGTCAAAGATCATCCCGAAGTCCTTCTTCTTTGCGGGGTCGAGCAGGACTGGAAGGAACGGGGCTACATGGGGCTGCGGGCTGGACGGCAACATGGACGCGTCGAGCCACTGCCAGCGGGCCTCACCTTTCACGCGCCAGCGCGCGTAGGCCCAGTTGAGTTCGCCGAGGTCGCCGCGCACCGGCCATGCCTCAAATTCCACCGCGTCGGATGCCCGGATTTTGTTCTCCGCGATCAGCGCGCGCCGAACTTCGCGAGCTTGCCGTTCGCCATCCGCGCGCAGCGACTCAACGAGGACGGGCTTCCCGCCATCCGACGGGGAAATATTGAGAGCCAATTCCCGAGGGGTCGCCCCGAGATAGACGGGTTGGCGCTGCTCCGAATTCGCGGGTAAGTGGAGCCAGGGCCGCGGATCCCGGACGAAGCGTGCCAGCGAATCCGCTGAAGCAGGAGAGGTCGAAGCCAAGCACAACATCGCCGCGAGGAGAGGTGGATAGAACATTTTCCAGAGCTGCATAGTGCCATTTTCAGCATGGGGAATGCCGTGCCCGCTTCAAGAACAAATGCGCGTGTTTGTGATGGGATAACCCGGGCGCTCAGTGTATTCGCATTCTCTAAGAAATGCATCCGTTTCGCCGGCCCGCTTTTTTGTATATCGTCGCCCTTGTGCTTCTGCCGCCGGGAGGCGAAGCCCGGGCAGACGGTCTTGCCGAGCGCTTGTCCGCTCTGAGGCTGCTTCAACTGCAGTCGAATCTGTGGAGGCCCATAGAAAAATGCGGCCTCACTTTGAATGGGAGCGTGGAGAGCCGCTACACGACCAACGCGGCCCTCGCCCAAGGCGGTACGAGCGACTGGTATTTGGCCCCGTCGGCATCCGCGATCTGGAGCCAAGACGAGGGGGGCGGCTGGAGGGGGGCGGCTGGCTGCGATGTCGGCGGCTACCGCTACCTCCGGCAAACCGATCTGGGAACTTCGTATCTCGACGCATGGGGCAGTGCCGTGCGGGACTTTCAGCTCGGGCGGGCGAAGGGGGAATTTTACGTGACCTGCAACCAGCAGTGGACCCAGCTCAAGAACTACACGAAGAGCGGCTCCTCCACCGAGGCTATTGCCGGTTTGAATTGCGACTGGGAAATCCGGCCGGGCCACGGGCTCTCGTTCAATCCGGTGGCTTCCACCACGCCGTATTCTTCGCCATGGGATTCGGGCTTTCACTCCTACGGGGCCACGATCACCTACAACTGGGCGCTGAATTCCAGCCTGGACGTCTCCGTTTATTACAACGGCTATTTGACCTGCTACTTCAGCGGCCAGTCGGACTATACGCAATACCTTGGCGCGAAGATCGCCTGGAGCCCGTCCAAAAATTTCTCCCTTTCGGTTTCTGTGACACAGACTTGGAACTCCAGCACAAACCCCGGAAGTGAATATTCCGCCTTTGATGCAGGTGGGATGGTCGGAATCCAGTGGAGGCTGTAAAGCGGATCAATCCGGTGCGATTTCCGTGAATTGCACGGTCACTGTCGTCCCGGTCCCGGGTGTGCTTCCCAGCGAAATCCGGGCGTGGTAGCGCGACGCGATCGACTTGACGATGGCGAGGCCGAGTCCGGTTCCGCGTCGGCCGGTCAGCGGGTTGACTGTTGTAAAGAACCGGTCGAAAATTTTCTCGCGAAGTTCCTCCGGAATCCCAGGCCCCTCGTCGCGGACGCGGAGGAGGAACGGTTCGGTTTCGAGGATGACTTTGCGTCCGCGCGGCGTGAATTGGAACGCATTTTCCAGGAGCGCCTCCATGAGCCTGCGAAGCTGGTCTGCGGGGATTCCGACCCGGCAAGGCCGGTCGGAAATCCGCGTCTCGAAATCCAGGCCGAGGGAAGTGGCCCTGGATCGGAAAATCGCCGCGACCCGGGCGGCTGTTTCGGCGAGCGGGGTGCGTGCTGCGGGATCAGCCGGGGCGGTTTCGATGCGCGAGAGGGCGAGAAGATTGGAGAGGATCGCGGCCAGCCGGTCCACCTCGCCGAGGATGTTGCCCAGAAATTTTTGCTGCACGTCCTCGTCTCCGGTTTGCTGGAGGATTTCCGCCGCTCCGCGGATCGAGGCAAGCGGCGTCTTGATTTCATGCGAGAGGGTGAGCGCCATCTCCTCGACGTAGGCTTTCCCCTCGAGCTTGCGACGCATTTTTTCGAGGGCGCGGGAGAGGTCTCCGAGCTCGCTTTTCGTCCATGTTTCCAACCGGACCCCCGGCTCGCCGTCTGCCACCCGCTCGGCCTGACGGGCCAGGCCGGTGATGATGCGGGTCAAATAGGTCGAAAGCGCATACGAAACGAGGGCGGCCAGGAACAGGGCCAGCAGGGTCGGCACGGCGAGGTCTTTGAGAGATTGGATGACCGACTTCCGGACATCGGCAGTCGTCTTGACCACGCCGACGAGGCCGACGATCGCACCGTTTTTCCAAACAGGAATCGTGCTGTAGAGAATGACCACCCGCCGGGAGGTGTCGCGTTCCCAGCGCGAACCATATTCACCCCGGATGGCGGCGCGGACATCGCGGGACGAAGAATGGTCCGAGCCGATTGGGAGAATTCCCCCGGTATCGTGCAGAACCCGCCCCTGCTTATCGTAGAGGACAATGCGGAGGTTCGGCGAAATATCCTTGAAGACCTTGCGGAAGATCTCACGGGCATGGGGCAGGTTTGTGAGCGGGGCTGGCTCCCATGTCTCGGCGATGACCAGCCCGGTATCAATCATCCCCTGCTCGGTCGATCTCAAATGGCTGCGTTCTATCCCCTGCCCGACTTTCCACGCAAAATAGACGCCGGGCAGGAATACGGCCGCCAGGCAGAGGAGAAAGATTTTCCAGTGCAGGCTGTGGAGCGGTGGCGCAATCGCGCTGATGAGGTGATGGACGAAGAGGACCGCGTGTCCCGGCGGGCGGGGCGCAGGCTTCATTTCCGGAACCGGTAACCGACGCCGCGGACGGTCTCGATCAGCTCCGCTGGCAGCAATTTTTTGCGGAGTGATTTGATGTGGGCATCCACCGTGCGGTCGGTGACGCATCCCCCGTCCTGCCAGGCGCCGTCGAGGATTTGTTCGCGGGTAAAAACTCTGCCTGGCTGGGCCGCGAGGAGTGCGAGCAGATCGAACTCCGTGCGGGAGAGTTCGACCGGCTGTCCATCCACGGATGCCGTGAAGGAATCGCGGTCGAGCACAAGCCCGTTCTGCGCGGGGGGAGGGTGGTTGTTTGACCGGCGGAGGATCGCCTTGATTCTTGCCGCCAGCTCCCTTGGGCTGAACGGCTTCGCGAGGTAGTCGTCCGCTCCGAGTTCCAAGCCGACTACACGGTCGATCTCTTCTGTCCTGGAAGTCAGGAAGAGGATGGGCACGGAGGAGGATTTGCGGATTTCCCGGCAGACATCGAACCCGTCCAGATCGGGAAGCCCGATGTCAAGAACGACAAAGTCTGAGGCAGAGGCCCTCCGCACCGCTTCTCTGCCCGACGAGGTTTTGCTGACTTCGAAACCGGCGCCACAAAGCGAATACTCGAGCACATCGGCGATCCCGGGGTCATCCTCGACGACAAGAACTTTCATCCGACGCTCGGCATTTTGAACCACCAACAGAGATTAGAAGACACCCGGCAAAAAGGGAGCGGAAAAACGGGCAGAGGCGGGTTGCGCGAGCAATGGGCGGGCGAGGTCCCATCCGAGCTCATGGAAGTGGCAGGAGCTTGATGAGCGGGCGAGTCTGCGGGCTCCACGGATTGATTTGAAACCCCGACTCCTCGATCTCGCGGGCGAGTTTTTTGCAGCGGGCGCAGAGATTTTTGACGTCGAGCCCCATGTGCTGCGGCCCGAACATCCGGATATTCGAAATCCCGAGAACCAGCAGTCTGGAGGCCGGCGCGAGCCTGTTGCCATCCTTGGGGTGAGCGGGCCGAAGGAAGTGCTTGCGCAAGTGGACGAATCCTCCGGCGATCTGGATGAGGCCCTTGTAGAAAATCGCGTTGGCGTCCTTGCGCTCCAGCCAAAGATGTTCGAGGACGTCGTGGGCCTCAAAGTAATCGCCCGCATTGAAAAGGGAGAAGAACAGTTCGTAGCAGGCGGGGTGCGGGCCCTCTGCGGAGTGCAGCCTGATATATTCGGCAATGCGCTCGTGCTTCGATTCGGGCTCCAGACTCACGCGACGGGAATTGCGTCTGCGCGTCCGAGCCTACTCGCGGGGTTTGCTGGCGTCATCGGCTTTCCCGATTTGCGCTTCAAGCGTTTTCACGCGGTCGTAGAGCTTGTGGATATTTTTCAGGAGGGCGTAGGTCGCCTTGTATTCGCGGATCGGGCGGGCGGGAGCGCCGAACATGATGCTTTTCGCGGGAACGTCCTTCGCGATGGCTGACATGGCACCAAAGATGACGCCATCGCCCAGCTCGATGTGGCCGGCGAGCCCGACTTTTCCGGCGAGCGTGACAAAATTCCCCAGCCGCGTGCTGCCGGAAATACCAACCTGGGCACAGAGAATACAATGTTCTCCAATCGTCACGTTGTGACCGATCTGCACGAGGTTGTCGATTTTTGTGCCTTTTCGGATCCACGTGCGTCCGAAGCGGGCGCGATCGATTGTGGAGTTGGCGCCGATTTCCACGTCGTCCTCGATCTGAACGATACCTGTCTGGGGGATTTTCTGGTGCGCCCCATCGCGGAATTCGTAGCCGAATCCATCCGCGCCGACCACAACGCCCGAGTGCAGGATGACCCGGTTGGCAATCGTGCAACGTTCGCGGATGGTGACGCCGGGGAAGATGTGGCAGTCCTCGCCGACCTGAGCCCAGTGTCCAATATACGAGTGGGCGTCAACAACCGAGCGATCCCCGATTTTTGCGCCGGATTCGATGACGACATACGGCCCGATAAAAACGCCCTCGCCAAGTTGAGCGTCCTGGTGGATGGCGGCGGTCGGATGCACTCCGGGAGTGCGGGTCACGGACGGGGGGATGAAAGATGGCAGGAGAGCCGAGAATGCGGCCCCGGGATTGTCGACCCAGATCCGTGTGGCGGGAACTTCTTCGCCAAAACCATGCGGGACGAGAACTGCCGTGGCGCGGGACTTCCGAAGCGATTTGAGATACTTCGGGTTTCCGAAAAACGCAAGATCTCCGGGGTTGGCATCGTCGAGCGACGCCAGCCCGGAGATTTCGTGCGCGGCGGCTTCCGGGGCCACCCAGCCGCCCGTTTGGGCGGCCACCTCACCGAGCGTCATGCTCTTCAGGGAGTAGCAGATGTTGTTTTCGGCGCGTTCTTGTTGAGCGTGTCAACAATGTCCTTGCTGAAATCGAGGTCGCCGCGGGAATAGATGAGAACCGGGATCTGGCCCATGCTCATGCCCGACTTGTCGAATACGATGTCATACCCGCTGGCTTTGACCTTGTCGTTCACGACCTTCATGATCTCGTCAATGATATCCTTGCGCATGCGGACGAACTGTTCCTGAAGCTGGCGCTCGCGGGTTCCGCGGAACTCAGTGATCTCGCGGTCGAGGTTCCGGGCGTCATTGACTTTCTCGTCGCGGTTTTTAGTGGCCTTGTCCTTGGCGTCCTTGCTGAGTTCGGGTTTTTCGAGGTCGGCATTGATCTTGTTAATGTCGTCCATCGCCTTCTTGAGGGTCTCGAGGCGTTCGTCGAGTTCCTTCTTGGCGGCAGCACGGGCCTCGTTGAGCTTAGCCTCAGCATCCTTGGTTTTGTAATACTGGGTGAAGATGGCGTTCATATCCAAGGTGCCGACTTTGTTTTCGGCCTTGGCAGACGGGGCCACAGCAAAGAGAGCCGTGGCCAGGATGGTGATGGAGAGGATGGATTTGAGCATGTTGGTTTGTTGGTGTTGAGAGTGGGTGAGTGTGGCTTGCGAAATGAATTGGTCAAGTTTCGACCATCACCGCGCGGAATTGTTCAAAATTGATAGCCGATATTGAAGTTGAATTTTCCGGGAGGCCCGTTCCAGGAATCATAAACGACCGGGATGCCGTAATCGACGCGGATCGGGCCGATCGGAAGGTCGAGGCGCAGTCCGATGCCGATGTCGGCATTGGCGTTGGTCGTGCTGAAGTCGTTGGGGCGGACATTGACAACCCCTACGTCGCTGAAGACCGCTCCCCTGACACGGGAGACAATGGGAAACGTCAATTCAAAAGTCAGATAGGCCAGAGAGTCGCCGCCGATCGGATTGGCCTGGAGATCCACCGGGCCGACTTCGCGGAAATTGAAGCCGCGCATATTGTTCGCTCCGCCGAGGTAGAGGCGGTCAAAAATCGGAACCCCGCTGCCGTATCCGCCGTCCACCGAGGCGGTGTTACCGCCCCATCCGTTCACGACGGCGAGCTGCCCCTTGACGAGAAAGATCAGGTCAAACGGCAGCGAAAAATATTTCGTGGCTTCGAGAGACAGGCCGTAGTCCTGCACATCTCCTCCAAGGGGACCTCCCGCGATAAAGCCGGTGAGTTCGACCAGCTCTCCCTTGCGGGTGAGGAAAAGGCTGTCACGAGTGTCCCAGGTGAGCGAGCCGGTGAACGCGCTCTTCGAGTAGGTGCCTTCGGAGTCCTGGATGACTGGCGCAGCGACGACGTTGTTGGTGTTCCCGCTGAGGACATTGGCATTGTCCGGGCTGTTGCTCATGTTGACATTATAGATCCGGATCTGCTCGACCCGGTATTCCAGGCGGGCGGAGAGAGCGCGCCACAGTTGTTTACGGGCCTGGAAGGCGACGCCGAGGTTCGCCTGGTTATAAACCGCCGAGAGGAAGTTGGCATTCCGGTAGTATCCCTCGACGCCGACGGAAAGTTTTTGACCGAGGAACCAGGGCTCGGTCAGGGCCACGATGAAGTCGCTTCTCTGGAGCCCGTATTGGCCGCGGATCCGGAACCTCTGGCCGCCGCCGGTGAAGTTCGGCCAGTTGAAGAGATCGAAGTTTGTCTGCTGGAGTTCCGCGAAGCCGAGCAGGCTGTCAATCGTGCTGAATCCGACACCGAAGTTGAACGAGCCGGTGCGCTTCTCTTCCACGATCACGTTCAGATCCTTGCGTCCGGGCACAATCGTGTCGGCGGGTGAGGTGTCCACGCGGGAGAAGTAGTTGAGATTTTCGAGCCGCTTCTTGCTGACATCCACGAGGGTGGTGTCGAAGACATCGCCCGGCTTGACTGCCAGTTCGCGGCGTAGCACGCGGTCCTGTGTGCGGGTGTTCCCCTGGATGTTGACGAGGTTGACGTAGGATTGGACCCCTTCATCGATCCGGTAGGTCACATCGACCGCCCCCGGCCCGGCGGGAAGGACTTCCGGTGCCGCCACCATATCCACGTAGCCGCGACTGCCGTAGAAATCCCGCAGAGCCTTGAGGTCGTCGCCCATGCCTTTCGGGGTGAAAAGCTGCCCGCCCAGCATTTTCATGCGCGAGAGCACCTCATCCTGCGAGGTCACGTTCACGCCTTCGACTTTGACAGTATTCAGCCGGTATTGCATCCCCTCGACGATGGTGATCGTCATTTCGACGCCGTTGCGCTGCACCGGCAGCGTCTGGACGTCGGAGACCTCGACATCGGCAAACCCGCGGTTTTGGTAGAGGGTTTTAATGGCGGCCCGGTCCTCCTCGACCTGCGAGGGGACGAGGCGGCCGCTCTTGGTGAAGAACGAGAGGATGTCCTCAGGCTTCGTCTTCATGACCTTTTTCAGATCGCGGGCAAGGATCGATTCATTCCCGACGAAGGTAATGCGCTTGACGATCAGTTTCGGCCCTTCGTTGATCGAGTAGATGACCTTCGAGCGGTTGTTGCCAGGGGCTTCCTGGATTTTGTATTGGACGTCGATCTCGGAATAGTTCTTTTCCTGGTAAAGCTTGATGATCTTCTGCCGGTCGTCCTCGATTTTTTCCTCGCTGACGACGTCGCCGACCTTGGTGCCGATTTCGCGGCGGACGCGGTTCATCGGGATTTGGTCAGCTCCCTCGATGAGGATTTCCTCGATGATCGGACGGCCTTGGAGAAGCACGGTGACCTTGACGCCATCGCCGAGGGGTTCGGCGAATATGCGGACGTTGGAGACGCCGCCGGTGGCGTAGAGGGCGCGGATGTCCTGCTCGGCCGCCCGCTCGCTGTAAGGTTGTCCGACTTTGGTGGCGAGGTTCGCAAGCACGCGCTCCTTGGAAACACTCGGGGCACCGACGTTTTCAACCGCGATGTCTTTGACCACCGGGCCAGGGGCGGTCTGGGCGTTCAAAGGATGCAGGAGGACAGCAAAAACCACCGGCAACAAAACCGGCAGGCACCTGCGGAAAAATGATCGGCAAAAGGTCATGGTATGGGCAGCAAAAAGGGCAATCTGCCCCGTTGCGGAACAAATGGCATGCCGGAACCGACCACAAAGGTCAAGAAACGAATATTATGGCTTCCCCAGCGGGAGCAGATCAAATTGGCCGATCATGAAACCTGTATTGCGATGGGGGATTCTTGGCACCGGGATGATCGCCGGTAAGTTTGCGGAGGAACTGCCGTTTTCTGAGACCGGCCGTCTGGTGGCGGTTGGGAGCCGGACCATCGGGGGCGCAGAGGCGTTCGCGAACCGGTTTGGCGGCGTTCGGGCGCACGGGGATTACGCGTCGTTGCTGGCGGATCCGGAGGTGGATGCAGTCTATATTTCCACGCCCCATCCTTTTCATGCGGAGTGGGCCTGTGCCGCGGCGCGCGCGGGGAAGCACATTCTCTGTGAAAAACCGCTTGCGATGAGCGTTGAGGAAGTCCGGGCGGTTGTGGACGAGGCGAGGCGGTCCGGGGTATTTCTCATGGAAGCGTTCATGTATAAGTGCCATCCGCGCACGACCCGGATTGCTGAGCTGGTGCGCGAGGGAGTGGTGGGAAAGGTCCGGCTGATCGAGGCGGCTTTTTCGTTCGCAGTGGCGTTCGATCCCGGCTCGCGGCTTTTCAACAAGGAGCTGGGAGGCGGGGGGATTCTTGATGTCGGATGCTACACGATGTCCGTCGCCCGGATGGTCGCTGGCGCCGCGTCCGGGAAGCGGTTTGAAAATCCGTCCCGGGTGCTGGGGGTCACGGTTCCGGCACCGACGGGCGTGGATGCATTGGCGGCCGCGACGCTGGAATTTCCCGGCGGCGTCCTTGGCCAGGTATTCTGCGGGGTGGGTCTCTTGAGGGAACATGATCTACAGATTATTGGCGAGGAAGGCAGGATCCGGGTTCCGCATTTCTGGAATCCCCCGGGGCAGATCGAGGTTTATCGGGGAGATGAGCTGACCATCGAGTCAGCGTGCGGGTCGGTCCACAAGTATGCCCTCGAGGCAGACGCCGTGGCTCAGGCGCTACCCGGGTTCGAGTCGCCGCACATGTCGTGGGAGGACAGCTTGGGAAACGCCGCTGCGCTTGACGCATGGAGAGCGGTTTAGCGGGGATCAGGCCCCAGAGGCGTTCCACTGCTCCACCAGCTTGTCGAATCGTTTCGAGTGGTTGGCGTAGGATGGGTATCTTTCGCTGTTGATCCAGGGCTTGTAGCGCCAGTGCTTGTAGGACCAGAGCCAGCATTCGGGATTTTCATGGATGCCGGGTTCGAGGGCGTTCCAGCAGCGCTGGACGATGTCGCGCGTGTCTGCGTCAGGCAGGCATTCGATGGGCGGGTGGTGGATGATGCGGTATTTTCCCGAAGGCTCCGGCCGGCACTCGATCGGGATGATGGCGGCGCCGGTTCTCTGCGCGAGTGCGGCGTGTGTTTGGGTGACGCTCGCGAGCAGGCCATCGAAGCATTCGAGGAGGACGCTGCCCTCGCGCGGGTCGAGGTTCAGGTCGCAGAGCATGCCGAATTTCCCGCCGCCCTTAAGGTATTTCAGCATGCGGATCATCGCGCGTTCCTGCGGGATGACCTGGTTGCCCGTGCTGGAGCGCAGGCGGTCGAACACCGGGCCGAGAAGCGGGTTCCGGAAGCTTTGGGCGATGACCGGTCCCGGGCAGATCGAGTAGGCGCCAGCGAGGGCCAGCCATTCAAAATTTCCGTAGTGTAGGCAGGCGTAGATCGCGGGCTTGGCCGGATCCTTCCGGACGTAATCCTTGTCCCAGCCTTCAAAGAGGACATGGCGGCTAAAAAATTCCTCGTTCATGTTCGGCGCCCAGCAAAGCTCGAACATCGTGCGGGCGAACGTGACATAAGATCTGCGGGCGATTCTTGATTTCCTGGAAGCGGAAAATTTCCCAGGGAAGGCGGCCTCGATATTTTCGAGCGCGACCCGGTGGCCGCGCAGGTCCAGCCAGTAGGCCAGCGAGCCGGCGACGGAGGCAAGCGGGCGGAGGACGCGAAACGGGAGCCGCCCCAGGAACCATGTGCACAGCACGAGGCCGGCATACTCGATCCTTTCCCGGAGTGCCTGCATGATCAGCTCCGTTCGATGCGGGGAAAAACCGGAACAGGTTTCCCGAGTTGGTGACCGTCGGCCAGCAGGCCCCATTCGCATTGGGCCAGGCTCACAGGGCCTTCCCATCCCAGTTGGGCACGAATGGCTGCCGCCGATTCTGGAATGACCGGAGTGATAAGGATCGAGATGACGCGAAGGGCTTCGGCCAGGGAATAGAGCACCTCGTCGAGCCTGTCTGCGGAGTCAGGATCCTTCGCGAGCTTCCATGGGGCGGACTCCTCCACGTAGGCGTTGCAGCGGACGATGATTTCCCACGTGGACTCAATGGCGGCATGGATCTCATATGCATCCATCCGCCGCAGATACGACGCCAACTTTTCTGCCACAAACGGCTCGAGCGGTGAGGCGGACTTTTTCAAAACTCCGTCCCGGTAGCGATTGGCCATGCTGAGGGTGCGGTTGAGCAGGTTTCCAAGGCTGTTGGCCAGATCTGTGTTGTATCGCTGGACCAGGCGCTCCTCGCTGAAATCCGCATCCCTGCCTGTCGCGATGTCGCTCAGTAAATAAAACCTGGCGGCCGCGACGCCAAACATATCCGCAAGTGCCGCAGGGTCCACGATGTTGCCCTCGCTCTTGCTCATTTTCGAGCCGCCGATGTTCCACCATCCATGCACAAGGAGGGTTGGAATTTCCTCGTCCGGGAACCCGCACGCCCTGAGCATAATCGGCCAGTAAATCCCGTGCGGGGGCACTAAAATATCCTTGCCGATGACATGCAGGGCGGGCCAGCGCGAGCGGAACAGGGCGTTGTCCGCACCGGGTGTGGGGTCGTATCCGGCGAAGCTTACGTAGTTCGACAACGCGTCGAACCAGACATAGGTGACAAAATCTTTGTCGAACGGCAGCTCGATCCCCCACTCGAGGCGGGACTTCGGGCGCGAAATGCAGAGGTCGCCGGTCAGTTTCTCCACGGCATTGCGCAGCTCCGCGACGCGGAAATCCGGGACGACAAACGGGGACCCTGCCGCGGAGCGCGCGTCGATGAGGTCGAGCAGCCACTGGCGGTGGGCGGCGAGCTTGAAGAAATAATTTTCCTCCTCGATGAGGACGACCTCCCCCCACTCGGGGCCGAACTCCCCATCCGGCCTGCGCTCCTTGTCGGTCAGGAATTGTTCCTGCCGGACGCTGTAGTGGCCGGCCTGCTTGGATTTGTAAAAGTGGCCGGTCTCCCAGAGCCGCTGGAGCATTGCCTGCACGCAGCGCTTGTGGACGGGCTCGACCGTCGCTGCCCAGGCATCGTAGCTGATGTCGAGCTTCTTCCAGAGATCGAGAAATTTCGCCGTGATGCCCTCCACAAATTCCGCCGGGGCAACCCCCTGTTTTTGAGCCGACTGCTGGACCTTTTGCCCGTGCTGATCGACACCTGTGAGGAAGAAGACATCGTTCCTCTTGAGCCGCTGGTAGCGGGCGATCGCCTCCGCGAGCACCTT
>CAZSDC010000062.1:0-15028 GCA_964605515.1 uncultured Chthoniobacter sp.
CGGGGTTGCCGTTGGAGATGTAGGTGTTTTTATCGATGTGATAGTGGGCGAGATCAGGCTTGGCCAGCGAGGCGTCATTGATGCCCGAGCCCCCGGGTGCGGCGGCCAGATCGAAGAGGAGGCCGGTGGCCCAGAAGGTATTGCCCTCGACGGTCAGGTTATCCCATCGCGACGCGCTGAACGCCCGGAATGCTCCCATGACGTAATTGTCGTTGAAGACTCCGGTCTTGTGGATGATGTCGGATTTTTTGTGCACGATCATGCGCGCGTTCGCCCGGAACGTCTCGTCGTGGCGGGGTTGATAGGCAATATTACCGAGAAAGCGGATCCCGTCAGCGGATTGCCATCCCGCGAGTCCGAAGCTGAAGGAATTCTGGCCGGGTTTATACCATCCCCCGAGGAAGCTGATATTCTCGATGACGTCGAATCCGCTGACCCCGCCCTGCTGGGTGTAGATGTCGAAATTCCATCCACATCCCCGGTAAAACTGGTTGTGGAGGTAAGTTTTTTTGCCTTCGACATTTTGCGTATAGACCGCGTGCCCGCTGCCGCGTCCCTCTTTGCGGCTCAGCGACCCGAAATCGTGGATGAGCGTTCCATAGAGCTCGAAATCGACTGCGCCTTTCCAGATTCCCGACCCCATCTCGCCGCCGAAGAGATTGCAGTTGATCAATTTTGAGCCCGTGCCGGCGTCGGCCCAGAGAGTGGTCGGACACTGGTGGTTCTCGCCGTAGGGATCCCACTCCAGGTCCCCGATTTCGAGGCCGATGAGTTGCAGGTGCGACGCGCCGAGGTGGATACATCCATTGAGGTGTGGAGCGGCGTAGGAAGGCACGCCGGGTTCCGCTTGGACGAGGATCGGTTGCGCGGGCGCGCCGGAGACAGTCACCTCGAACGGCAGGCGTTTGATCCCATCCATGCGGCCCTCGTATCGTCCGGGCGCGAGCAGGATCCGGTCGCCCGGTTTGGCGCTGCTCGTCCTGGCATCCAGCACGGTGGAAAGATCGCACGGGTTCGTTTTTGAGCCGTCGCCGGAAGCGGAACCTGCGGGTGTGACGTGAATGTCGCGGGCACTTGCGGAGCCGGCGAGCAGCAGGAGCAGAAGGGTTTTTATAGCGTTTTTCATGGATTGTTTTTTAAGAAGGGCTTGGCGGGATCTCGATTGGCAGTCAGCGTGCCGGTGGAGTCCCGGATCAACCCCACCGCCGCTCTTGCGCATTGCAGGAATGGCGGGAATGGCTTCATGCAGGCCGGGCTCAGCGCATGACGCGGACGAGGTGCGGCTTGGTAAGGAGGGCTTCCGTGACAGTGGCCTCGACCCACCCATCGCGGGCGGCTGCATTGAGCGGTTGCCACGATTTGCCCCCGTCGTCGGAGGTCTCCAGCTTCGATCCTTTCAGGGAGAGATTGAACGGAGTGTTGGCGCTGACAGCAAATGTGTCGGGAGACACCCTGTTCAGCGCGGCATGTGTGGCAATGCGGAATTTCGCGCCCGGGCCGTATTCCCAGAGCCGCAGGTAATTCGCGGGCGCAAAATCCGCTGTGGTGATCGGGCCGTCGACGCGGATTTTTCCGCCGTTTAAGCTCCTGACGGTCCACGACTTGTCTCCCGTCTCGTTGCTCAAGGTCAGGCCGGTCAGCATTTCGAGGGTGGGCGGCAGGCTGGCCTTGATCCCGATGGTTTTGGCCTCGGGGTCGACGGCACCGATCTCCGAGCGATAGATATTTCCGGATCGCGTCGTGGTGAGCCGCGAGCCCTTTCCATCAGGCTTTACTGAGGCGAGGGTGAAGGCCGTCGGTCGCCTGGGCGGCAGGATCTCAACGAGATCACCCGCGCACAGCGAGGGGATCGGAGTGTCGGTGAGGAACGACATGCCATAGAAGTCCGTCTTCCCGATGACCCCCGTAAATTCGGCGGAGGGCACAGCGAGCCGGACAGTGGGCGTTTCGAGGAGGGTGCCGCCGGTGAGGGTGGCAAGGCGCAGGCCGTCCGCGTCGGTCGAAGCGAAGGCGAACTCTGCCGCGCTGCGGATGGTGCCGCCGGTTGCCTGCACCGTGCGGGTCTTGGCGGGTTGGAGATCGGCGATGGTGACATCGCGGCGACCGTTCTTCGTTTCAACTTCGATTGCAGCCGCGCGCTTGGCGAGGCCGTCGTTGTCATCGATTTTCAAAAGGCGCTTCGAGGTGATGAAGGGCTCGCCCGCATAAGGTTCGATCACGGCTGCAAAGACGGAATCGAGCGAGCTTCCTTTCGTCCTCCGCTGGAGCATGAGATCCGTGAATTTGTAGAAGATCGGTTCCTTGATGCAGGAGACTTTGGCTTTCAGGACCTGGTCGCCGGCGGTATCGAAGACGGTCAGTCTGGTGAACTTGCGCGGGGAGGCCGGATCAAAGTTTTTCCCGAGCATCTGCTCTTCCGATCCGATGGCCGGTTTTTTGGGATCGTTTCCGCGCAGGTAGCGCCAGGTCGCCTCGAGTTCGGCCGGGGCAATGCCCGTCGCCTTGCTTTCCTTCTCCTCCTCGAAGACCGAGAGATACCCTGCCGGCGTCTCGGTATCGAAGACGGCCTTGACATGATCCACCGTTTTCACGCCCGTGGCATTCCACTGGAAATCGTCATCCACCGGGCCATGGAAACAGTAGGTGTGCAGTTTGCCCCCGCTCACCCGGAAAAAATCGACGACATAGGAATTCGCGGTGGTGACGCCGCCCGGGAGCTTGGCGCGGGGCTTCTGCTGATCGGTCGGAAGTTTTTCCGAACCCGTGCCCTCGTCCACATCGATGAGGGCGGTCTGTCTTTGGAAGAGGGTCGCCCCCGGAGGAAGAGGGTTGACGGTCGCCCGCGTGTATCGGGCCCCCGGTGCGTCGGAGAGGGAGATGGGCCAGCCGTAGGCGCCGTGGCCGACCTCGTGATTGCCGCGCCCATCGACCTCGACGGTATTGTGGATGCGGGTGAAGCGATCGTTGGGTTTGGAGTAACCCGACCGCTGGCCCCCGTTGATTGTCATGGGCAATCCATGCGCCACGATCTGCAGGTCCAGGGCGTCCTCTTGGGCGTGGCCGATGCCGACGCCCGTGCGCAGGTAGGCGGCGCGGTGGAAGCGGTAGTCGTCGTGCTGCTGACCGGTCTCCAGCACGCTCATCCAATTATCGACGTGCCGCGAGTTCAGGTCGAGCCAGGGCGCGCGGGGCTGTTTCGCTGCCGCCGCCTGCAGTTTCGCCCACTCGGCTTCGCTCTCCCCTTTGCGGCCAAACACATTGACCACTGTCCAGGCGAAGCGGGGATCGGCGGTGAGTTCCCAACCGAGGCGCGAGCTGGAATCCAGGTATTGGGTCATGGTCGCACCGGGGGATTTGTCCGGGCCGGTGACATCGCCGATGCGGGGGAAATCCTGGCCGCCCACTATGGTGTTGAGCTGCCACCAGGCCTGGGCGAGAGATTTCGGGTATTTGACCGGATCGGAGAGGCTCAAGGCCTTGTCGCCACCGAATGCGATGTATTGTTCGATAGGGTCCACGATGCGGGACGCGCCTTCGAGCTGACCGTAGAAGGTCGAGCCGATGTATTGAACACCCTCGCGGTCGCAGGAGCTGATCATGATTTCGGGAAGCCCCGAGATATCGAGCGGATAGGCCCAGGTTCGCTTGTAGAGCCAGTCGATCCAAGGGGCGGTGACGGAATTGCCGCCCAAAGCGGTGGCCAACTTGGCGATTTCGGTCGGCCCCGTATTGTAGTGGTAGCGCAGGATCCGTTTCGCGGTCATCTGCACGAGATAGACATCGAGGAGCTTGATCACATCCTGGCTGTTTTTCACCCATGGCACGAAGCGGCCGATCGAGTGCGCCAGTTCCTCGTTGCCCTTGATGTAGTCGAAAAGCCGGTCGTAGTTGCGGGTGGTCTCCACGTAATCGGCGTAGTGGCCGAGGAAATCCGCGTCCGTCTCGCGCGCACGGCAGGTCTGATCGCGCCCCTGGAATTGCGGAATGGAGGTGGTCGTATCGAGAAAGTTGCCCAGTTCGATCGTGGGATATTGGAACGCGTAGCGCACGAGCATGATGGCAGCGTCGCGCGCATAGTCCGGGTTGCCGGTGGCTTTCCATGTGTTGATCCAGGGGAGGACGGCGTGGCTGGTGGCCGCTTTCCGGTAGCGTGCGCCGACTTCCCGGGCGATCGGGATAAACGCCTGTCCGCCATCCGGTTTGGATGGGTCGGGCTCGATGATTCCGATGCTGTCATCTTGGATGGGATACGGTGCGGGCAGCGGCTTGCCGGCCTTCAGGTCTTCCATTGTGTATGTCAGACCAAGCTTTTTGTTGACCAGCAGCACGCCGTAAAAGTCCGGATTGCGCGTGAAGATTTGCTCGGATCCGTTGAACAGAGCCCCCGCCTTGTCCGACGGCTGTTCCCAGACGCCGAATTCGGCTTCGAGATCCTTCATGGATTTGCCGTTGGCCCCGGGCCGCACGCCTTCGGCGATCATGGGGATGTTGATGCGGGAGGCCGCCGCATTTAACGGGGGCAGGAAGTTCCACAGCGCGGCGTCGCGCGCCAGGCGCTCCTCCGGAGTGAGAGGGGCGACTTTTTCCGGCTTGATCTGCGCGGCGATGGCCTTCGCGGCCTCCGCCTCCTCATCCGTGAGCGTGAGCGAGCGCCGGGTCTTGAGCGCCGTGCGATCCGCGCCGGCCAGGACATCATCGAGAGAAATTTCGTAGGCCAGGAGATCTACCTGCGAGATGGGGTCCACGCTGCATTCGGCCGTGAATTTGCGGGGCGTCAGCGCATGGAAGTAGAAGGTGCCGACGTTGTAAAACTCATCCACGTAACCAGCCCGGATGCGATAGGTGGAAGCTTCGCCGTTCGGGCCGTCGTTGATCGTCAGGCGCAGCACGAGCGGGAGGCGGAACGGGCGAAGCTTTTCCGTCGGCACCGCACCGATCACGCGCAGCGCGTAGAGGCCGACCGGCAGCTCGCCCAGATCGAGCTTGATTTTCGGATCCCCGGGGCCAAGACGGACGACTTTGACCGGGTCGAGGGTCTTTCCGGTGGGGGTTGCCAGATTATTTTTGGGCGTTTGATAAACCGGGGAAGCATACGAGATGATGCGATCCTTCGCGATGCCGGGCAGGTCGGCGAGCACCCAGCGCTTGAGCAGGCTCTGGACATCGAAGAAGCTGCGCAACGGCATATACTTCATCATGTAACCGCGCCAATGTTCGATCGAACCGGGGAACAGCTCCACCTCGGGCCCTTCGCCGGTATTCTGCGGCGAGACCGGCAACTCGTATCCGGCCAGGGGTCCCCCGGGCAGGAATTTCCCGTTCGGCATCGGGATCAGGGGCTTCGCTGACTCATCCCGTTGGCTCGAGGATTCTTGCGCGGACACCGCCGTGGCGAAAATGAGAAGGGCGGTTGATCCGAGAAGAATTCCGGCAAGGCGCTGGGATAAAAACATTTTAGGAAACATATGGATTTTAAGGGGCGATGAAGAAAATACTTATATCCGATGATAACATGTTTTGTGAAGGTGTTTTTGGATGAACCCTCTGCTGACAGCTATTTCGTCAGGGCGATTTTGATGACCAACTCCCGGGAGGCGGGTCGTTCGCTCAATCGTTGCAGGCTTTCCATGGCGAAAATCAGGCTGCGCGGGAGGTGGAAGGGATCCTTGACCGGGAGGGCGACGAGTTTGTCGATCTTCCGCCCCTGGCGATCCAGGCGCTGCGTCCATTCGCCGTGTTCGCGAACGGGAAAATGGGCGAAGGCCCACTCGTGGACTTTGGCATACCAATCGAGGCACCAGGCCGCCCCGGTCCGCTCGTAGGCCATGAGGCAGGCAGGAAGCGCTTCCGTATGCGGCCACCAGAGCTTCATGTCCGCATTTTTCCAAAAGATCGGTTCCTTGCCATCCGCATCGATCCCGAGAAATAGCCCGCCGAACTTTTCATCCCATCCGCGCTCCAGGCACCAGCGGATCACCTCACAGGCCCGGTCGAGGTGGTCGGATTGGCCGGTGCCGGCAAAATTGAGGAGCTGGAAATAGGCGGATTCGATCCCGTGCCCGGGCACCATCGTCCGGCCCTCCGGCGTGTCCGTCGTGGAGAAATCGCGGTTGATGTATTCGAGGATGACCCGGCGGTCCGGGCGGACGAAATGATCCAGCACTATGCCACCGAGAATCCGCCCCCTGTCCAGGATCGCGTCATCGTTGGCGGCCTGGCCCAGGTTGCAGAAGGCGAGCGAGAAGATCATGGCCTCGCCATGGGCGATCATTCCCTCCGGCGTCGGGTAGGGGGCGGTTGGGTAGGAACCGGGATTTTCTAGAAGCGCGGTGACGTTCCGGTAAGTATCCAGCGCGAGGTCGAGCGCGGCGGATCGGCCGGTCGCGAGAAAATATTCGACCAGTCCGAGGATGGCGAAGGCGTCCGTGTAGATGCTCTCCGCGCCTCTTGTGATCGTGCCGGATTCGTCGGTCGCGAAGACCCAGTTTCCCTGGGGATCCCGTCCGTGATGGCGGAGAAACTCGAAAAGCCCATCGGCAACGTCCAGCCACCCGCCGGACGGATCAACCCGGCGATGGAGCGCGGAAAAAGTCCACAAGGCCCGCGTCTGCGACCAGAGGTATTTGTCCCGGCTCTGGAGCGTGCCGTCGTCGGAGATGCAGGTGAAGAGACCGCCGTTAACGTGATCGACGGCGTGCCGCATCCAGAACGGCATGATCTTTTCCAGGAGCTGCTGACGGAGGAAAATTTGAAGGTCGTAAAGTGATGTCATGAGTAAAAGAAATGAGGTGGCTTCAATCGTCCGGGCCGCCCTTTGACCGAGCAAACCGACGGGAGACGTAAGCCCTAACGCATTTGGCCACCTGGACCGTAATGGATGGACTGGAGCGTCTGGGCGATTTTAGGTGGGATAACCAGCGGAGAAGACGGCCCTGGGCCGTAGCTGAACAAGGTGACGTCGAGAGAGCTTTGCACCTTTAACGGGCGGCGCGTGGCATCGTCAATCCACACTGTGGCTTCACCAGAAAGGATGTTGGCATTAACCTCCCCATACACACTAAGCGTCGGGGGGAGAGTCGCCACATGCACCCGGCAAAGCTGCCCGCCCAACTTTTCCCACCTTGCGAAATTCTTCAGGTCGACCCATTTTGCCTCGGGAAAGATGGAAACCAAGTCCGATCCAGCACCGGCAGCGGCCCCCTCATCGAAGTATAAGGAGCCGGGCGCGGAAGGATGTTCTCCGAGCATCACTCCTTGAGCAATCCAGAATTCCGCCGGTTCCTGCCTGCCGGAAAAGAACTGCAGAACGCGCCGAACGGAGTCGCGGATTTCGGTGACGCTCCGTAATAGGAGAAGCTGCTGGCTCCCGGCAGGCAGCTTCTTGCTCATCTCGGTGGTGCCCTTGAATTCGCGAGTGATGGCAATCGGCTCCCGAATATCTGCCAAAAACGGAGGGGACGGTTTTTCCGCCGTGTCATCCGGTGTGGCAAATAGCGGAGACAAGCAAAGAATAGCCAGAAAGGTGAGTGCTGAGCTACGCCCCAGCCATGCTTTAATAATCAGCAAGCCAGAAGCCTTGCCCTCCGATCGCAGTATTTCTTTATTCTTCATACGGCTCTGCTTGAGTTACCACGATTTCTCCAGTTAACCGGTCAACCGAGACTTGAAACCAAACTCGTTTCTGCCCCTCGACGATGAAGTCGCCCGAAAGACTGCTGGCATTCGGGGCCAGGCGGCCGCTCTGGGCTACGACATCCACGAGGAGATTCCAGGTGCGTGTGGTGCCGACGCCCGCGAGGGCGCGCGCCGCAGCCTCGCGCTGGAGTTTGGGGGCGGGGTAATCGGTGCTCACCGAGTTGGTCTGAGGAAGGAGCGCCGGGAGCTGGGAAAGCGACTGAATGGGGCCATTCGTGGTGCGGCGGCCGATAATGTCGGAAACGATATTAGTTGCGGAGCTTGCTGCGATGGGGGAGGAGGATGAGCTTGGCGTGCGATCGCCGCCCGAGATGAGAGCCAGGAGGACCTGGCGCGGGGCGGAGTTGAGGTTCACACGCCCGGCGCCAGGCGTAGCAGGGGGTTCACCGACGCAGAAAATATCCAGCAGACCGGCATCGGCACTCTTTTCCGAAAGGAGGTCGAGGGTGCGCCAGGGGGTATCGCGGAATACGACGCCAAGCTCGCCGACATTGCGGAACGGGCGATTGAGGATAATGGGGCGGGCTGCGGTATTGCCAACGGTTCCCGGGTGGTTATTGGCGCGGCTTCCGGCATCGCCCGAGCGCTGCACAAGGTCGGGATCGCCGTAGTTGCTGGAGGAGTTAATCTCAAAATAATTATTTGCAAACATTCCACCGAACGTCTGCCCGCTCGCGTTCGGCGTAAAAAATGCGGAGGCACCTACTGGCCCGACGATGGGACTTGCAACAAAGCGAGAATAAGTATCGGACAAAGAGTTGCTTGGAGGGGTGGCATCCGTGCGATACGGAGCTAATGTGCGGTCGAGCTGGCCAGCATTGTAGGCCTGAGTCCCGTTTGAAACCTCCGAATACTTACTCAAAGTCGTGCCCATATTCAGGCGCGACGTTCTGGGGTCGATGCGCAAGTGGGCCGGGTCGAGCAACTTGAAATCTCCGGTCGTGACCATGGCCACCTGCACGGACGCAATATTGCGTCTTATCCCAGCGGATACGGCCCCCTGCATATTGGCCAGAGCGGTGGCATAGTTCGGATCATCGGGCATGAGGTAATTGGTAAAGCCAGTCTGAGTCCAATACGGGATAAAGCCGTAAATAACATCATATGTCCGCCACCCACCTGAAGGATCAAGGTATTGCAACTCCAGGTTCATGGAATTCCCATTTGCCCACATGAGGCCCCTGGCATCATAGGGGCTTACGTCAAGCTTGACGATATTTTCTGCTGTGCGCGTGAGGTTTCCGCTGATGGACAAGGCGACGCCGGCGCATGGAGGTACATAGTCCGGGTGGTCCGGCATTTCGATCCTTCCCGTATGCAATCCCATCAAGTCCACCCGACCCGCCGTGATCCGATTGGCACCTGAGGCCGTAGTCGCTGATGTTGTCGTATTGGCCTTTGGGGTGACCACGGTCGGCTCGCGGAACCCCCCATAGTCGGCAGCGGAGAATTGGATCCAAGAAGGGGACGACAGAAAAGATTCACTGACGGTCGTGGTTGGAAGCCAGTTGTTGGCTTGAGTCACCCCATCCGCCAGATAATACTTTATGAAGTAGAAATAGGGGGAAGTGAATCCAGAGCGGCAGATAATCCGAAAAGTATCAGGGCCACTTCCCGGAGAAGTGGCGGCAACATGCGGATTCCAGAGGGAAAACAAGGCCCATTGGTGAACGTAACGCTGCTTGGAATCGGGCATGAGCGGGTCATTTGTAAGAGGCCGGGCGGCAAACATGCCCACCCCATTAAATAGGGGCAGGTCTTCAATACCCCACACGGTCTCCTCGTTCAGGCGAATCGCCGTCGGATAGGAATCCGCGTCCGCCTGGTCCACCATATTTGCAATGATGCGGGCGACTTGATATTTTGGCTCTGCGTGGAAGAGTTTGTTGTTCTTGTCCAAACGGAACTCTCTTGTGTTGCAGGATTTGTTCTGCCCCATAGCAATCCCGTTAACAAAAGCAAAACGCCGCTCCCATTCACCATAGACGACATTAGTATTTGGAATTGACGCAACTGACGGATCGCCGGTGGCCTGGCCGAGAGAGCCGCCAAGAATCGCGGCCTGCACCAGTTCGAAAAGATCGGGCTCCCGGTTTTCGGCGGCTGCCTGAGCCAGGGTTTTAATGGATGCGGCGCGTGAGGCGAGCGAGCCGGTTGGAGAACAATAGACCCACATCTGGCCGATTTCCCCCGTGGTGGGGGAAGGGCTGCCCGGGTTCCACGATGCCGGACTGCCATCCCAACAAAGTCCAAAATACTTTTGGATATTGGCAGCAGTGCCTTGCGCCAGAAAGGCCGCCGCCTCAGGGGTGCCGCCCAGCGCATTAAAGGCTGTGGTATAGAGGGAATTCCCCGTTGAGAGCGAAGCAATGGGACCTTCCCGCGTCAACCAAAGGAGACGGTCCAGGTTGAAGCGATTCGAGACCTCGGGTGTTCCATCCGCTTTTCGCACCTGAAGAACAGCCGGATTGGTCGCGCCAGGCGTGGTGGAGGCAATTGTCCGATACGCACTGGAGGCCAGGATGGCTGAAACGGCACCTCCACCGGGAATGAGTGCTGGCTTGTAGGTGCTCGCATCATAAGTTGGAAAAAGGCCCGGTGCGGCCGGGTCGCGTTGAAAGGTGGTGAAGGAGGCGATCGCGTCCGGCGTCCAAGCATTGACATCCGCGTAACGCAGAAAATCGGAGCGCGAAAAGAATTTCCGGTCACCGTTTACGCCGGTCACAAAGCCGTTGGTGGGTCCGGTCTGCCTGATGTAGCGGGTGTAGCTGTTGGAGTCGGCGGCGGAAGCGGCGTTCCGCCACTGCACAAGGGCTGCGGTCTGGGCGGTGGTGAGACCGACCTGAGTGAGATCAGCGAAGGCCTGGTTGGCTTTCGATGCCGCCCAGGCAGCGGGAACGATGGCGGTGTTCGAGGGGGCGCCCGCCAGATTGGCGTCGAGGAGTCCGCCGGTGTCATAGATGGCGTAGGCGAACCGGCCGATGACGTAGTTCGTATTGGAGAGCGAACTGGAGGCCGCACCAGATGCATCGGTGTTCGCGAGGGCCCGGGCTCCGGAGCGCGTCAGATAGATCCAGGACGGAGGGTTGTTGGTGAGGGCGGCGACGGCGGCGGCCGAGTTCGTGGGGATCAACCTCGGGGCCAGCCAGGATGTGGCGGAAATTTTGCGGTTGTTGCGGGACTTTGTCGCGGTGCTGACGGTGGAGGATCGATTGGGCGGAAGCGCGTTTGTGTCGAACCACGCGGTGTTGGTGAACCCGGGGGGGACATTGGTGGAGGAAAACCGGACGAGCGAGAGGGCATTCGTGAGCGCGATGTTGGTTTGCGGGATCATCGTCCAATTCGTGCGCGGCATGTTGAACAGGACTGCTCCGCCGGCATTGGAAACGACGGTCGATCCAGCGGAGATTTCTCGGCGAAGATCCGCGAGAACAGTGGTGTAACCAGCGCGGGCGACCTCCTCGGCTCGGAGAGACGCGGAGTAATGTCCCGAAGACGATCGCTCGAGCATGGCCACCGAAACAAATGCCGAAACCAGGATGGCCGCAAGGACCACGACGGTGAGAACGACGACCAGTGCCATCCCGCGACGGTTTTGTTTAGGAAAAGCTCTCATGTCTTCAAGGATTCTCCCAGGCATACGTGCGTTCAAAAAACCGCAAGCGGCGTCGCACGCTTTTGGGGAGATCGCTTCCGCCGACTTTCCAGCCAGCCGCATTCAAGGCCGCCTCCCACGAAGTCGCGGGGCTGTTGGTAACGGGAGCGTTGGCCCGCAAAAAGTCAAGCAAACCGCCCTCGAGCCCGACAGCCCGGAGCTGCGCAAGTGCCTGTTCGTCGAGAATTGCCAGCGACACCCGCACACCCACCGTGCGGTCGGTTGCAGAAATGGAATTTGTATAGACTCCGTTCGTGAGAAGATAGGCATACGCAAACCCGGAAACACCAGTCGCCAACTCGCTGTTCGTTGTGGCAAAACCTGGCGTGTTCGTGGCCCCGAGCGGAATATTTGCCGGATCTGAGGTCCAGTTTGTAAACTCGGCCTCGTTCCGGTAAAGCGTGGCATTTGTTGTGCCGAGACTGTAGTCTACATAGGTCAGCCGCCGGTCCGTGCTCGTGACGCCACCCGATCCCGCCTGCACTGTATAAAAATGAAACCCTCCGTCAAAGGCCGGCAATGTGGGCTGAGAAACTCTGTGCCGCAAGTCCCGCCCGATGAGATCGAGAATCGCCCGCGAGCGCATTTGTGATTCCGCGATGCCGCGACCGAAGGACCATGACTCGGAAATCGCTCCGACGATACTCATCAAAGTCAACATGAGCGCGATGAAAACCGCAGTGGAAACCAAAATCTCAATCAGGGTGAACCCCCGTGATCCCGATGCGGGGCGACCATTCATGGCCAGAGAATTTCCGTGACGAGTTCGGTGGCCGATGCGCCCGAAGACGGGCTCTGCACCGGCCATTCGACCCGGAGCGCGACCGTGCTGCTCCGGCCGACCGGATTCGGCTGGATCCGGTAGAGCACGCGATATGCGGCATTGGTGGCGGCGCACTGACGTCCGTCGGCCATGACGAAATTGGTGGAAAAATCCGTTCCCGACGCGGGATCGGTGACCAGAATGGACCCAAAAGGAAGTGTGCCGGCGGCTTGGTCCGTGTTCGTTGGAAACTCCCGGCGCAATTGGAGGAGCTGCGAGCCCAACATGGTGGCTTTCATCTCCTCCACAGCATCCCGGTTGACCTTCATCCCCACCCCGGCAAGACCGACAATCGCCAGAAGGCAGAACGCCACGATCCCGACGGCCATGACGACTTCGACCAGCGAGAACCCCGCGCTTTCCCCGATGGAAATAGATGCGGGATCCGGGGATATCATTATCTGGTGACGCGCGTGCTCCCGGTCAGACCGGAGATGATGACGGCGGCGATATTATTTGTGGACCCGTTGAGCGCGGCGAGTTGGAACTGAAGATCGCGGGGTGTTGATTTGTTGAAATCGAGTGCTCCCGATGGCCCGAATCCGGCGAGGGTCGTGTAGGTGTTCGTGCCGACGGTAATCGTGCTGTTCGTGCTGCTCCCACTTGGAGTCACCAGGTTTGTCGATTTGAGCACCACCCGCGACAGGCGAAGCAATTTGCCGATCTGGTTCACGGAGTCGCCCACCGTGATGCTGGAGGTAGCGGAGAGGTCATCGCCCGAGGCGGACGCAACGGCCACAAGATCCACAACGGACGAGTCGGTGTCGTTTGTCCGGTAACCAACATAGGCAAACGTCCCGTTCGCGACGGCAAAACCGCGGACCTGATCGATGTAGCCTGCGGCTTTCGCGATGGCCGAGTTCAACTGGCCGGCTCCGCTGGTCCCGGACAACGACACGGCGGCCAAGGAGGAAAGCATGGCAATGATGCATATCACCGTCAAAAGCTCGATCAGGCTGAACGCTTGACAGCCGGCGGACCTTGGAGTTCGAGAGATAGCTTTCATCGCAGAATAATCCAGTCCCTTGACCAGTGTGAATGTGCCATCATAGTCCCGCAAGGGAAAGCAATTTCTTTGAAAAAAACGTATATCATGGGTTAACCGCAATTCTCGGCTGGACGGGTATTAATGGAATTCGAAAAAAAGCTCCCCGAAGGTTTCCGGCTGGTGGAAGCTCAATTTTTCACCGATGGGCGACCAACTCGCCCAGTGCGGATGGGAGGTCGCCGATCCGCATTTAAAAAAATTGGCCCGCCAGATTTGGCCTTGAGGGCCGTTGCTCGGGAAGAGGTCGCCATCGAAGAACGAGAATGGGACAAAATAGGCCAGTGTCCAATCGAGAGGTGTCGGGATTTCGGGTTCGGTCGTCGTCGGCAGGCTGGCGTGAATGCGGATTTTCCGGGACTTCCGCTCGGACACGGGTGTCGGCGAGGCGTCGGGCGGGTGGTAGCCGAGGAGAAGATTGCCTCCACAGTTCGCCTCGATGTTGTAATACCCGTGCCCCGGACGCGGCTCAACAAACCACTCCACGCAACTGTCCTCGCTGACGGGATCCTGGTATTGGGTATGGACACATCGGACGTAGCGATCCCGGACATCGAAGCGAATGAAAATGCCGGCTGTGTTATACAGCAGGCGGGCGGTGCTTTCCGGGCGATGGGAGCTTGTCCGGGGGTGAAAGCTGGCAATTTCCAATCGCTCCGCAGCGCCCCAGAGCGGATCAGCGGGATTCTTTAGCGAGGGCTCCCGTTCCGAGAAGGCCACCCGATAACGCGGCCTGGTCAGAGTTCGTCCTCGGGGCTGATCCCGGGCGAGGAGAAGCGTGGGCTCCGACTCCGCACAGTCTACGGCTGGGTGAAGTTCAAACCGGGACATCGAAACTCCACAGGGCGGGTTGCGCTTCGCGATAGCGGATGCGCGAGGCATAGATGCCGGCGGCGGCCATTTCTTCCGGCGTGGCGGCCGAGGCCGGCTCTGCCTCTCCGGTCGCATTGAGCACCGGCAGCCGGTTGGTCCGCACGCGATAGATCACCCATTGCTCATGGCCCCCGGTATGGGGAAGGAGTTTGGGGAAATCGACCCATGGCGAGGGGATTTCCGGATTGGTCTGAACCGCGTCGCAAATGGTTTGGACTTCCATAACCCGGAAGTGATTTTCGGGATCGAGGACGCTGACGTAGGCGGGATTGCGTTCCTCAGCGTAGGGGGAGTGGGCCCGGCACCCGCCCAATTTCCAGAGCCCACCGTCCGGCCCCTCGAAGAGCGTGCGCGGCGACCAGCTCGGCTGATCCGGCGCGGGTTGGAAATCGGGGAATTCCCCGACGGGATCGTCCGTGAGAAAATAGGTGACATGATGGTGGAAGTTCCCCGTGCGAATATCCTCCGCGCTGGCGCGACCGCACTGCCTTCCCATGAACACGAATTTCCCCCTCCAGCGGGCAATGCTGCCCTCATTTTGTCCACGCCGCGAAACGGGCCCGGCGGTTTTCCATTGATAGAGGCCGGACGCCGGATCGTAGCCGTAGAGAGCGCTCATGAGCGAGGTGCCTGGCATGTAACCCTCTCGCGTCGCGCCGCCTTTATAGCCGACAGAGTTGATGTCCACCCAGGTCGTGCAGTCGTCGTTGGCAGCCACGGCGGGGACGAACCCCTTGATCATGTTGGCGATGTCGGGCCGGTCGGGGATGGCGCAGGGGTCGTCCTCGTGTCCAACTCGGCGCAGCGGGCGGGCGTCGCTCAGCCATTCCAAATCGGTCCCCGCGTCGTTCAGGCGGAACTGCCGCCAGTGGGCATCGCCCGATTTTTCCCACAACTCGGGATCGCGGGCATTTTCGTGGAGAGAGCCGGTCGCCGG
>CAZSDC010000063.1:0-14855 GCA_964605515.1 uncultured Chthoniobacter sp.
GGTCGAAGATGATGTCCTCCGGCGGAAAGCCGACTTCGTCCACAAGGAGCCGGTAGGCGCGTTCGCAGATCGCGATCCGGCGCTCGTAGTTATCCGCCTGGCCGGCCTCGTCGAAAGCCATGACGACCGCCGCAGCACCGTATCGGCGGACGAGCGCGGCGTGGCGTTTGAATTCCTCCTTGCCCGATTTGAGCGAAATCGAGTTCACGATTCCCTTTCCCTGGACGCAGCGCAGCCCGGCTTCGATGACTTCCCATTTGGACGAGTCTATCATGACCGGCACCCGCGAAATGTCCGGCTCGCTTGCGATGAGATTCAGGAACTTCGTCATGGCAGCCGCGCCATCGAGCATTCCTTCGTCCATGTTGATGTCGATGATTTGGGCCCCGGCCTCGACCTGCTGGCGGGCGACAGTCAGCGCCTCGTCGTAGTTGCCGGCGAGAATCAGCTTTGAGAATTTCGGCGAGCCCGTGACGTTCGTGCGTTCACCGACATTGATGAACGGGATTTCCGGGCGCGCGGTGAACGGTTCCAGCCCGCTGAGCCGCAGGGTTGTTTCGCGTTCAGGGATCCTCCTTGGAGGAAGGCCCTTCGCGGCCTCTGCGATTGCGCGGATATGTTCCGGGGTCGTTCCGCAGCAGCCGCCGACGATGTTGAGCCAGCCCTGTTGCACCCAGTCTAGAAGCTGCGGGGCTAGGCTGTCCGGGGTCTCAGGAAACCCGGTCGCAGAAAGCGGATCCGGCAGGCCGGCATTCGGATAAGTGCTGACGTAAAACGGGGCGATCCGCGAAAGTTCCTCGATATGCGGGCGCATTTCTTTCGGTCCGAGCGCGCAGTTCAGGCCGATGGAGAGGAGCGGAAAATGCGAAACCGAATTGACGAACGCCTCGACCGTCTGGCCGGTGAGCGTGCGGCCACTGAGGTCGGTGATTGTTCCAGAGACCATCACCGGAAGCCGCGGGTGGGTCAGAAAGAATTCCGTGATCGCGAAGAGCGCGGCCTTGGCGTTGAGCGTGTCGAAAACCGTCTCGACGAGCAGGATATCCACTCCGCCCGCGACGAGGTTTTCCACCTGTTCGAGATAAGCGGCGACGACCTGCTCGAAGCTGACATCGCGTTTGCCCGGATCGTTTACGTCGCGCGAGATCGAGAGCGTGCGGTTGAGCGGTCCGATTGCGCCGGCCACAAAAACATGCCGGTCGGTGCAGGCGTCCGCCGCCTTGCGCGCCAGCCTTGCAGCCTCGCGATTTAGTTCGGGAACAAATTCCTCGAGGCCGTAGTCCGCCTGCGCGATGACCGTGCCGCTAAACGTGTTCGTCTCGATGATGTCCGCGCCAGCGGCGATGTATTGTGAATGGATCTCGCGGATCACATCCGGGCGCGTGAGCACGAGCAGGTCGTTGTTTCCTTTGAGGTCCTGACCCTTCCAGGCGGCGAACCGCTCTCCCCGATAGTCGGCTTCCTGAAGTTTGTATTGCTGAACCATGGTCCCCATCGCCCCGTCGAGGATGAGGATGCGTTCGGACAATAGTTCGCGGAGGCGCTTTTCAGTGGATGAAATCATGAGAGCAGTGCACATTACCCGCTATCGTAGCGAGGCAAACCGAAAAATTCGGGTGTTGGGGGTGCGCCTCGGTTTATTGCCGGGTGATTTCTTCCGGCAGAAGAGGCTGGATAGCGCCGAGCGCCCCTGCATAGAGCGGATGCCTGCCTCCGCGGCCGAGTTCGGCGAGGAGGATATCTCCAGGGCGGTCCGGTCCGGCGCCGATGGTCATCATGCAGTCGGGAATCCCGGGCGCATGCAGGCTGGCATGATAAAACCCTGCGTTGTCCGGCCGCTGGAGACTAAAGCAGAATTCTTCGCCAGCCAGTTCGACGAATGCGATGCCGGCTCCATCTGCTTCCAGAATCTCGAATGGGATCTGTTTTCCGTTCTTGGTGAGGAAAAAGCTATCCGAGAGCAGATGCTGGAGGCTCCAGCCGAGTTGGCGGGAGAGCCAGCCCAGCAGAAGCAGGGCTTTGACCCGCTCTCCGCGGGTGCAGGCGATGCGGACCCGCGCGATTTCGGGGAGGCATGCCAGCGCGGCCGAGTGGTCGAAGACATTTGCCAGAGCGAGCCTCCACCGGTGGAGCCGGGTCCAGTTCAGGTCGCAGAGGACGGTTGCTCCGTCAGTGATGGCCAGGATCTTTTGCACCAGCGCAAACTGCTCCACAGGTTTTCTCCATGTCGCGCTGTCGAAAATCAGACGGTCCACCCAGGCCCAGAGCTGTTCGTCGAGCGGCTCGCGGAACTCAGTCTGGGACCAAAAGCACAGGGGCAGATCGGAATCGAGGTGGGAAAATACTATGTTGGGAAGGGATCTGGCGCTTTCGCCATCAAGGCGGAAGGTGATTTGCTCGGAGCAGATTTGGTGCCCGCCCTTGTCGGCGAGGTGGCAGTGGGCACTGATCCAAGCGCGGGCACCGGCCGTGGTTGCCTGCGGATCGGCGAGGATCAGGATCGCGCGGAAGGCGTGCTGGCCGGCAATCGTCGAGATCATCTCCGTATTGGCGTCCAGCGCCTCCGGCTCCTCGGTGTATATGACGAGATTGAGCAGGGATGCTCGAGTTTTTGTGTCCTCGCTCGATTCCCAGAGCCTGCCCAGTTCCCGGTCAATCTGGCCGATTTCCACCGGCAGTCCAGGCTCGCTCACAGCCGCCTCCATGGTGTTCCGTGACGTTTGATGAGCTCATCAGCCTCCGCCGGTCCCCAGCTTCCGGCCGCATAAAAGTTCAGATCCCCGGGGTTGGCCGTCCAGGCGGCCCGGATTGAGTCAACAAATTTCCAGGCCTCCTCGACCTCATCCCTCCTTGCGAAGAGCGTGGCGTCGCCGCTCATGGCATCGAGCAGGAGCCGCTCGTAGGCTTCCGGCGTCGCCTTTCCGAAACTGGTCCCGTAATGGAAGTCCATCTTTACCGGCTCGATCCGCAGGCTGGATCCCGGCATTTTTGCGCTCATGCGGAGCGAAACGCCCTCGTCGGGTTGGATGCGTATCACGAGCACGTTGTCATCCACCGCCTCGCCGGTGGCCTTGAAGAGCACGGGAGGGACGCTTTTGAATTGCACCGCGATCTCGGTGCCGCCTTTCGGGAGCCGTTTTCCGACACGGACAAAAAACGGGACCCCCGCCCACCGCCAGTTGTCCACGTTGATCTGGAGGGCGACGAAAGTTTCCGTCATGGACTCGGGATCGATGTTGGCCTCGTCGCGATAGGCGGCCACGCGTTTTCCGTTAATCGCCCCGGCCCCGTATTGTCCGCGGATGACATGCTTCGAAACCTCCCCGCCTTCAAGCGGACGGAGCGATCGGAGGACCTTGACTTTTTCGTCGCGGATCGCGTCCGCATCCAGCCCGGTCGGCGGCTCCATGGCTGTGAGGCACAGAAGCTGGAGCAGGTGGTTCTGGACCATGTCACGCAGCGCGCCGGATTTGTCGTAGTATCCTGCGCGGCCTTCTACGCCGAGAGGTTCGCTGGCGGTGATCTGGATGTGGTCGATATACCGGGCGTTCCACATGGCCTCGAAGAGGGCGTTCGCAAATCGCAGGACCATGATGTTCTGGGCCGTCTCCTTTCCCAGGTAGTGGTCGATGCGGTAGGTGTCCGCCTCAGGGAAAGCGCCTTCGACAAGTTCGTTCAGGTGCTGTGCGCTCGGGAGGTCGGTGCCGAATGGCTTCTCCACAATCACCCGGGCCCAACCGCCGTTAACCCCGCGGTTCAGGCCGCTTTTCCGCAGGTTTTCCAGGATGGCCTCAAATTGGTCGGGTGCTGCGGCGAGGTAAAAAAGCCGGTTTCCGCGCGTGCCGTGTGCGGCATCCAGGCCTGCGAGGCGTTCTGCCAGCGACTCGTAGCCGGCCAGATCATGAAACTCGCTCCGATGGTAGCAGATCGATGCCGCAAAGCTTCCCCAGAGCTCATCCGCGACGGTCTGCCGGGAATGTTTCCGTGCGGCCGCTTCCAGTTCCGCGCGGAAAACCCCGTCGCTTTTGTCCCGCCTTGCGAACCCGACGACATTCATCGTCGGGGGGAGCGCTCCGTCCGCAGCGAGGTTGTAGAGAGCTGGAACCAGCTTCCGGTGAGTGAGATCTCCGGTCGCCCCGAAAATAACCAGGGTGCAGGGCTCGGGCATTGCCCGGTTGCCCAAGCCCTCACGAAGCGGGTTTGTCTGGATCACAGAATTCGACATGGTGCATGCGTCATACCCCAAATTCCGGCATTGAACCACAAATTTACCTGATCAACCGCACCTGCCTTCATCGCCCGTCCGTTTGTGCTTTTTTGGTATTGCTGTTGGCGGGGCAACGGAAAATGCTGTCGGATTATGAACGAGCCAATTGTCTTCGAACCGATCCCGATGGAGCGCGTCTGGGGAGGGCGGCGCTTTGAGTCACTCCTTGGGAAAGCGATTCCCAACGGGGTGCTGATCGGTGAGCTCTGGGAGATCGTGGACCGGGAGGACGCGCAGAGCATTGTGCACACTGGCCCTTTGCGCGGACGGGCGCTCCATGACCTTTGGAGCAACAATCGCGAGGAGTTGTTCGGCAATGCGTATGCCACGCATCCTTCCGCGCGGTTTCCATTGTTGATCAAGCTTCTGGATGCGCGGGAGAGGCTTTCTGTACAGGTTCATCCTCCGCAGCATCTGGCGGAAACACTGGGCGGGGAACACAAGACCGAGGTCTGGTATTTTCTCGACGCGCTTCCGGGAGCTCGAATTTATGCCGGGCTGAAGAAAGGCGTGACGCGCGAGGAGTTCGAACACGTTCTTCGCACGGGGGAGGTCGAACGGACGCTGCACGAAATTTCTGTTAATACCGGAGAAAGCATCTTTATCCCGAGCGGCCGTCTGCATGCGATCGGCGAGGGAAACGTCATCGTGGAAGTCCAGCAGAACAGCGATACGACCTACCGCGTCTTCGACTGGAACCGGATGGGTCTTGATGGTAAGCCCCGCGATCTCCACATCGGAGAGTCGCTCGCATCAATTGATTTCGACGATTTTGAGCCGGCTGTCTGCAGAATCCGGGAAACAGCCGTTGCCAAGTGTCCGTTCTTTGATGTGGAAAAGGTCGCACTCGGAGCACCCCGCGATGTCCGACCCGCAGGACGCTTCGCGCTGGTCGCTGTCACCAGTGGCTCCGTCAGGTGCGGAGGAATCTTGTTTGGCAAGGGCCAGTTCTTCATCTTGCCAGCGTCTGGAACCGGCCTGGAGGTGTCGCCGGTCGGCGGGGCGGCCGAGATTCTGCTGACGACGCTGCCGGTCTGATATCCACTCTTTTCAACAAAATGGAGTCTGGAGGAAAACGCCCTTCGCGTCAGGCCTGAGGTTCCGTTTGCCGTGCGAAGCATCCTTCGATAGACTCCTTGGTCTGATCGTATGTCTGGAATTACACTGGAAATTATTTTTATCTTTGTCCTGCTTCTGGCGAACGGGGTGTTCGCCATGGCGGAAATCTCGCTTGTCGCGTCGCGCAAGGCGAAGCTCAAGACTCTTGCCGACGAGGGGCATCAAGGCGCAAAGTTGGCGCATAACCTGGCTCTCGCCCCGGGGAAATTTCTTTCCACGGTGCAGGTGGGAATCACCTTGGTGGGAACCCTCGCTGGAGCATTCGGCGGAGCGAGGATCGCCGAGACCCTCTCTGTTTACGTGGACAAGATCCCCGGCATGACCGGCTTGCCATCCCACTATACCTCGCTCTTCATCGTCGTGGCGATCATCACGTATTTTTCGGTGATCATCGGCGAACTCGTTCCCAAGCGCCTGGCCTTGAGCAACCCGGAGAAAATCGCCTCCGCCCTCGCACGCCCGATGAACGCGCTCGCGAACAGTTGCTCCCCGCTCGTCAACCTTCTCAGCCGCTCCAGCGATTTTCTCATGGCCCTCCTCGGGGTCCGGAAAACCAAGGAAACCGCCGTCTCGGAGGAGGAGGTTCGGGTTCTGATCGACGAGGGACTGAGCACGGGGGTTTTTAAAAAGGCCGAGAAGGACATGGTCGAGGGGGTCTTCGAACTGGACGAGCAGCACGCCGGCGATCTGATGACCCCGCGTGCGCGCATGATCTGGCTCTCGCTCGATGATACCGATGACGAGAACTGGAGACGGATCGCGGGCAGCGGGCACTCGCATTTCCCGGTCTATCAGGAGACCCGCGACAACGTGATCGGAATGGTGTCAGTGAAATCTCTCTGGGCTAATCTCTCGTTGGCTGGCCGGGTGGAATTGCGCGCACTGGTCACCCCGCCGCTCTATGTCCCGACAGCTATGCCCGCTGGAAGGCTCATCGAGTCGTTCAAAAAGTCCGGCAAGCACATCGCACTCGTCGTGGATGAATTCGGCGGCCTCCAGGGCCTTGTCACGCTCAACGACGTAATGATGGCCATTGTGGGAAACCTCCCGGAACGCGAGCAGCGCCATGACCCAAAGGCCGCCCTGCGCCAGGATGGAACATGGCTCATCGACGCGATGCTCGATATTGACGAAACCAAGTCGAGCCTCGGAATCGAGGAGGACCTCCCCGGAGAAAATGAAAACCGCTTCACGACGCTCGGCGGGTTCATTTTGTTCCGCATCGGCCACATCCCCCGCGAAGGCGAGAAGTTCATGTGGGATGGATTCGAGTTCGAGATCATCGATATGGACCGCCAGCGCATTGACAAGGTCCTCGTTACCCCACGCGCTCCGAAAAGCCCGGAGCCGGAGGAACACGCAGATCCCGCGACCGAGATTTGATCGGGCAGAATCCTAAGCCACTTTTCTCCGGCGGGAGACGAGTCGGTAAGATGCCGCGTAGGTCACGACGCAAAAGCCGAGCGTCACGAGGAGCGAGATGGCGAGGGACGGCATGTGAACGTTGGGCATTGCGGGGATGCCGAGGGACTGATGGATCGCCGAAACTCCGTAGGTTACCGGATTCAATGCACCGAGCCAGCCGATGACCGAATTTCCGGTAGGCAGCGGAAAGAGCGCGCCGGAAACCATCCACATCGGCATCAGGACCACGTTCATGATCGCGTGAAATCCCTGCGTGGAATCCATCGGCCAGGCGACGAGAAAACCGAGCCCGGTCATGCTGAATCCGACCAGCAGAAATGATGCCGCCAGTGCGGGCAGGTGATCGAGAGGGAACGAGATCCCAGCGAACGGAGCCAGCACACAGAAAAGCAGCGCCTGCCCTGCGGCGAGCGTCGTGCCGCCGAGAAATTTGCCCAGCACGATCGCGCCGGGCGACACCGGCGCTACGAGCACCCCCTGCAAAAATCCCTCCCGCCGGTCCTCGATCACGGAAATCGTGGAGAAGATCGCGGTAAAAAGCATGATCAGGACAAGCGTGCCCGGGAAAAAATACGTGAGATACGAGATATGCCCGCCATCGGCGGGATGAAACGAGGGGCTGAACCCCGCACCGAGCAGAACCCAGAAAACCAGGGGCGTCACCAAGGCGCTGATAATCCGGTTCCGCTGGCGCAGAAAGCGGACGACATCGCGGTGCCAAAGGGCGGCAGCCGGTCTCCAGAGATAGGTGTTATTCATTGAGGCGCTTTCCGGTTTTGAAGAGGAACACGTCTTCCAGACTCGGTCGGGAGATCGTCGTCGAGGTGATTGCTGACGGCATTTCCGCTGTGAGGCGGGCGGCGATGGAGTGGGCTTCTCCGGCCGATGCCCGCACTTCGCCCTCCAGGGAATGGGGCTCCAGAGCGCACTTCGAGCGGAGAAAATCCACGACGCCTGGAACATCGCTGGTCGCCACCCGAAGGACCTCCGGACCCGCGGATGCCAGCAGGTTGGCGGGCGAGTCCACGCTCACGAGGTTTCCGGCGCTCATGATGCCCACGCGGTCGGCGCGGGCGGATTCATCCATGAGATGGCTTGTGAAGACGACCGTCATGCCATGGGCTGAACGCAGATTTCCGATCAACGCCCACAGATCCATGCGAGCAGAGGGATCAAGTCCGGTGGATGGCTCGTCCAGCAGCAGGATTTCCGGTCGTGTGAGTAGGCATTTGGCAATTTCCACCCGGCGTTGCTGTCCGCCGGAGAGCGTCTCGACCAAGGCATCGAGTTTTTCTTCCAGCCGGAGCGAGGAGGCCAGCTCCAGAATCCTTTGGCGCAGCGGAGTGCCGTGCATGCCGTAGAGTGCCCCGCCGTATTGCAGGTTTTCGCGTGCGGTCAGTTTCTTGTCGAGGCTCGGCGACTGGAAAACGACTCCGATCTTTGCGCGGACGGACGCGGACTCAAGAACCACGTCGCTGCCGCCCACGCGGGCGGAGCCGCCATCCGGGGAAATCAGCGTGGTGAGGATCCGGAAAAGAGTCGTCTTGCCGCTTCCGTTCGGCCCGAGCAGGGCGAATAACTCGCCGCTATCGACCTCAAGATCAAGGCCGGGAAGAACCGTGTGGCTCCCGTATTTCTTAACCAAACCCTTTGTGGAAACAGCGCTCATTGTTTGAAACGCGTGCACACTCGCAAATCATGCGGCCAGACGCGAATGAAAAAATGGCGCAGATCGTTCGGTGAATTTACACAACCTGACCTCCCCCTGAAAAGTTGTCGGGCTTGGCGGTCCCGCCCAACCGCATATTGCCTTAGCCGATTTCCTTGCAGGTCAGTATGGCTCGAAGTTGGATCTTGATTTCCGCGCGGTCTCTTCCAACACTCTCCCCACGATGCTTTTGGCTTTCTAGGCACGGCGGCGCGTGTCAATGTCGTCTTGCACGAAACCGTGCCGGCTGAAATCTCAATCACCTTATGTTCTCACCATCCACCTTCTTCGACCTCGATCACACAGAACACCGGGTCATCTTTGAAAATGCGGAATATGTTTGGCAGGCACTCTCAAAAATTGCCCCTTATCTCCAGTTTCGACTCAAACCTTCAATCTTAGGGAAAACCATAGGCAAACCGTTTATCAGCAACGCAGTATTTATTGGTGCTGGAACCGTCATTGAGCACGGGGCGATGATTAAGGGGCCTGCCTGGATCGGCGAAAACTGCGAAGTTCGCAATGGTTGCTATATACGCGAAAATGTCATAATTGGAAACGGGGTGATTGCGGGGAATTCCTGTGAATTCAAGAACTGCCTGGTCTTTGATGGGGCGCAGGTTCCGCACTACAACTACGTGGGGGATTCGATTTTGGGATACAAGTCGCATTTGGGGGCCGGGGTGATTCTTTCGAACGTGAAGCTCGACAAATCGGATGTCACGGTGCCGGGGCCGGAGGGTTTCCTCTCAACGGGGCTTAGGAAATTCGGGGCAATCGTCGGGGATCACGCCGAAGTCGGCTGCAACAGCGTGCTAAGCCCAGGGTCTCTGATCGGAAAAAACTCGATCTTGTATCCCGGGAGCCAGTGGCGTGGAGTCTTGCCGGAAAACCGGATCGCAAAATTCCGGCAGGAGTTTTCCCTTATCGAACGCCGCCGATGACCAGACCGGTTACTGTCAGTGTCCCCGGGGAGTTGCTCGCCTTTCTGTTTTCCACGTGGCCGGAGACCAAGAAAACCAAGATTCGCAGCCTGTTGAAACACCAGAGCGTGACTGTGAATGGCGCGCCGGTGACGCAGTTCAACCATCCGCTGCGGCCCGGCGATGTGGTGAGGATCAGTCCTGTGCGCTACGCGGCTCCGAAGACTTCCATTTCCTCGGGGATCAAGGTGTGGTTCGAGGACGCGCACCTGCTCGTCATCGACAAGCCGGCGGGACTTCTGAGCATCGCGAGCAATGCCGAAGACGAGAGGACCGCATATTTTCAACTCACGAACTACCTTCGGGGCAGCAACCAGAGAGGGAGGGAAAGGGTCTGGATCGTCCATCGCCTCGACAAAGAAACCTCAGGGCTCATGGTTTTTGCGAAGACCCCGGAGGCCAAGGAGTTTCTCCAAGGGCATTGGGATGAGAACGAGAAGCATTACGAGGCGCTGATCGAGGGGCGACTCCGGAACACGGAGGGCGTGATGGAGTGCGATCTGGATGAAAGCAACAAGTTCAAAGTCCGCATCGCTAAAGCCTCCGAGTTGACCCGGCACGCAGTCACCCATTACAAAGTGCTCTTGGACGATTCGAAGGTCTCGCTGGTCCGCCTCCGCCTTGAAACCGGAAGGCGCCACCAGATCCGCGTCCAACTCGCGGCCGAAGGTTGCCCGATCATCGGGGACGAAAAATACGGAGCCGCCACAGATCCCGCCGCACGCCTCGGCCTTCACGCCACATTTTTAAAATTTTCCCATCCGGTCACGCGGGAGGAGATGAGTTTCTCCTCGCCCTTGCCAAAAGCGCTGAGAGCCCATGCACCGTCTGGGCAGCCGGATTGATTTTGTGATTTGATTTCTCATCGCATGCGTGGAGGCTCAGGGATGCTTAAAAAACCGGTTCTCGCTGTCGTTGCCTGGGTTTCGCTGACCGCCCTCGCTTCTTCGGGCTTCGCGGGGGTTGTGATCCCCGAGTATCAGCCCCGGCTGCCGTTCTCCACGGTCTTCAAAGGGAAGGAGAAATTCGACTGGCTCGTGGCACAGGCAGTGCGAGAGAACTGGCGGGCCTTGCCGATCGGCGAGCGGACGGCGCGGGTGGGCACGGCACTCTTGGGAACCCCATACGTTAACTACACGCTCGAGATAGACGACCGGATCGAGTCGCCCTCGGTCAATTTCAACGGGCTGGACTGCTGGACATTCTACGAGGTCTCACTGGCTTTTGCCCGGATGCTGAGAGTCAAGGACGGGGACTACCGGCCGGAGGATCTGCTCGCGCTGATCGAGTTGGAGCGCTACCGCGACGGGCATTGCACGGGCAGCTTCCTTTCGCGGATGCATTTTCTCGAGGAGGTTTTTTCCAACAACGGAGCCCGCGGGCTCTCGGTCAATCCCACCAGCCAGATGGGAGGAGTCCGGCTCAGTCGGAATATCACTGAGATGACTTCAGCGTGGCAAAGCTACCGGTATCTGCGGAACAATCCCGGCATGCTGCCCGAGCTGGCCCAGATCCAGGACCACGTCTCGTGCCTGCCGGTTTATTATATCCCCCGCGAACGCGTGGGGGCAGCGGAGAAATTCCTTCAAACAGGGGACATCATAGCGATCACCTCCCGCGACAAGAGCGGTTACACCTCGCATGTCGGAATGGCCGTCCGGAAATGGGACGGAGTTCACTTCATGCATGCCACGTCACGCCGCAGCGCCGGTCGCAAGGTGATCCTCGACGGCCGGATCTCGAAATACCTCAACAGCTCAAGCGACCATAGCGGGATCATCGTTTACCGCCCATTCGACGTCCGCTAATTGGCGGCTTTTCCGAGGATCTCGAGATAGGTGCGCAGCGCGACTTTGCGGGTCTCCGGATCCACTCGCTCGACGCTCATCGATTTCAGCAAATACTGCCCGTCGATTTTCTGCACCGAAACGACGGTGAACTTTTTTGAGAGCCTGCCTTTGCGGTCGTATCCTTCGATCTTAGTCAGGGCACCCGTGTTTTTGTCCACCCACACGCGCACGACTCCATATTCCGTCGCGGTGGGCGGGGCCGGGATTTCAATCTTATATGCGATGCTTGGACCGACTCTTTCCTCGCCCAAAAGCTTAGGATTTTTCCAGTAGAGAAACCGCATCGCCAGGTCTTCGTAGGTCAGCAAACCTCCGCGGACGGAATCATCATATTTTGCGGGTGCCACCTGTTCGGCTTGCCCCCCTCTGCGCTCCTGGAGCGTCGAATTGTCTTCGCCGAGACCGAGCAGAATTTCCTGGGATGGGTTCTCAAAAAGATAGGAAATCTTGCCTTCGCGGACGGCGATTTGGAACGGGACCTTTGTTCCGTTCGCGCGGAGCTGTGCATTGAGAACCATCGGCCGTCCGAGCGGATTCGTTCGCGCCGCCTTCAGGATCTCCTCCGCGTCGCTGTCCGCGCGGGCGGCTGCCGTGAGAAAAAGAACAAGACACAAAACCGGAAAACAAATTTTCACCGCCCGACCATGCCAGATCATCCGGGGATTTCACGAGTTTATTGCTCGCACAACGAACCCCGACCTCCCAAGAATCCCCGTATGACACGATTTCTCCTCACGCTGCTCTCCGTCTGCGTTATCAGTGCATGCGCAAAAAATCGGCCCTCAAACGAACTCGTTGTGGGGATGGATCTTTCCTATCCGCCCTTCGAGACGATCGATGCCTCGGGCAATCCGACCGGCGTGAGCGTGGACTTGGCGAAGGCGCTGGGTGAACATCTCGGGAAGCCGGTCCGGATTGAGAACATCCCGTTCACCGGATTGATTCCCTCCCTCAAAACCGGAAAGATCGATTGCGTCATCTCTTCGATGACCGACACGCCGGAGCGCCGGACTTCGATCTCGTTCTCCGACCCCTACCTGACCATCGGCCTCGCTCTCCTCGTTGCAAAAGGTTCCCCGGTCCGGGGCATTGCTGACGTGGATCAGCCGGGAAAATCGCTAGCCGTCCGGCAGGGAACAACCGGGGAGGTCTGGGCCAGGGCGAATCTGAAAAAAGCGAAGCTCATCGCCGTGGACAAGGAGGCTGCCGCCGTCCTCGAGGTCGTGCAGGGCAAGGCGGAAGCCTTCCTTTACGACCAGATGAGCGTCTGGAAAAATGCCCGGGAACAATCCGGCACAACCCGCGCCTTGCTCACTCCGGTGCAGCAGGAAAACTGGGCGGTCGGGCTGAAGCTTGAGAACGAGACGCTTCGCAGCAAGGTCAATGAATTCCTGAAAACCTTCCGTGCCTCGGGCGGATTTGAGCAGCTTGGGAACAAATACCTTGGCGAGCAAAAGGAAGCGTTCAGCCAGCAGGGGATTCCGTTTTATTTTTGAGGCGCCTCGAACACCTTGAAAAACCGGTTTGCGTAGAGCAGCCGGTAGTCCGCCGCATGCGGATGATCATAGAGCCGCTTGGCAAGCGGATTGGATGGGGCCGTTCTCCCGAGTATCTGGGCGGCATTCGAGATCACCCGATCCGGCTCGTAGGCGAAGATGTAGCCGGCCTTCCGCCTTTCGAGAATTTCCCGTCCGGATCCCTCCGAAAGAAAAAATTCCGCCGTGTCGGCGATTCCGGGGAGGCTCTGGTGGGACGTGCCGGCTACACACGGCTGCCCCGACCACCAGACGATCGCCGGACTGAACCACCAGGGGGCGATGACCCCGCACTTGGGAAGTGCTTTGAGCCGGATTGCGGCATCCTGAAGCGCCACTGCATCAACCACGGATTCGCCCCGCGCCCGGAACGTCTCGTCATCGGGGTAAAGCGTGCCATCCCAGGAAGCGGCAACCGGCCAAAGCGAAATAAGGAAGATCCCCCAGCCCAGAATTTTCCATCGGACAAGAGAAAGCAGCCACGGAAGCCCGAGCGCAAAAGCGATGACAAAAAAGTAGCCCCACCGTAGATGCCAGAGGCTCAGACCGGCCAGCAACGCGACCAACGCGCAAAGCAAAAGATAAACCGGTTCACGTTTCCGTAGATAGCCGGCGAGCAGGCCGAATGGCGCGATGATTGCCAGCCACCCCGCCCAACTGAAGAGCACCGCGAGCGACCCGTGCCGCAATTCTCCGATGTTCAGCGCCCAGTTCGTGAAGTGCGCGTCGAAAGCCGCCACGTGAAATCCGTTTACCAGAAAGCCGACGAGCAGAATCGCGAAGAAGATCGCCGCCGGCGTCCGCGAAAAGAAGAGCCGTCGTGCAAACAATCGAATGAGCAACACCGCCACCAAGAGGATCAGCGGCTCGAATAGCGACACCCAGAGCGCAAGGGCCCATGCCACAGCCGAGAGCCGGCCCCTGGATTTTCCGGTCCACATGTCCACTTCAGCGGCAAGAGCGATCGCCACCAAAAGCATCATCAGGGACTGGTGATCCGGGCGTCCCAGAAGGAACCCATGCGAGATGATCGGAGAGACGGCGAGCAGGAGGACCATCGCTCCACCGAACGGCACCCCCCTCAACCAAACAGCAAGGATCCCCAGCGTTGCCAGCCCGAGGAGCGGAGAAATCCAAGCCCCTGCCAGCGGAAGCGCATCGCTGAAAAATAGGCCGATCACAGACGAAAGACCGGCGATCAGATAGTCCAGAGGGGCCGTCGTGTGGGGCCGTGTCCCGATGGGATAATTTTCAAAATCATGCTGCCGGACCGGCTCAAGCGGATGCTCCAGCAGCAACCGCACTCGGGTCATCCGCGCATAGCAATCTCCATCGGTAAAAAAGACGTTTCCCTTAATAAAGACTGCATCGGAATTCCATCTGAACGCTGCCAGTGCCAGCCCGAGAACTAGCAGGGGGAAAACCCATGCCGCAAAAGCCTTGAGGGAGCGGCGGAGAAATGCGGTTGAACCCAACATATTGTGGATAGAGGCATTCTGCATCCCAATATCCTGTGGAAAAAGCCAGAATATTTCGAAATAATGTTGCCAGCACACAGCGTTTGGATACCCTCGAAAAACACGGGAACCAGCCCCGAAAACCTACCTCTGAATCAGATGCCAGACGAACCAATTCCTGAAAAGCCAGCAGACAAAACCGAATCCCCGAAAACAGGCAAATCCACGCCGGATTTCAAGGCGAGCGAATATACCGCCGATGACCTGAGTTCCCTCAAAGGACTCGAGGCGGTTCGAAAAAAGCCGGGCATGTATATCGGTGGCACCGACGAACGCGCTCTGCACCATTGCGTCAGCGAGGTTCTGGACAATTCGGTCGATGAATTTCTCGCGGGCCATTGCGATCACATCGACGTCACGATCCACTCGGACGGCTCGATTTCCATCCGCGACAACGGACGTGGCATCCCGGTGGATATCAACAAGGAGGAAGGCATCCCTGGCGTCGAAC
>CAZSDC010000064.1:0-14706 GCA_964605515.1 uncultured Chthoniobacter sp.
GCGAAATGATGGCCATGTATGCCGCGAACAACATCAGCAAGGGCATCCTCAAGTTTGCCCAGAGCGGCGTGGTCCGCCTCGGCGGCCTCATTTGCAACAGCCGCAAAGTGGACAACGAACGCGAGATGATCGAGCAGTTCGCCAAACAGCTCGGCACCCAGATGATCCATTTCGTGCCGCGCGACAACGATGTCCAACGCGCCGAAATCAACCGGAAGACGGTCATCGAGTGGAACCCCGAATGCCCGCAGGCGGACGAATACCGCACGCTCGCGAAGGCCATCGACGGCAATGACATGTTCGTCGTCCCGAAACCGCTCCCGATGGAGCAGCTCGAAAAGCTTCTCATGGATTTCGGGCTCATGAACTGAACCCGCGCCAACACCAGGGGAAGAAAGGAAACCACACCATGACCACCGAAGAAACATCCTGCGAAGCGCCGGAGCTCGATGCCGCTCAGCTCAAGGAGGAGATGCTCAAAGCCTATCCTCCCAAAACTGCGAAAAAGCGCGCGAAGCAGATGATCGTGAACGATCCGGAGGCCATCCCGGAAATCGGGGCAAACAGCCGGACGGTCCCCGGCCTCATCACCCAGCGCGGCTGCACGTATGCGGGTTGCCGCGGCGTGGTGATCGGCCCGATCCACGACATCCTCCACATCACCCACGGCCCGATCGGCTGCGGCTACTACTCCTGGCTCACCCGCCGGAACATGGCCAAACCGGTCCACGAGGGTGACACCAACTACCTCCAATACGCGATGTCCACGGACATGATGGAGGAACAAATCATCTTCGGCGGTGAGAAAAAGCTCAAGCAGGCGATCCAAGAGGCCTATGACATCTTCAAACCGAAGGCTATCACGATCTACGCCACCTGCCCGGTTGGTCTCATAGGCGATGACGTGCACGCCGTAGCCCGCGAGATGAAGGAGAAACTCGGCATCAACGTGTTCGCGTTTTCCTGCGAAGGCTACCGCGGGGTCAGCCAGTCGGCGGGCCACCACATCGCGAACAACGGGGTCTTCAAGCACATCGTGGGCCTCGACGACACGCCGCAGACCCACCCCTACACGATCAACGTGCTGGGTGAATACAACATCGGCGGCGACGCCTGGGAAATCGACACTCTCTTGCGCAAGTGCGGGATCCACGTGGTCTCGACGCTCTCGGGCGATGTGAACTACGAGCAGATCAAAAACGCACACACCGCCCACCTCAACACGATCATGTGCCACCGCTCGATCAATTACATGGCCGAGATGATGGAGAAAAAATTCGGCATCCCGTGGATCAAGGTGAATTTCATCGGCGCCGACCAGTCCGCCAAGTCGCTCCGCAAGATCGCCGCGTTCTTCGAGAGCAAGGAACTGAAGGACCGCGTCGAGGAGGTCATCGCTCAGGAAATGGCCGCCCTCAAACCGGTTCGCGACGAAGTCACGGCGCGCTGCAAGGGCAAGAAGGCAGCCCTCTTCGTCGGCGGCTCTCGCGCCCACCATTACCAGGACCTTTTCAAGGACATCGGCATGGAGGTCCTCTCGGCCGGATACGAGTTCGCCCATCGCGATGACTACGAGGGCCGGTCGGTCCTGCCGAACATCAAGGTCGATGCCGACAGCCGGAACATCGAGGAACTCACCGTGGAACAGGACCCGCAGCGGTTCCGCTCGGAGTTCGTGGACAAGAAAAAACGCCTCGAAGAGAGCGGGTTCACGTTCAGCGACTACAACGGCATGATGGTCGAGATGAAGAAGAACACGCTTGTCATCGACGACATCAGCCACCACGAGATCGAAAAGCTCATCAAGCTCTGGAAGCCGGACATCATCGGATCCGGGATCAAGGACAAGTTTGTCGTCGAAAAGATGGGCATCCCGTGCAAGCAACTCCACAGCTACGACTACGGCGGCCCCTACGCGGTCTTCACCGGTGCGGCGAACTTCTACCGCGAGGTGGACCGCATGCTCCACACGAAGGTCTGGCAGTTCGTCGTGCCGCCCTGGCAGAAAAATCCTGACGCACCTCAACCCTACCACGCGCCCCGCAAGGACAAACGCGAGAAGGAGAACGAAGCCTGGAAGAAAAATGCCGAAGCCGGGGAACCGGTCTAGTCACAGCAAAACGGAAAGGGAACAAAACTATGTTGAATGGAACCACAACCGAAATCAAAGACCGCAGCGCCCTCCGGATTAATCCGGCGAAGACCTGCCAGCCAATCGGCGCGATGTATGCCGCCCTCGGCATCCACGGATGCATGCCCCACAGCCACGGCTCGCAGGGCTGCTGCTCCTACCACCGCAGCCACCTCACGAGGCACTACAAGGAACCGGTTGTCGCCACGACCAGCTCGTTCACGGAAGGTTCCTCGGTGTTCGGCGGCCTCGCCAACCTTACCCAGGCGCTCGACAACATCTTTTCGATCTACAACCCGGAGGTCGTCGCCGTGCATACCACCTGCCTCTCGGAGGTCATCGGCGACGATATCCCGATGATCGTTAAGAAGACCAAGGAGGACGGAAAAATCCCGGAAGGAAAGCACGTCATCCACGCGAACACCCCGAGTTTCGTGGGTTCCCACATGACCGGGTTCTCGAATATGACGGTCGCCATGGTCAAATACCTCGCGGAATCCAGCGGCACCCCGAAAAACCAGGTGAACGTCGTCCCCGGCTTCGTCGATCCCTCGGACATCCGCGAAATCAAACGCATCGCGGCGGAGATGAACGTCCAGACAGTCACATTCCCGGATACATCGGACGTCCTCGACTGCCCGCAAACGGGTGTTTACGAGATGTATCCCAAGGGCGGCGTGACGGTAGCCGAACTCAAATCCACGGGCGACAGCATCGCGACCATCGCTCTCGGCCACTGGGCGTCACATGCCTCGGCCGAGTTCCTCGAGACAAAGTTCAACATCGCGGCCCATCTGCTGGAGCTCCCCATCGGAGTCTCCGCCACGGACGAATACGTGGACGCCCTCCGCGTCTCGGCCGCGGTCGATGTGCCGCCCCTGCTGGTGCAGGAACGCGGACGGCTCCTCGATGTGATGAGCGACATGGCCCAATACCTTTACAAAAAACGGGTCGCTGTTTTCGGTGATCCCGACCACGTCATCGCGCTCACCCGCTTCCTTGTCGAACTCGATATGGAACCGGTCTTCGTCGTGACGGGTTCGCACGGAAACTTCTTCGAGGAACGGGTCAGCCAGATCCTCGAAAAGCAGTGCCCGAATGCCAAAGTCAAGGCCCAGGCCGACCTGTTTGAACTCCACCAGTGGATCAAGCAGGAGCCGGTCGATATCCTCATCGGCAACACCTACGGGAAATTCATGTCCCGCGCCGAGGACAACCTGCCGTTCGTGCGGTTCGGGTTCCCAGTCCTCGACCGGATCGGCCACCGCTACTTCTCGGGCATGGGCTACACCGGCGGCATCCGCCTCATCGAAAAATTCACCGACGCCCTCTTCGACAAACGCGACCGCGAATGCGCCGAAGAATGGAGCGAGCTGGTTTACTAAAGAATGCGAAATTCGAAATGGGGAATGCGAAATGAAAATCAATGACAGCTGCATTGCCTGCGGGGCCTGCAAGGATGCCTGCCCGTCGGACGCCATCAGGAAAGGCCCGGTTTACAAGATCGACCCCGATGCCTGCGTCGAGTGCGGTGCCTGCGAGGCCGCGTGTTCGAGCGCGGCGATCGAAACCTGATGATCGAACTCCTCCAGGGCCGGGAGGCGCAGGTCATCGAGACCGGCGAGGGGGGCGCGGTCGAGCTCGCCTGCGGAAAAGCCAGCCTCGCCGGCTCGGTAAGCCAGCGGGCGTGCGTCTTCTGCGGGTCGCGCGTCGTCCTCTACCCGATCGCCGATGCCCTGCACGTCGTGCACGGGCCGATCGGATGCGCGGCTTACACATGGGACATCCGCGGCGCGCTTTCGAGCGGACCGCAGCTCCACCGGAATAGCTTCTCGACCGATCTCCAGGAGAAAGATGTCATTTTTGGTGGCGAAAAAAAACTCGAGAAAGCCCTGCTGGAGCTGATCGAAATCTACAAGCCGAAGGCGGCGTTCATTTACTCGACCTGCATCGTCGGCCTCATCGGCGACGATGTCGGAGCCGTCTGCAAAAGCGTTGAAAAAATCGCCGGTATCCCGGTCATCCCGGTCAACTCCGAGGGATTCAAGGGCACCAAAAAGGACGGCTACAAAGCCGCCTGTGAGGCGGTTTACCGGCTGGTCGGCACGGGCGACACCTCCGATATCCCGCCCCACAGCATCAATATCCTCGGCGATTTCAACCTCGCCGGCGAAACTTGGATCATCCGCGATTACTATAAGCGGATGGGCATCCATGTCGCCTCCTGCATCACCGGTGATGCCCGCGTGGACGATATCCGCCGCTGCCATGGCGCGAAGCTGAACCTCGTCCAGTGTTCGGGCTCGATGACCCACCTCGCGAAAATGATGGAGCGTGATTTTGGGCTCCCCTTCAAACGCGTTTCCTACTTCGGAATCGAGGACATGTCGGCCGCGCTCTACGAAGCCGCCAATTTCTTTTCCGACGATCCGACGATCATGGACCGCGCCCAGGACGTCGTCCGCGAGGAAGTCGCCGCGATTTATCCCGAACTCCAGAAATACCGCGAAATCCTCCGCGGCAAACGCGCCGCGATCTACGTCGGCGGGGCGTTCAAAGCCTTCTCCCTTGTCCGCGCCCTCCGCCTCCTCGACATGGAGACCGCGCTCGTCGGCTCCCAGACCGGCGACAAGGACGACTACAACGAACTCCAGCAGCTCTGCGATCCCGGCACCATCATCGTGGACGATTCCAACCCGCTCGAACTCGCCAAATACTGCCTCGAAAAAGACGTGGACCTCTTCATCGGCGGCGTCAAGGAGCGCCCCATCGCCTACAAGCTCGGAATCGGGTTCTGCGACCACAACCACGAGCGCAAAGAACCACTCGCCGGCTACGTCGGCATGCTCAACTTCGCCCGCGAAGTCCACCGCTCCGTCGCCAGCCCCGTCTGGAACCTCGTCCCACGCCGCCAAAAACCGCCCGCAAAACTTTGATGCGGCCGCACCAGAGTTTTGTAGCGAGCATGCGACATATATGTCGGTTGGAAATGTGGCGGAGACGGCGATCCTACAAAAATGTCTTGGGCGGGCTGGTGATGGGGGCGCGGAGATTGCGGTAAACAGTTGGCGGGTTCGGGGATGCGCTGATGGTGCCTGTTTCGACGGAAGTGGCATGCAAGGTGCGATAGGGGGGGTATGACCGACGTTGAAGACAGGGTGGCCGAGGAGCCGCAGTTGAAGCACTGCACGGGGACGCGGAATGCGTGCAAGCTTTGCACTCCGCTCGGGGCGTGTTTGGCGTTCCGGGGGATCGAGGGGTCAGTGCCATTCCTGCACGGGTCGCAGGGGTGCTCGACATATATCCGGCGTTATCTCATCAGCCATTTTCGCGAGCCGATGGATATCGCCTCATCGAATTTCCATGAAGAGTCGGCGATTTTCGGAGGTGCCGGGATATTCAAGGCCGGCGTGCGGAATGTTGTCCGGCAATACGAGCCGGCGTTTCTGGGTGTGGCGACGACATGCCTGGCGGAGACGATCGGCGAAGACATGCCGGGGATGATGCGCGAACTGCGCGCCGAATCGCCCGGCTTGCCTCCGATGGTGCAGGTTTCGACGGCGAGCTACAGGGGGACGCACATCGACGGGTTTCATGCGGCCGTGTGCGCGACGGTCGAGCAGATGGCATTCGCGGGGATTCGCACGCGGCGGGTAAACGTGCTGCCCGGCATGGTTTCCGCCGCCGATCTCCGGCACCTCAAAGAAATTCTCGAGGACTGCGGGATCAACCACATCGTTCTTCCGGATTACTCCGACTCGATGGATGGGGGGACATGGTCGGAGTATGAAGCGATCCAGCCAGGAGGAACCAAGCTTTCCGCGATCGCTTCGATGGGCGGATGCCGGGCGACGATTGAATTTGGGAGCGTCATTTCCGACAAGCAAAGCGGGGGGGCTCTGCTCCAGGAGAAGTTCGGTGTGCCGCTTCACCGGGTGGCCATGCCGTGCGGGATGCGGGCGACGGATGATTTGTTTTCCGTCCTGGAGAAATTGGGCGGAGGAGCGCTGCCCGGAAAATACGCGGGCGAGCGGGCCCGGTTGCTTGACGCTTATGTGGACGCGCACAAATACATCTTCGGCAAGCGGGCGATCGTTTTTGGCGAGGAGGATTTCGTGATCGGGCTCACCGGGTTCCTCCAGGAGATCGGGATGGAGCCTGTCCTCTGCGCGAGCGGGGGCCGGAGCGGACGGTTCGAGGCCGAGCTCCGCGCCCATGTGCCGGGGCTCCCGGCATCCGCGCTCGTGAAACAGGGATTCGATTTTGCGGAGATCGCGGAGGCGGCGCCCTCGCTGGCACCCGACCTCTTTGTCGGGAGCAGCAAAGGATATTCCATCGCGCGGCGGATGGGTGTTCCGATCCTCCGTGTCGGGTTCCCGATCCACGACCGCATCGGCGGGCAGCGGGTGCTGCACATCGGCTACCGCGGCGCGCAGCAACTCTTCGACCAGATCGTCAATACCATCATGGATCAGAAACAAACCAACTCGGAGGTCGGATATGCCTACTTGTGACACCATCCCGGGGATTCCCGTTCCCACATTCGATTCCTCGAAACACCCGTGCTTCAGCAAAGAGGCGCACGGGAAGTTCGGTCGCATCCACCTGCCGGTTGCCCCGCGCTGCAACATCCAGTGCAATTTCTGCAACCGGAAATACGACTGCATGAACGAGAGCAGGCCCGGCGTGACGAGCACGGTGCTTGCCCCGCAACAGGCGGTGGACTACCTGGCCAACGTGATTGGGAAGCGTCCGGAGATCGTGGTGATGGGCATCGCCGGTCCGGGAGACCCGTTTGCCAACCCCGAGGAAACCATGGAGACCCTGAGGCTCACCCGCGACCGTTTTCCGGAGATGATCCTCTGCCTGGCCTCGAACGGCCTCGGGATCGGGCCGCACATCGACGAACTGGCGACGATGAACGTCAGCCATGTGACGATCACGATGAACGCCGTGGATCCCAAGATCGGGTCGAAGATTTACTCGTGGGTCCGCGACCACAAGATGCCGCTGCGCGGCGAGGCGGCCGCCGAGCTTCTGCTGGAGCGGCAGCTTGATGCGGTGAAGCGGATGAAGGCGCTCGGCATGACGGTGAAGATCAACACGATCATCATCCCGGGAGTGAACGATGAGCACATTCCCGAGGTGGCAAAGACGGTTTCGGAACTTGGTGCGGACATCATGAACTGCATGGCGCTTGTCCCGGTGAAGGGGGCGGTATTCGAGGACCTGCCCGCTCCGGACGGACTGATGACCTCGCGGGCGCGGCTGGTTTCCGGCCAGCACGTCCCGCAGATGACCCACTGTGCGCGCTGTCGCGCCGATGCGGTCGGTCTGATCAACGAGCCGATGACCACCGACCAACTTGACACGCTCAACCACTACGCCAACGCCGCGCCATCCGAAGGTGCGCCGCGTCCGTGTGTCGCCGTGGCGACGCTCGAAGGCGCACTGGTGAACCAGCACCTCGGCGAGGCGGCACGGTTCGTGATCTACGAGCAGAGCACCGAAACGGCATCCGGATACAAGTTCAAAGAGATCCGCCGCGCTCCCGAACAGGGCGGCGGCGCTCAACGCTGGCAGGAGCTGGCGAACACGCTGCGCGACTGCCGCGCGGTGCTTGTCACCACGGCCGGCCCATCCCCGACAACGGTTCTGAACAAAAACGGGGTGCGCGTCGTCGAGATGGAGGGGCTTATCGAAGAGGGGTTGCGCGCGATTTACAACAACCAGCCCGTGCCACGAGCGCTCCAGCGGCGATTCACCGGGTGCTCGTCCGGCACGGGGTGCAGAGGCACCGGCACCGGATGCGGATGATCTCATTTCACATTCCACATTTCGAATTTCGCATTCATCCAAAAAACCATGACAAAACCCGAACACCACATATTCGTCTGCGGCAGCTTTCGGCCCACGGGGGCGCAGGGAGTCTGCCACAAAAAGGAATCCTCCGCGCTGTTGCAATACCTCTCCGAAGAGGTGGATGACCGCGGGCTCACGAGCGTGAAGGTCAGCAGTACCGGCTGCATGAATCTCTGCGACCAAGCCCCGGTGGTCGTCGTCTATCCCGAGGGCCGCTGGTATAAATTCGTCACCGAAGAGGTGGCCGACCAGATCCTCGACTCGATCGAGAACGGTTCCGCGGTCAGCGAGGAATTCGTGCTCGCGGTTTAACGCGCGATCCAAACACGGTACCAAGGGCATGCTGATGAGACCATACTTGATCGACACGACACTGCGCGATGGCGAGCAGGCGGCGGGGGTCGCGTTCACACGCGCGGAGAAGATCGCGATCGCGAGGGCGCTCGCCGATGCCGGCGTCCCCGAACTCGAAGTCGGAATCCCCGCCATGGGAAGATCAGAGGCCGACGACATCCGGGCCGTTGCGGACGCCATTGGCGGCGACCTGATGGAGACGTGGTGCCGCGCGAGCGCCAAGGACATCCGTGCGGCACGCGGCTGCGGGGTGGTCGGTGTTCATCTTTCCTGGCCGGTCTCCGATATCCACCTCGGGGCGTGGAGACGCAGCCGGGAATGGGTTTTCGAATCTCTCCAAGAGCTGGTCGGCGAAGCCCGCGGGGACTTCGAATATGTGTCGGTGGGGGCGCAGGACGCCTCGCGCGCGGATCCGGTTTTTCTTGTTGAATTTGCCCATGCCGCGCGGGAACTCGGCGTCAGGAGACTGCGACTCGCCGATACGGTCGGTCTCATGAATCCCTCGAACGTGATCGAGATGGTGGTTGGTCTCCGGGACGCTGTTCCTGGGCTGGAACTCGAATTTCACGCTCACAACGACCTTGGCATGGCTGTTGCGAACACGGTTTGCGCGTTGGAGGCGGGAGCGAAATGCGCGAGTGTGACCGTGAACGGCCTCGGCGAGCGTGCCGGCAATGCGGCCCTCGAAGAAGTTGTGCTGGCACTAAAGATGTCCTGCCATGTCCAGGCCGGGATCATGACCCCGCAGTTGGCCGCCCTCTCCGATCTGGTGGCGGCGGCATCCGGGCGATCGCTTGCGTTCGACAAGCCGGTGACCGGCGGGGCGGCTTTCCTGCACGAGAGCGGGATCCACTGCGCCGGCCTGCTCCGCGACCGCAGGACGTATGAGCTGTTTTCCGCCGGCGAGGTCGGGCGGGAGACTCCCGGATTTGTCATCGGCCGCCACTCCGGCCGGGCGGCGCTACGTGCCGTGACCGGAAAAGCGGACGCCGCAAGTCTTGCCGCCGCCAGGAAGTTATTTCAGACCAAACCAACCAGCCACCCGTTCACAAACCCATGAGTTTCCATCTTGTCGCAGTGAACGATCTCGCAACCCCTTCCCGGGCCACGAACTTCCGTCCGCTCCGCCTCGGAGGCCCTTCCGGTCTTATTGCCCGCTACGTTTCGGAAATCGGATCCGCTGCCGAAAACCATTGGAGCATACCCGAAGAACGCCTGCTCGAACTGGCCGGCGGACTCAAACGAACCGACTTTGTCTGCTTCCGCCCGGGCAAGGAATTGTTGTCAGATGGCACGTTGGAAATCTACCGGCTGGAAAGCCTGCACGGGATCGCGTCGAACGACAGGACGGATGTGGTCTGCCTCCTTGCGCCTCTCCGGATGAGGGAGGCGGAAGCCGGAGTCTGGGAGATCGAGCCATCGCACGGACAGGTGCTTTGCGAATCGCTTTCGCTCTCCGGTGGAACATCGGGCGGCAAATGGCTCTGGACCGAATCGCCCATGACTCTCGGGGCCACGGTTGTCGGCGGTAAATGCGGAGGAGGTTGCTCGTCGTCCCCCGCCGCAGCATGCTGCGGAGAATGCCACTGAGCCCGCGCAATAAACCCATATCATGAACCTGACATCGATCGGAGAAATTCACAGCCGGTATGCCGGGGTGGCGGGCATTCCGATCCAGTCGCGGTATTCCGCCGGAAGCTCTGGCGAGATCGTGTTATTTCCCGAGTATTCGCAGGGTCTCTCCGATCTGCTGGGGTTCGATCGGATCTGGCTGGTTTTCTGGTGTCATCTGGGACGGAATCCCGGATGGGGGTGGTTCCATATCGCGACACGGTTCCTCGCGGACTCTTTGCCACACGAGATCCGGTGCGGCCGAACCCCATCGGTCTTTCGTGTGTGCGCTTGATAGGGATCGAGGGGAATATCCTTCGCGTTGCGGAGCTGGACATTCTCAATGGCACCCCCCTTCTCGACCTCAAAACGTATGTCCCCGATTATGACGCATATCCGCTCGGTCGAGTCAGATGGCTCGGGAACCGGGTTTTGGATGTTGTCGAGGTTGACGGCAGGTTCCAGAAACCGCTTGAAGCCTGATCAAGCCTGCAAGACATGTGCGTTGAGTTGATTATTACAACATAACGACCGGGGCAGAGTGTCAGTTCGCGCCCTCGGACTGGAGGTAGTCTATAAACAATCCGGCGCAGGCTTCGCTTTCGCTGGCTTCGACATGGAACTCTTCCGACTTGAGCCGCCATTGGCCGCGGGAATTTTTCAGGCGGTAGAGGATTCTGGCATTGGTCCTAGCGTCCGTATCGCTTGCTTGAATCGAGCAGATCTCAAATCCCTCGGCGATGAGGTAGCGGAGGCGCTTGAACATGATAAAATTTTGTGTGCGTTTTTTGATTTGTCAAATCCTGGTTGTTCGCGGGTCACATCTCCAGGGCAGACGAGAGGGAACCTGTGATCTGCGAGATCAGAGAAAACATGCGGAAGACGACCATGCCGACGACGAGGAGGTAGAGGATTCTCGGGAGCCATTCTGCGAGTGCATCGATGCGCTTGAAATAGCGGTCGCGGTAAATGCCCGCCCAGCGGGTGATCTCGGCTTCGAGCCTTCCGGAGGCCTCTGCGACATGGAATGCGCGCTCCAGATCCACCGGGAAGGTCCGCGATGCGGCGAGGGAGTCGGCGAAGCCGCTGCCCAGGCGGATTGCCGACACCGCAGCGGCAGCGACCTCGTTCAAGCAGGCGCTCTTGCTGGCGCGTCCAGCGCGGACAAGGCTTGAAAGCACGCCGTCTGCGGAACGGATGCCAAGGGAGAGGACCAAGCAGAACCTGGCCAAAGCAGCGTCCCGAAAAAATCCGCCCACGACCGGGACTATCCGAATCAAGCGATCTGCGGCGGGGTTGGATTGAAACGCCCGTGCAATGACCCAGAACAAGAGCACGAAGGTCCCGCCGATCAGGTAAGCGGTGCCAAGAAATAGGGCAGCCTGCATGAAAAACCCGGAGAGATGTCCGTCGATAATGGCTGGCGGAATCGAGAGCAACAGGGCAGCGAGGTGTAGAATGAAGACCGGGTAGAGCGATGCGGCCACCGCGCGGTTCCTTCCTGCCGTAAGGTGGGCGTAGTAATCCGCCATCTCACGGCAGGCTTCCTCGAGTCTGCCGCTTTGCTCGCCGGCGGCCATGATTTCCCGATCAACGAGAGAAAAGCCTCCCGCATCGAGTGCGGCGTCGAGCCCGGAGTTGACACGAGCAGCGGCGGTGCGTGCGGCGGCTGCGGAGCGGTCGCGCCCTGCGGCAAGGTGTTCCCATGCCCGCTGAAGGGGAATTCCGCTTCGCAGCATCTGGGCGGTATCGTGGAAGAAATGCTCTTTATCTTGGAAGCGAAGTTGCACGATTAAGGCGGTTGTGGATGATCATGCCTGTGACCGGCAATTTGCGCGAGGACATAAAATTTCTGAAAGCCGCTCTGGCAGAGGCGGCGAAGGGGAGGGGGCGGACGCACCCGAACCCGGCTGTTGGCGCGATCGTCGTAAAAAATGGTCGAATCCTTTCGCGCGGTTGGCACCGGGCCCCTGGAGAACCGCACGCGGAGGTTGATGCATTTAGGGGGTTGAAGAAGGCATCCGACTCGCGGGGAGCCACTCTCTATGTGACGCTCGAACCCTGCTCGACGCATGGGCGAACACCGCCCTGCACGCAAGCGATCATTGCTGCGGGGATTCGCCGGGTCGTCTATGGGGCCCCCGATCCCAACCCTCTCCATGCCGGCCGTGCTGATCGAATTTTGAAAAAGGCGGGCGTGTCCGTGACGCATGGCGTCCTCGAACGGGAGTGTGCTTTGTTGAATGAGAGCTGGAACAAATGGATCGCGACCGGACTTCCGTTCGTTGTGGCCAAAGCGGGGATGAGTCTTGACGGATGCATCGCCTCCCCGCCCGGAAGACGATGGATTACCTCAGAGGAGTCCCGCCTCGACGCGATGAAGCTGAGAGCGGAGTGTGGGGCGATTCTTGTCGGAGGAGCAACAGTCCGTGTGGACAACCCCCGGCTGACGATCCGAGGAGTTCCATCCGACTCACAGCCATGGCGTGTGGTCTGGACACGATCGGGAAGGCTTCCCGGCAAAAGCCATCTCTTCACCGATAAATTCCGTGAGAAAACCCTCGTCTTTAAAAACGTCCCGCTCCGCGAGGTTTTGAAAGAACTTGGGGGCAGGGGAGTTGCGAGGGTGCTGATCGAAGGGGGCGGCAAGACATTGGGCGAGGCATTTGATCAGAGGCTTGTGGATCGCGTGGTATTCTACGTGGCACCAGTTCTCATCGGCGGTGGTGTGCCTGCTGTCGCGGGGATTGGAGCCAGACCGAATGGAGAGGGAATTCGGCTCGGAGAAGTCACATATGGACGTCTCGGGAAAGACCTGAAAATTGAGGGCCGTGTTCTCTCAAAGCAACCCTGATCCGAGTTTTTTCGGGGCCTTCGATGCCTCGACCGCCCACGCTGGAAAGTCCGGGGGGAGCGGGGCGCAGAATTCGAGCGGTTTTCCGTTTTCCGGATGAGTGAACGCGATCTTCCATGCGTGGAGGAAATGGCGGGGGTGTCCGGCCCTGCGCCCGTAGAGCGGGTCTCCCACGATCGGATGCCCGAGGTGTTTGAGGTGAACACGGATCTGATGGGTTCGGCCCGTGCGGGGCTGGCATTCCATGAGGGTTTTGCCTTCGAAGGAAGCGAGCACGCGGTATTGGGTCATGGAGGACCGTCCGCGTTCTGTCACCGACATTTTCTGCCGATGGATGGCATGCCTTCCGATCGCGGCCTCGATCTTACCATGAGGCATGCGGGGGGTCCCCTCGACAAGTGCCAGATAGGTTTTTTGAACGAGCCGGTCGGCGAACTGGGCGGATAGCGAGCGGTGGGCGGAGTCGGTTTTTGCTATGACGAGGCATCCGCTGGTTTCCTTGTCCAGCCGGTGGACGATTCCAGGCCGCTCTACGCCGCCGATCACGCTCAGTCCCGCACAATGGAAGAGCAGCGCGTTGACCAGAGTGCCCTCCGCATTTCCGGCTCCCGGGTGCACGACCAGCCCGGCCGGTTTATTCAGCACAATGAACACCGGGTCTTCGTGGAGGATATTCAGCGGGATGTTCTGGGCTCTTGCGACAGCGGGCTCCACGGCGTCGGGGATCGTGATCCGGATTTCATCTCCTGAACGCAGTGCATGTGAGGGGCGGGTGGAAGACCCGTTCACGAGCACGCACCCCTCTCGGACGAGCGACTGGAGGCGCATGCGGGATAACTCAGGCATTCTCGCGCTCAGATATCGGTCCAGTCGGATGCGTGAATCCGTATCTCCCGCGACCCAAGTTTCGGAGTTCATACCGGCATTTGCATTGCGGGATTCATGTCAGCAATATATACAGGCACAGTCTTTGTTCTGACCCCTGCTACGCATAATGGCAAACGAATCTTCCTCCAGCCCCGATCTCCCAGAGCCATTGGAAGACGCAACTCCCATGGAGTCGGGGTCTGAGAATGTCTTTGAAGCGTGTCCCTCCTGCCAAACCCTCATGGACATGTCGGATGTGATGCCGTTCACGGAAGTCACCTGCCCGAATTGCCAGCACAATATGAGGGCGAGAACGCATTTCAACCATTTCACATTGATCGAGCAGATCGGCGAGGGAGGCATGGGAGCGGTCTTCAAGGCGCTCGACAACAATCTGAACCGTTATGTGGCGCTGAAGATCCTGAAAAAGGAGATCAGCGAGAATGCGGAGGAGCAGGAAAAGCTGGCCAAGGAAGCCCGTCTGACAGCAGCGATCAACCACCCGCATGTCGTGAAAGTTTACCACTTCGGACGCGACCACGGGCAGTTCTATCTGGCGATGGAACTTGTTGAGAAGGGTTCCCTCGACCAGTTGATGGCGGTTCAGAAACGGGTGGGTGAGGCTCAAGTGCTGGAGGTGGGGATGCAAATCGCCATGGGACTCGGTGCCGCGCTGGAACTCGACCTCATCCATCGCGACATCAAGCCCGGAAACATCCTTTTTGCCGACGCCCACACAGCCAAGCTGGTGGATTTCGGCCTGGCGATCGTGATGGACGAAGAAGCGATGGGTCGCGGCGAAATTTGGGGGACGCCGTATTACATCGCGCCCGAGAAACTCGACAACCAGCCCGAGGACTTCCGAAGTGATATCTACAGTTTGGGCGGGACGCTTTTTCACGCGCTCGCGGGACGTCCGCCCTACGAGGCCGAATCCGCCTCCATGGTGGCTCTCAAGCAACTCAAAAGCCAACAGGTCAGCCTGCAGGCATTTGCGCCGGATGTTTCAAGCGAGACGGCCTACGTG
>CAZSDC010000065.1:0-14558 GCA_964605515.1 uncultured Chthoniobacter sp.
AGTATCGTGACGTGGCGTTTTCCTATTCCCCCGATCTCCCTGTCCTTTCCGGGGGGAGCTTGAGCGCGCAAGCGGGCGAGACGATTGCGCTTGTCGGCCCGACCGGAGCCGGGAAATCGACCCTCGTGAACCTTCTGGTCCGGTTTTATGAGTTCGGCGAGGGGGAGATCCTGATCGATGGGATTCCCGTGCGAAAAATCCCGAGGCGCGACCTGCGGCAGAACATTGCCGTCGTGACTCAGGAGACGTTTCTGTTCAACGGAACGACGGCGGAGAATTTGCTCGTCGGCAAACCCGATGCGACGGATGACGAGATGTGGCGGGTGCTTGAGGCTGCGAATGCGGCGGACTTCGTGCGACGGCTCCCGAAGGGGCTCCATTCGCCGGTGGGAGAGCGGGGAATCCGGCTCAGCGTTGGCGAGAAGCAGCGGATCTCCATTGCGCGCGCCCTGCTGAAGAACCCTCCCATCCTGATCCTCGACGAGGCGACCGCCAGCGTGGACACGGCCACCGAGGTTCTCATCCAGCAGGCGCTTGACCGGTTGATGGAGCATCGCACCAGCTTCGTTATTGCCCACAGGCTTTCCACGGTCCGCCACGCCTCGCAGATTCTCGTGCTTGAACGCGGCCACATCATCGAGCGGGGAAGGCACGACGAGCTGATCGCGAAACGCGGCCTATATGCCCGCCTCTGCGCAAGCAGCTTCATCGTAGAATAGAATCCGGGGGTCTTGTCGTGAAGCGGCATTTGAGGCCCGCTAGGAGGTCGGCAATCTTTTCGATGCCGACCGGAGGCCGGATGCAGGCCTGCGAGACGCCGGTGGTTCCCTCTGCCTTCGCGGTGAGCTGCCCGTGGGTCGTCGAGACCGGGTGGATGACGAGGCTCGCCGCCGATGTTGGCGACATGCGAGAACCGCTTCAATCTCTCTTTGCCTGCCGGGCAGGAATGTCGTTTACTTCTCGGCCATGGACCCGACGAGAACGGTTGCGGAGTTGAAGGAATTGCGCGTGCTCACCGGTGATGAGAACGGAGCCCAGAGGGTGGCGTTCTCCCCGGTGTGGTCCCGGGCCAGGGAGTTTCTCAAATCCAAGCTGGCCGGGTTGCCGGTGGAGATGCACGACGATGCCGCGGGGAATTTCTGGGCGACGCTGGCCGGCCGTTCTGAGAAGGCGCTTCTGATCGGAGGGCATATTGATTCCGTTCCGAACGGCGGCTGGCTGGACGGCAGCCTGAACACCCTGGCCGGGGTTGAAATCCTCCGCCGCCTGGCTGAAGAATACGACGGATGCCCGCCGGTCACAGTGCGGCTGGTGGACTGGGCGGATGAGGAGGGAGCACGGTTTGGAAAGAGCCTGTTCGGCTCTTCGGCTTTTGCCGGCACGCTTGACGTGCAGGAGGTCCGACAACTACGCGACCGCGACGGCATCTCCCTGCCCGATGCGCTGAGGGCTGTCGGGATCGAGTTGGAAAATGTCAATGACTCTTCAAACGAGCGCGCTCATGCGGCGGCGTATATGGAACTTCACGTCGAACAGGGGCCCGTGCTTTTGGACAAGGGACTCATCCTCGGAACCGTGACCGGGACATTCGGGGTCGAGCGGCACGCCATCACTTTTCGCGGCCAGGCTGCGCATTCGGGCAGCACGCCGATGAACCGCCGCCACGACGCTTTTCTCGCAGCCGCAAAGATGGGTGCGGAAATATATCAAATCGCGGAGCGTCATGGCGGGCTCGGCACGATCGGCTCCTGCACGACCCGGCCCGGCATCGTCACAAGCGTTGTGGAGCACTGCCGGATCACGCTGGATCAGCGACATTTCGAAGCTGCCGCCCTTGCATCCATGCTTGAGGATGCCCGCGAGGCTGCAGCGGGGTTTGCCGAAAATGGCGGGGTGAGCGTCGACTGGGATCGGCTTTGTCGGATCGAACCGATCCTTTTCCATCCGGAACTCATCGGGCTGTGCGATGAGGCGACGGAAGAAATCTGTGGAACTTCCCACCGCATGCCCTCGGGGCCGCTGCATGATGCCGCGGAGGTTTCCCGGTCGGGCATCCCCTCAGTCATGATGTTTGTGCAAAGCCTCCACGGCATCAGCCACAACAAAATCGAGGACACCAAAGAAGAACACATCGAGGCCGCCGTTCGCGCGTTCGACCGACTGGCGGACAAAGCGGTCGGATGGATTGCCCGACAGCCTTTGGACTGACAGGAAGTTGGGGGAGAAACCGGTCGATGGAAAAAACACTCACAGCAACTGCCTGGACGCTGCCTCTATGAAGTGCGTCCCGCTGCTATTATTTGACCGGATCCAGGCCGCGGCATCCAATGTGCTGCCATACGTCCTCCTGGCAGGGCTTGCGGTCGGGCTATATTTTTCTTCGTTGGGAGGCGGGTTTGTTTGCGATTCGCGGCTGCAAATCCTGACGGATCCCTTCATTCACGATCCTTCGCACTGGCTGGATGTTCTGTCATTGCGCGTGATGGGGATGGACGTGTTGGATTTCAACCGCCCGGTCCAACTTGCTTCGCTCATGGCGGATGCTTGCCTTTGGGGGCGCGATCCTTTCGGATACCGGCTCACAGATGTTTTGCTGCACGCGCTGAACGGCTGCCTGGTTTTCTCGGTGTTACGCAGGCTTCCGGAGCGTGGAAGTTCCCATGAAAGCCGGGGCCGCTGGATGACCGTCCCTGCCATGCTTGCCTCAGCCTTGTTTCTCGTGCATCCGCTTGGGGTGGAGGTGGTGTGCGAGCCCGGTAACCGGGAAGATCTCCTCGTGACAGCCTTCGTTCTTTGCGCGTTGTTGACTGCCATGCGGATCAATGAAACAGGCCGGCCATGGCATGTGGTGGCCTGCACCAGCGCATTTACCTTCCTCGCAATGGGCAGCAAGGAGACCGGGGTCGCAGCGCCGGTCCTGGTGGTGGCTTATCTTTTATTATTTCCAGGAAAATCCCCCCGCCGGCAGCGAATCGTTCTTGCCGTGGCGCCCTGCCTTGTGGCGGTTCTCTTTTTGGCCGTCCGCTTTGTTGCCCAACCTGCCGAATCCGTCATATTTACATCCAAGCCCGCCTATCCGGGGGACTCGTTGGCGGCGGCCATGACCATCCAGCCGAGGATCTTCGCTCTCTATTTGACCAATGTTTTCCACCCCACAAATCTTTGTGCCGACTATGGGCTTTACTCGGTCCGTAACCTGCCGCTTTCGTTGAGTTTGGGGATGCTGGGACTCGCAGCGGCAGCCCTGGCGGCGGGGTGTTGGAAAGACAGGAGGATCCTCCTTGCAGCGACCGGGATTCTGGCAGCGCTTCTTCCGGTCTCCAATATCGTGCCCATCTATTGCCCGGCGGCGGACAGGTTTCTTTATCTGCCCCTGGCGCTCGGAACAATCATCCCCCTGTGCCTCATGGAGGCTGCGGTAATCCGCCGCCACATAGGCCTGCAAATCCCGGTTTTGGTGATTGCGGCAACCATTATCTTCTCGTTGGCCGGAACCAATAGAAAGACGCAGACGATCTGGCGGGATGCAGGTGCGCTTTGGAGTGCTTGCGCGGAGCAAAATCCGGTTTCAATAACCGCCCGGGTGGGGTTGGCAGAAGCCCTGCTACGGGACCGCAAGTGGACGGAGGCAAAGAAGAACTACCTGCTTGCGATGGGGATGTCAGGGGGGCGAAATCGCGCCGATGTTTGGGCGGGGCTGGCGCTTTGTGCCGACGCGGAGGGCGACAGCGCCGGCGCCTGTGCGGCGGCAGCGGAGGCGGTGCGGCTCGATCCGATATTTTCCAGTGAGGAAAAAATGCTCTCAGGGCTTCGCAATGAGGCAGAGTTTGCAAGGGGATTCTCCGCCATCGTCTCGCGTATTTCCACGTTGAAACCGGCCGAATAGTTGATCGACGGCGGATTCCGTCAGGAGATCAATATTCTCCATGCCGCTTCACGCAATCCATGATGAACTGGTAGGTCTCCCAGGAAACCTGCGGGGGCACGGAGTGGTCGGAGTGATAGGCGTATCCCTTGGTTGACTTGCCGGCCGCGAACTTCGAAATAATCTCCTGCTCGATAAGGTTGCGATCGTTGGTAATCATGAGCATGACGTCGATATTTCCGAAGAGTGACAGGCGGTCACCGCAGCGCGGGGCAAGGGCGCGGATGTCCATGCCCGCTTTCGTCTCGAGCGGCTGGAGACAGTCGAATCCGGCCTCGATGTAGAGGTCAATCACGCCATTCACGTTCCCGTCGGTGTGGAAGATCAATTTCATCCCGTGGCTGTGAGCCCAGTCGGCGAGCCGCTTGTGCTGGGGCCAGAAGAGTTCCCGATACATGGCCGGAGAGCACATAGTGGCGGTCTTAAACGCCATGTCTCCGTAGATCCAGAGGCCGTCAGGCCGGACGCCCGCCGCCAGCGCCGCATCAAAATTTTGCAGCGTGACGTCTGTGAATGTCGTGGCCACGTCCACCAACCACTCCGGCTCATCGGCCATCGCCATAAGCGTGATTTCGTCGCCGATCAGGCTGCGGGTTTCTTCGAACGACTCGACCCCCGTAAGGTGGGTCCATTTGCCGAGAGCGCGGCCTTTTTGAAAGGTTAGCGCCGTAGCCTCCACGTCGAGTTGCAGGGCATTTGCGAGCAGGGCGGGTTTGAATGTCTTTTCCCACGCTTCGCGGGAACCACATTCGAAGCCGAGGTGTTCGGGCGTTCCGCTCTTGTTTTTCCAGTAGCGGACATGTTTGCCCTGGCCGTCGCGAACCACCTTGGTTTCGGCATCCTCCGAGATGATTTGCGCTGTGCCTGGAAAAGCCTCGGGCCAGCACCAGCAGAGCCCATGAAAGTCGCTTTCGAGAAGTCCGAGCACGGTGCCTCCGTCGCCGTCGAGCCCTTCGCCCTGCCAGCGTGTGAGCGTTTCCGGCCAGAAAGACTCGTGGCGCGGAATCCGGTCGTGATCCCGGCGCTCCATCATACGGGTAACCCGCTCGCGGCTGGTGAGTGGTTTCATGGTTTTGTCAAGCAAAGGCACGCTTTTCCACGGGGCGGGCGCGAAACCCTTCGAGGTCGGTGCGCCCATCGCCGCATCCCCCTTCTCCTGCGGGACGAACGCCTGGGCGGGCAATGTCCCGGTAGCCTTTGAATGCATAGGGATCCTTCCCAGCGACGATCACCACATCGCGGTAATCCATTTTTGCGATCGGAACTCCCTCCTGGAATGTCCACGGGAGAAGGCTTTCTGCCCGCATGTAGTGGTTCACCAGTGCCCGGCGAAATCCGGTGGCCTTCGTGTTAGGCAGGGAGCGGTGGAGGAGATAACCGTTGAAAAAAACCACGCTCCCCGCTTTCACCTCAACAGGAATCGCATCGGTATCGGTGTAAGGAAAATCATACGATTCATGGGCGCAATCGAATCGTGGATCCTTGTGAGGATACTGTGGCCAGAGGATGCCATCCCGGTGTGACCCGGGAATCACCCAGAGACATCCATTCTCGACGGTGGCATCGTCGAGGGCGATCCAAGCGCCGATAAGCGAGCGGTCGCGCGAAGGAATATAGTCCTCATCCTGGTGCCATGCTTGGCCGGGCTTCCCGGCGGCTTTCAGAAAGAGCATGGACTGCATACATTTGACATTCGGCCCGACGACAGTGGTGAGAACCTCCACAAGGGCGGGATGCGCCAGGAAATTATTCATTAGGGTCGAGACCTTGTGCGCATGGTGAATGCAGAGCACGCGTGACTGAACCTCGTCGTCGCTCAGCGTGTCCACGCCAGAGCGAAATCTCTCGTTCTCCTCGGCATTCTTATACAGATCGCCCCGCCTTCCCCGACAGAACTCCACGGTTTCCGCCTGGAGAACCTCGATCTGGGCAGGTGACAGCGCCCCCTCGAGAACGAGATAGCCGCTAATCTGATAAAAGTTCTTCACGCGTTCCGGAGATTTGCGGAGTTCGTGCGGGTTGAACGTGCCGGGCTGATCGGTGGTGCATGAAGAAGCCATGAGCTTGGTGATACGGGAATAATTTAGCAGCATGAATCGCGGTTGACAATGCCTGCTAAGCTCATAAACATATCCATAATGAATCTATTTGGGGTTAATCCTGAGTTTTATTTTGGATATACTATCTACGATGCACATGGAAGTTGTGGGCCGCGTCTCCAGAAAAACCTTCAGCTCGTCTATCTTTACGAGGGCGAAGCGCAGGTCAGGGTAGCCGGGAATCTGCACCACCTTCGCGCGGGCGAAGCCACATTGCTGGTGCCCGGGCGCGAGGAGCACTTTCAGTTTTCCAAAACAGGGAGAACCCGTCACGGCTGGTGCGAGGTCCGCTCTGCCCAACTGGACAAGTCGGTGCGGAGCGCCTATGAACGCCTGCCGTTTTCCGGACCGCTCACCCCGCATATGGAAGCACTCGCGCAGATGGCGTTGTCCCTCAAGCCGGAGGCGAAGACGAGCGACCGCCATCTCTACAACGCGTTCGCGCAGGCGATGATGCTCGCCTATCTTTCGGCGGTCGGCTTCGGAGATGCCGCCCCCCTGCCCGAGCCGCTGAGGCGGGCCGTCGAGCAAATCGAGACGCAGTATGGCCACGCGTGCAGCATTGATTTGCTCGCGCGGACAGCGGGAGTAACCGGCGCACACTTGATCAGGCTCTTCCGGCAACATCTCGGAACAACTCCGATGCAGAGCGTCTGGAGGCGGCGCGTCGAAGCCGGGGCGCAAAAACTCCGGGAAACAGGGCTCAGTATTTCAGAGGTGGGTTACCAATGCGGATTTCAAACGCCCTTTCATTTTTCCCGCATGGTCAAGAAACACTTCGGTCAATCACCCCGTGCGTATCGTCGGCAGGCGTGGGGTGTTTAAAACCTGTAAAAGATCTTGGAAATTGCAGGCAGTTTCCAGCAGGGCAAACGGGATTCGGGAGGGCTCCGCTGGCGAGGCGGAATTCGCAGGGCATTCTCCGGCCTCATCGCGCGCTGTCATGCTGTGCCGCTGAAGCCGAAAGCGGCTTCGAAAACTGGCGTTCGCCGAATCGTAAGCCCCGCTTGGTTTTGCCCGGAGACAAACTTGTCCTGTTTCGCCGCAATCGATGTCCCGGCGTCTCCAATCGGTCAACGCGGAGAAATCTCAGCCTGCCGCCCACCAATGAACTTTCGTTGGCCCGCAAGCTGGATTATTGTTACCCCTAAATCCATGCCAACACTCGCCACCACCGTTGACGGGCTGAAATTACCCAACCCCTTTGTTATCGCCTCCGGGCCTCCCGGCACAAACCTCAATGTCATCTCGCGCGCGTTTCGCGAGGGCTGGGGGGCGGTCATCGCCAAGACGGTCAGCCTGGATGCCTCGAAGGTTGTCAATGTCTCCCCGCGATATGCAAAGCTCCACGCGGCCGACGGCAAGGAGGTCATCGGCTGGGAAAATATCGAACTGATTAGCGACCGGCCGCTCTCGATCTGGATCGAGGAATTCAAAAAGTGCAAAGACCTTCACCCGGAAGGCGTGCTGATCGCCTCGATTATGGAGGAGTGCAACAAGGACGCCTGGGTGGAAATTGTCGAACGCTGTCAGGATGCGGGCGTTGACGGGTTCGAACTGAATTTATCCTGCCCCCATGGACTCACCGAACGCAAGATGGGAGCGGCGATGGGACAGGATCCGGAGATCGTTGAAGAGGTTTGCGGGTGGGTTAAATCCGCCGCAAAAAAACCTGTCTGGGCAAAAATGACCCCGAACATCACACACATCGAGGAACCGTCGCGTGCGGCGCTGAAGTCCGGGTGCCACGGGATCAGCGCGATCAACACGATCCGGTGCGTCATGGGCGTGAACCTCGACACCCTCCGCCCGGAGCCGAGCGTGGAGGGATACTCGACCCCCGGCGGGTATTCTTCCAAGGCGATCCGGCCGATCGCCCTGAGGATGTGCATGGAGATCGCGACGCTGATCCGCCAGGAATTTCCCGGGCGTTCGCTTTCGGGGATCGGGGGGATTGAGACCAGCGAGGATGCCGCGCAGTTCATCCTCCTCGGGGCCGATACCATCCAAATTTGCACGGGTGTAATGAAGTTCGGTTATGAAATGGTGAAACCTCTCAAGGCAGGTCTGCTGGCTTTCATGGACAAGCACAAATTCGAAACACTCGCAGACTTCAAAGGCCACAGCCTCGACTATTTTTCGTCCCATGCCGACCTCGTCCACCGGCAAAGGGAAAGAAAGGATGTGCCGAAGGTCGGGGGTGTCGGTTATGCCGATAGCGAGTGGAGCGGCGACAAATTCGTCGAGCAATCCCAGTCGCTCGCCCGTTAGCCATGAAATACGTTGAACTCTTCGAGCACCTGAAAAACCGTGTCACGCTCGACGGAGATCTCATCGCTCTCGAAGGGGGCATGAGCGTTCACAATTTCACCTTTCATTCGCAGCACACCGGATTGCTGCCCGAGGAGCACGGGCCAGGGGAACCGAAAGGCGATCTCCTTGATGTCGCGGACTCGCTCGTTTCGGAAAATGGGTCCTTCCGATACCATGTTTTCAAACCCGACCGCATCAGGAGGTCGGACGGCATGATTTTGCTGTTCCATGGTTTCAACGAAAAGCACTGGCACAAGTATCTCCCCTGGGCAGCTAGGATGCTGGAGGACACGGGGAAAACCATTGTTCTCTTCCCGATTGCTTTTCACATGAACCGCGCTCCTGCCGCCTGGAGCGATCCCCGACTGATGCACCAGGTGAGCAAACGCCGCAGGGAAGAGTTTCCGGATCTCCTGAACTCCTCGCTGCTCAACGCGGCCATCAGCAGCCGCCTGCAAAGAAATCCTCAGCGATTTATATGGTCCGGCCTGCAAACTTATCACGATGTGAAGGATTTTGTAGAAAGTTGCACGCGGGGCGAACACCCTTTGTTTAACAAGGCTTGCTCGATCGATATTATGGCTTATTCCATCGGCGGATTTCTCTCGCAGGTCCTTTTGCTTAGCAATCCGGATGGTTTGTTTTCGGAGACCAGGCTTTTCATGTTTTGCGGCGGCCCGGTCTTCAACCGGATCTCTCCGGTCTCAAAGTTCATTTTGGACAGCGAGGCAAACGTGCACCTTTACTCGTTCCTCGTTGAGCATTTGGAAAGCCACCTCAAGCATGATGTCAAACTCTCTGCCTGCCTGAGCGATGGATCCGAATCCGGAGTCGCCTTCCGCAGCATGCTGAGCTACAAATCCCGGGTGGCTTATCGCGAGGAACGCTTCGAGAAAATGAGCCGCCGGATCTCGGCAATCGCCTTGGCCAAGGACGAGGTTATTCCACCCTATGAGGTAGAGAACACCCTGAATGGCCGGAACCGCAATATTCCGATCAGGGTCCGGACCCTTGATTTCCCCTACCCATACAAACATGAGGATCCGTTTCCGGCCCAGCCTGGAATCTCAACCGAGGTTAACGAGGGATTCCGCGATGTCTTCGATATTATCGGGTGCTTTTTAAAGTAAGTTGTCATCAGCGAGCCCGGTGATGCTAAGTGTTTTCCCTTGCCAAACGGTTAGCCCGGACGCATATATTTCTTCACCGTATGGATTTATCACACATCACCAGCCAGTCGTTGCGGCGAATTCTCCTCCTGACCGAGCGCAAGGACGAACTCGTTGATCTCGTTGCGGAAATTGAAACAGAAATCGCCAGAGTGTTCTTCGCAGGCGCCGCAACAAGCCCGGCAAAGAAAGCCGTTGCTGTCCGTAAGGCCGGGAAGCGTCCCTCTTCCCGCAAAGCCCGGAAGGTGGTTCCCCTCAGAGTTAGCATCCCCGAACTACTGAGCGTTGCCGGTCCGAAAGGAATTCGCGTGAAGGATATTGCTGCAAAACTCGGAATTTCCGGCGGTCGTGTTTCCGTGTGGCTCGGCACGACGGGCAAGAAATTTGTTTCGAAGGTATCCCCCGGAGTTTACGCGCTAAAAGGTGCAAGGCCCGCCTCGTCGGCTCCTGCAAAATCTGCGCCGACCAAAAAATCGGCCAAGGCTGGCAGGACGTCCGCCTCGTCGGCCACGAAGGCATTCAAACTGTCGAATAGCAAAAGAAGGAACTAAATGAACCTCACATTAAGGAAAGAAATTCAACTGGCAAAGGACATCGCGGAAAGTGCCCGCGAGTTGCTCGCGGCTACAACCGACTCGGCTGAGGACAAAGTCCGTCACGCAAGGGCCAAGTTGGGGGAGGCGGTGGAAAGCAGTCGCGAGGTTTTTGACAGAATATCAGACCGCGCCTCTATAGCAGCTCGTGCTGCCGACGACCAACTCCGGGATCACCCTTATGTTCCAGTTATGGTCGCCCTTGGCCTCGGAGCCTTGCTCGCTATCATTCTTCTCCGGGGAAACTCTCCAAAAGACTGATCTGGCTTGCAATGCCGGATCAATCTTCGTCGCGCATAGGCCGGAGAACCGGAATGGAAATTCATTGCAGGCCAGTTTAGCCGGCACGGGGCGGCTTGAGTCGTTTTGAAACTTTGCCGCCCAGCCTGGGCGCTGATAATGAGGGCCACTCATTCAAGCGGGTTCTGCATTCGGATGTTTGCCTGCCCGGCATTGCTCGTTGCCAAAGCTAGACTACCACATTGCCTGGGTGCTTCTCGCGCTTGCGCAGTGGCTTGAAGGAATGTAGTTAAGGCCCATGCCAAACAGGATCGATGCCCGGTTCCATGAACTCCGCGAGTCCGGAAAAGCGGGTTTTATCGCTTACATTACGGCTGGTGATCCAACGCCGGAATCGACGCCGGCGCTTGCTGCCGCGCTGGAGGAATCCGGGGTTGATATCTTGGAATTGGGAATTCCATTTTCCGATCCCCTTGCGGACGGGGCGACGATTCAGGCTGCGGCTGGTCGCGCAATCGCTGCCGGCACGAATGTTGCCGTCGTCCTCGATATCGTTCGCCGGATCCGTGAAACCTCGGAGATACCGATCGTGCTCTTCACCTATCTGAACCCCGTCTATGTTTTCGGATACGAGCGATTTATCCAGAAAGCCTCGGAGGCAGGAGCCGACGGGATCCTGATTTTGGATCTTCCGCCGGACGAGGCTTCGAGGAATGCCGAACTGGCGGCCACCCATGGGTTGCTTTCGATCCGCCTGATTGCCCCGACAACTCAACCGGGACGGATGGAACTGATCGCCAAGTCCGCAGAGGGATTTGTCTATTACGTTTCCCGCGAGGGGGTCACCGGCGAGCAAACCTCTCTCTCGCAGAGCATCTCCTCACAGGTTGCCGAGATTCGAAAGCACACGGCTTTGCCCGTTGCCGTGGGCTTCGGCATCTCCACACCCGAGCAGGCGGGTGAAGTGGCAAAACAGGCCGACGCAGTTGTGGTGGGGAGCGCGATTGTCCGGCAGATAGCCGAAGCGGGAAATTCTCCGGATCTTGCGGAGAAGATCGCGGCGTTCACGCGCCCACTCGCAGATGCGGTCAAGGCCGGATAAGCGGTCCGGGGCTCAGCGCCTTCTTTTCGCGCCGAACTTCATTCCCTTGTGGGTGCGAACTCCCTTGGCGGCCTTGAGGGACGCCGCAGCTTCGACCTCGTTGAAGATCGCGGTGTAAACGTAATCAAAATTGTCCAATTTCAGCCGGGGGACCGACTGTCCGATGAAGCGCTCGACATCCTTCACATGGGGAAGTTCCTCTGCGGTCATGATCGTGAATGCGTCGCCGACATTCTGTGCTCGACCCGTTCGCCCGATGCGGTGCACGTAATCTTCCGGATGCTGGGGGACATCATAATTGACGACGTGGCTGACGCCGGCGATATCAATGCCGCGCGCGGCGATGTCGGTGGCCACCATCACTTCATAGCGGCCGGCCTTGAATCCTTCCAAGGCCTCGACGCGCTCGGTCTGAGTCCGGTTAGAATGAAGCGCGACCACAGAATGGTTGTTCTTCTTTAACTCCCGGCAAATCCTGTCGGCCCCGTCCTTCGTGCGGGAAAAAATTAAGACGCTGTCGAAGTTGGTGCGGGCCAGAAGCGCGAGGAGGAGGTCGAATTTTTGTGCAACGGCCACCGGGTAAAACGCATGGTTGACGGTTTCCGCAGGGGTGAAGCTGGCACCGATCTCAATCCGTTCCGGGTCCCGGAGGCACCAGGAGGAAAGGCGTTGGATCTCCTCGGGAATTGTGGCTGAGAAAAGCAGTGTCTGCCGGGCTTTCGGGCATTGTTCGACGATGCGGCGAACATCGGGCAGGAACCCCATGTCGAGCATGCGGTCCACCTCGTCCAGGATGAGAACGGTCAGTCCACTGAGGTCCACAGCGCCTTGCTGCATGTGGTCAAGCAGGCGTCCCGGGGTGGCGACAATGACGTCGCACTTCCGCGCCAGATCCTCTTTTTGCTTCCCGTAGCCGACGCCTCCATGAATGAGCGAAACCTCGGTGTGCATGAATCGCATGTAGTCGCGAAAGGCGGTTTCCACCTGCATGGCCAGTTCGCGGGTGGGCTCTAGGACAAGGCAGCGGATCCGTGGTTCGGGATGGTCAAGCTTCGAAAGGACAGGCAGGGCGAAGGCGGCGGTCTTGCCCGTTCCGGTTTGTGCGGAAGCTACGAGGTCCTTTCCCGAAAGAATGACAGGGATGGCGCGGAGCTGGATAGGGGTCGGTTCTGAGTATCCCATCCGCTGGGCTCCATGGAGCACTGATTCGGAGAGACCAAGATTTTGAAATGACATGATTCGGAGGACGATACCTGCTTTCAGGTTTGAAACCAGCCTTTTACCTCGGCGGGTTGAAAGGAAGCCACCGCCCCGACAATGCGATCAAATGAAAAGGCTGTGAGTCGGATCTTTTGCCCGCGAAGCGTTCCGGTTCCATCCGCTTCTGGCCTAGCTTCGGCCAGCCCACCGGAAAGCCCTTCCTCCGAAAGCTTGAGCATGGCCTCCTTGCCGGTCCAAAGGCGCAGAAATTCGTCCTCGTTTGGGGATCGCCGGATGCCTTCAGCTTCGGAGGTATGGAAAAACCGGTCCGCGATTCCGGCAAAATCCCGGCAGCGGCCGAGTGATTCAATGTCGATCCCGACTGGCGATCCGGAAAATGCCGCCACCACGATGCCCCCGCTGTGGCTGAGGTTGAAATGAATCGCCGCATTGGCGAAATACGGTTTTCCCGATGGAGAGTGCAAAATGACGAGATCCCTCGCGGCAGTCCCGGTGTAGATGGCTGCGGCGCGGCGGATTCCTGACCGTCCAATCACGTATGCCGCCCTCGCCGTTTCGGAGCGGAATTTATCGGCGCGAGCCTGCTCGTCGTCCGACAGCACATCGATCTCTTCGGCGACCAGCCTCCAAATGTGAACCGGTCCCGCCGGTAGCCGAGCAGGGGGCTCCACGAATATTGGCGCAGCCGGCATGCCGGAGGCAGCGGTCACATGCCCATGATTTCGTAACCGCCGTCCACGTAGAGAACCTGTCCGGTGATGCCGGAGGCTCCGTCGCTGGCGAGAAAAACTCCTGTGTGCCCGAGCTCTTCGCTGGTGCAGCTCCGCTTCAGAGGCGCGTGCTCCTCGTAGTGCTTGAGCATCGTGGTCAGGCCCGAGATCCCGCGGGCCGCAAGTGTCTGCATCGGGCCGGCGCTGATGCAGTTGACGCGGATTTTGCGGGTGCCGAGATCATACGCCAGATAGCGCGTCGACGCCTCCAGGGAAGCCTTGGCCACGCCCATGACATTATAATGGGGAACGACCTTCACTGCCCCGTAGTAAGTCATGGCGAGAATGCTTCCGCCATCGGTCATCAGGGGGGCTGCTGCACGGGTAAGGCCGATCAACGAATAGGCGCTGATGTCGTGGGCTACGCGGAATGCCTCGCGCGATGTGGACAGAAAATCCCCTTCCAACGCCTCTTTCGGCGCAAAGGCGACAGAGTGGAGCAGGAGGTCGAGCTTCGGTGTGTGCTCGGAGACCTTGCCGAAGAACGCGGCGATCTCGTCATCTTTCGAGACATCACATGGGTAGATCGCGGTATCGGCCCCGAATTCCGCCGCCAGCTCCTCCACGTTTTCCCTCAGGCGTTCGCCCTGGTAGTTGAAGATAAGCTTTGCGCCTGCCTTGTGCCATGCCTTGGCAATCGCCCAGGCAATGCTGCGTTTGTTTGCGACTCCGAAAACAACGCCCGTCTTGTTGGAAAGTAATCCGTCACTCATTCCTGTCCAGCAAAGCCCCCCGCAGCGCGCTTTGTCACGCTCAAAAAAACTGATGCGATTTTGAAGGTGGCTCAGGCACTGATCATTGCGAGCAGCGTGGTATTCTGCGGCGGCTCGCCGAAGACGGCACGCGAGCCGTGCGCCTTCCCAGGATCAGAGCGGGATGCCGACGGACTCTTTGATCGAGGCGAACGAATACTCGCGGTTCATGCGGGCGATGAACGAGGCCGGGATGCTGGCCGGACAGACGGCTTCGCACGCGTAGTAGTTCGAGCAGTTGCCGAACCCTTCCTTGTCCATCTGGCGGACCATTTTCAATACGCGCCGGTCGTTCTCCGGTTTTCCCTGGGGCAGGAGACCGAGGTGGGTGACCTTGGCGCTGACGAAGAGCATGGCGGAACCATTCGGGCAGG
>CAZSDC010000066.1:0-14553 GCA_964605515.1 uncultured Chthoniobacter sp.
GGGCGTGCCGGGCGATCAGTTGGTTCTTGGTCATCTCGGTGACCAACCTCTCGAGTTCCTCCCGGCGACGGAGGAGCACGCCGACCAGAATGGCAAGCGCCGACGTCAGGACCAGCCCGATGAGAACGGCCAGCAGGCTCGCCTGCTCGGGACGGTGCAACAGAAGCATGAGCTCCCTCTCGGAGTAGATGGTCGCAGCGAAGACTTCCCCGAAGGCGAAGACGAGGCGCTGGACGGAAGGTCTCGCGACGAGATCTCCGCCGGTATCGCCAGTGGCGGCGAGCAGTTCCGGCGCCGCATCCTTGCGCAGGAGAGAAAGCTGCATAGGCAGCGAGGGTGCCGTATTCTCGCTCCCCAAAAGAGAGCCCATCCGCAGCACGGCAATGGCGAAACCGAGCAGGCGCTTGGGATTTTCCCCGCCGAAGACAGGACGGAAAATCAACATCCCTTTCTGGCTGCCCGTCTCCTGCACCAGGGTGATGGGTTCGGTGCCGGTGACCAGTCCGGTGCGCGCCGCCTTTTCCAGCGCCGCGCGGCGCCGCAGCTCCGAGCCGGCGTCGTAGCCCACGGCGCGTTCGTTGCCTGCCAAGGGAGCCACCCGAAAGATAGGATAATAGAAATCCCGTTCTGTGACCGGGATCCGTTTCCCTTGCGCGTCCTTCTGCCAGATTTCAAAGCCCTTCCATCCCGCTGCGCGGGCCTCCCCTTCGAAGCGGGGCTTGTCCGCCATCGCAACGGCCGGGATCCATTCCCAGGCTTGGATTGCCGGGTTCTTTGTCAGATAGGCCGTGTAGCGCTTGAACTCTTCCGCAGTTGCCGTGGGATTGGTCTCGCAGAAGTGTGCCAGCCCCTCCAATTCGGTGTCGCGGAGTTTTCGCAGGTCTTCGGCAATTGCCGCAGTCCGGCTCACCGCCAATCGCCTGAACGCCTCGTCACGGTCGTGGGCCTCACGGTCATGAGCCATCCATGCGGCGAACAGGGTCAGGACGATTCCGACTGCGGCAACCAGCGCCACCCCGAGGTTCCTGATCTGCCGGGGCGGTCGCGTGTCGCTCCAGGCACGTCGCTCCAGCAGCACCGAGCCCGCTAGAAGAATTAGGGCCAGCGCCAGCGTAAGCAGGACGGGCGGCACGCCAGAGAGGACAAGCATCCGAATCCAATCACGGGCACCAATGTCCATGCCGAACATGGCCAGAAGCTTGCCGCTGTCTTTATCCGGGGACGCCTTCGGTTCAAAGATCGGGACCAGCGCCGAAACCCAAGTGCCCCACCGGTCGGTGTATGGGCCTTCGACAGTTTCGGTCCGGGAGGTAAAGGCGCGATGGATGCCTTCCACGGCCTCGTCATAAACCTGCCCGGGCGGTGAGTAGTCCTTCGAGATGGCAGGCTCGCTATCCATGAAGAAAAAGAGCGAGCCGTCTGGCTTGCGGCCAAGGAGATAGATGAACCGGCAGAGTGGGTTGGTTGAGCGGACGGTGACGAGCTGTTCCTTGAGCCGCTGGTAAGTGGGACTGGTCAAGTCCGCCTCCGTGCCCGAAAGCGCCTGGAGGTGCCCGACATCCACCGCTTGCGCGAACATCTGCGTTTTCTGGAGCAAGCTGGCGCGCATCTCGCGGTCAGCCCGCGAAACGATCCACCAAGTCATGCATGCCCCGGCAGCAAGAACGGCCACGAGGATCGCCGCCACCTTCAGGCGATGTTTGGCGGTGTCGTTGGGTCGGAAGTGTGAGATATGCGGGGCAATCATCCGTTGGAGTTGGCAGTTGGATTGAAATCGGTGGTTGCTCCGAGCGGGATGGTGACAGAAAAAATGGACCCGTCGGGCTGCGGTGCGTATCGCATCTTCCCCCCGTGGGTTTGCGCGCATTTATGCGCGATGAAGAGGCCGAGGCCGGAGCCGGGCTTGTCGCCGACATTCGACGCCCGCGAAAACGCGTCGAAGAGGAATTCCCTCTCCGCCACCGGAACCCCGATCCCACGGTCGCGAACCGAGAGCGTGAGCGAGTCCGGTCCGGCCTCCACCCCGAGTTCGACCTTGGTGTCGGGCGGCGAGTATTTCAGCGCGTTTTCCAGGAGGTTTTTCAGGACGTGGTGGAGCAGACGCTCGTCGGCCGTGACGCCAAGCCCGGCATCGCGGAAGGCGATCTCGATCCGCGAGGGAGGTTCGGGCTGGACCTCCTGGCAGCACCGATTCAGGAAGTCGAGCAGGGCGAAACGGGCCGGGGTGAAGGGCAGCTTCCCCTCGTCGATCTTTCCGGCAAGGAGGAGGTCGTCGAGGGTCCGCACCATGGATGACACGCCTTCCACCAGTCCGGACAGCACCGCCTGCGAGCGCTCAGCCGGCATCACGCTCCCGAAGTTTTTCAGAAGCTCGCAGGCGAGCATGATGTTGGCGAGTGGAGTGCGGAGCTCGTGGCTGGCCATCGACACAAACCGCGATCTGAGCCGGGCGAGTTCCTCGGCATGGGCCACGTTTTCGAGAACGACGTCTTCCGCTCGCTTCTGGTTGGTGATGTCCCAGTTCGTGCCGATCATATGGAGTGGTTCGCCGGAAGCGTCTCTCCGCACAAGGGCCATGGCGCGGATGTGGTGCATGCTCCCGTCCGGCCAAACTACCCGGAACTCGGTGTTGAAATCCTTTTCGCCGCGCAGCGCCATTCGGATCTCGGCCTCGCTCCGCTCGCGGTCGTCCGGATGAAGTCCCGCCGTCCAGGCCTCGTAAGCTCCGCTGAACTGATCCAATGTGATCCCGTATTGGCGATACATGTTGTCGTCCCAGACAAGGTGGTCGTTGGCAACGTCCCAGTCCCAGATGCCAACCTGGCCCGCTTGTGTGGCCAGCGACAACCGCTCGACAAGCTGCTTCAGCACTTCATCCTTTTGCTTGCGTTCGGTGATGTCGGTGATGAAACCGTGCCAGAGCACCGACCCGTCCTCCTCCCGCTGCGGCACGGCGTTCCCGTAAAGCGCCCGGACCGTGCCGTCCGCGAACATGACCCGATACTCGTATTGCCAGGGAGTCAGGTCGTGCGCCGACTTCTGGATCGAGGTGACCACTTCCTCCCGGTCCTCCGGGTGAAGAATCGCAAAAACTTTGGATGCGTCCTTGCGGACCTCATACGGCGTGACCCGGTAGATGTCGCGGATGGCGTCGCTGGCGAAGGGGAAGCAGGAGGACCCGTCGGGGCGCAAACGATACTGGTAGATGACCCCGGGGACACGGCCCGCGATTTTCAGGAGGCGGTCGAGCAGCTCTTCGCGGGCCCGTTTCGCCTCCTTGATCTCGGTGATGTCGATGCAGGATCCGATGAAGCCGAGAAAACTTCCATCCGGCGTGAAACGGGGGACGCCATGATCCTGCAGCCAGCGGTATTCTCCGTCGGCGCGGCGTAGGCGGTATTCCATCTTGAATTCCCGCTGCGCCTGATACGCCAGCCGGTAGGTGCGCAGGCAGGATTCGAGATCGTCCGGGTGGACGCCTTCAGTCCATCCATTGCCGAGCTCCTGCTCCAGCGTGCGACCAGTGAAGTCTAGCCATGGCTTGTTGAAGTTGATGCATAGCCCGTCTGCGCCGGACTCCCAGAGCAGCACTGGCGCGGAGTCGGCTGCCCGGCGGAACCGCCCCTCGCTTTCCTTGAGCATCCGGGCGGTTCGCTTGAGTTCCGTCACGTCAACCATCACGGAAAGCATGTGCGGCTGCCCCCTGATGATGACCGTCTCGGCAGAAAGGATGCCCTCGATCAGGGTCCCGTCTTTCCGCCTCGCCTGGAACTCCAGGTTGGTTAGCCGTGCCCCTGAGTTCAAAGTTTTTGCGCTGCGCTCAATAGCGCCCTCGTCCGGAAACAGCCCGAGCTCGAGCGAGGTTTTTCCGAGCACCTCATCCTTGGAATATCCCAGCGCGTGGAGCAACGCGGGGTTCGCATCCACAAACCTCCGCTCGGGCAGGACGGTGAGCGCCATCGGGGCCGGGCTGTTGCGGAACAGGAGCTCGAAGCGTTGCTGGGCTTCCTGCTCTCCCGTGATGTTCCTGCAAAGACCGAACAGGCAATCCTTCCCGTTCCATTTTCCTGGCCACACCCGCGTTTCCACGAGAAGGCGTCCGCCGGATTTCGTTTCCAGCGGCAGGGGGCACGTCTCGCGTTCCCCGCGCAACATAGCTCCCACGATCCCCTCCGCCGCAGACCTGAACTCCGCCGGGTGCAGGTCGATCAGGCGCATCGCGAGGAGTTCTTCCAGGGAATAGCCGAGCTTCCGGGAGGCCGAAGGGTTGCTGAAGAGGATTTCCCCGTCGGAGCCACCGACAAAAACTATGTCGTCGAGGGTCTCAAAAAATGCGCGAAAGTTGCCATCGCCTCCGGCGGCTTCGAGACCGCTCCGTGAAAGCGGATGACCACCGGCTTCTGCGTCACCCTTGGCTGGCGAAATATTCGTTTTCGGATTCACGGAGTGAGGTAGTCGCCGGGATGGGCCAGGGCGATCAGTCGAGTGGCGCATATCCGGATGCTAACCTTATCTGCCGGAACCGGGCTTAGCTATACCGTGAAGTGGGTATATGGGAACGGGATTGCGGTGACGGTCGTTATCGCGGGGATGAGAAAATGTGGGGACGTCCACATCTCCCCATTCTGGAAAACGCCAGCAAGGTTTGATGGGGGAGGCTACTCATGGGGCCAAAGGTGTTTTGACAAACTGCTCCACGAGCAGACTGCGGCTCTGCTCGAAAAATTTGCGCAACTCCTTGCGCTCGGTCCCGGAGAACCCTTCCCTCGAATTCGCGATAAGCTGGACGCGGTAGGTGACCCCGATATCCCCGAACTGCTGAAAAAACGGGATCGCCACCATCCGGCTGCAGAGCCGCTGCCAGATCCTCCTTCCCTCCCCTTCGCTGGCCCCTTCGCCCTCGTAGAAGAGATGCTTCGATTCGTCCAACCACCCACCGGACTCGTTGACGGTGCTGAAAAAACAATCCCGTTCCTGCCGTCCTTGTCGATGAGGGAGACCTCTATGCAGGGGATGCCGTCCGAATGAAACATGCTCTTCGCGATGACCCAGCCGTTCAAGTGGCATCCGCAGCAAGCCCAGAGCACCGTCGCAAAAACCACGATGGTCAGAAGGCTCGCAGGAAGACGGTGGAGAAGGGGTTTCGTGGTGGTTAAGTTGCTTGAAAGAGCAAAATGCTGATTAGCCCCTTGCGACATAGTAAGCTGACGGCGCCGCCAATCCGATAAAACTCATCCCACATTCTTGCCTATGTGGTCGATTATCGGGAATGAGTCCTCCCCGGTCTCAAACTTAAAATTGCTCACAGCTGCGATCAGCTATTCCAAGATACGGACCCAATTCCCACGTTTCGGCAATTTTACAGCCATGCCAAATATACCCACTTGTGGGTATTGCGGTCGTAGCCCCGTGCAGGCAAATTACCGAACGTGGATGCCTCACTATATGCACTCCACTATGACTAACTTTAAGACACTGCTCGCAAAGAACACCGCCGGAAAATCAACAAGCTTACATCGCTCACATGAAACTCAAAAATACTCTCTCCTGCATCGCTACTCTACTCCTCGCCGGCAGCGCTCTGCATGCGGGCCCGATTACGATTACTCAGAGTGATACGCATAATGCTACTTTTTCTGGGATTGATTTTGCCTTCAGCAAGTTCGACTCAAGTCTTGGCACACTCACCGGCGTGAGTTTGACCATCTATAGTGTGCAGAATCCAGGTAACTTCACGATCACATCCGACAAGACGGGGGCAGTTCTGGTAACAGGTTGGGCAGATCGTATATCTGTAAATGACACGAACGGCGGAACAGGAGCAGATCCTTATACTTCCAATTTCGTTTCATTAAACATCACGCCGTCACCGTTTCCGATAACGGTGGCAAATAAAGGCTCCCAGATATTTACTATTTCCACCGCGCAGAATCTGGTTAACAACGATTTCGTGCCTATCACAGGAGATTTTTCTGGCTACCAATCTATTGGAGGATCTGGCAATGCGACATTCACAACTAGTATAAAGCCGGCGGCTTCTACAGGATTAGGGGGTGGATATAATCCAAGTTACACCAATTTAACCGCCAACACGACGCTGACGATCGCTTACACCTACACCTCCAATCCCGGTCCTGTTTCAGTTCCTGAACCCTCGACGGTGATCGTGCAGATGCTGATCGTTGCGGTCGGGATTTGGATGTTCGTCCGCCGCCGGCGAGCGGCTGCCGCCCAGGCGTAAACGCCATTTCCGGAGCGAACGAAATTCCTGTCTATTGGTAGTCAACACTTCCCCATGGCCAGGAACGGCCATGGTTCACCGTCGTTTATGCTGCTTTCTGAAACTCAACGCCGACAAGTCAAGGCTGTGTCACCCTTGATGCCACCTGTCTCCTTTAGTGGTCTTTGGCATTTTGAGGTTACCATTTCACTTTTCTCCAACCGGATTTTTCCCGTTTAATCTGCAGTTTAATAATCGAGGCGAACGAATCGCGGATGCCACAGCCGAGGAGCGAGGAGAGAGAAACGCCATTGAGCTGTCGCATCACCGGGTCGAGCAGTGACTTTTTCGATCTCTGTCTAAATGTTGTGTCGCTCGTCATCGGCTTCCAGAAAGGCAGGCGGTTTGGAGGTTGGGACTGCTCAAAGCAGGGCGTTTCAAAGTTCGTGCCGGCGGTCGTGTCCTGGGTGTTTCCCGCGCCATCGACGCTGGCCCAAAAAGCTAAAGCCATCCTCTCTTCCGTTGACTCGGATGAGTGAGCATGTCTTTTTACGGTGGAGCCTTCTTTTGTGGTTGGCGATGTCATGCAATCACAACTCCTATTTGAGATCCTTCTCCAGATTATGACAATACCGTGTTGTGGGTATTCGCTCTGCCGGTTTCTGGATGACGTAAGGATATCTGAAGTTACTGGCCCCCGGAAAAAGGAAAATACCGCTGGGCGGGCCGGGAGCCCCGCCCGTTTCTTTGCGATATCGCGTCATCGCTCGAGCAGCCCACGCGCCAAAATATTATCATTTTGTATTTGACAATTTGATTTGACATAAATTGCCAATTATAATATAAACTAATATTATGCAGGCGCGCCGTGATTGGTGTAATGGATTTTTGCGGGAACAACCCGCAGCTCTTTTTGCAAACAAGAACGTGAATATCTCGTGTGTGAATTCCGTGTCCCTGCCGATGAGTTTCTCGGTTCTCAAAAACCAAAACATGAAAGCTCCCGTTATATGAAATCAACCAACTTGCAGTTTCCAACTCAGGCCCACCGCCTCCTCTTCACCTTAGTCGCCGTCCTGGTGGGACATATCGGGGTATTCGCTCAAGACCTGACGGTCAATTTCGACACTCAGTATCTGGGAACGTTCGCTACCCCGGCAGGAGGCAGTTACGGCGTGTGGAGCAACGGATCGACGGTGTCGGACACGAACATCAACGTCAGTTTTCAGTGGTCTGCAGCAGGCGATTTTTCAGCAATGATCGGTGGCCAGTTGCTCACCTCCTCCAATTCTACTCAGGGCTGGACCTATGGAGGCAGCGTGACGACCTCCTTGATGAGCCCGAGTTTCACCGTGAACCAACTGAACCAGGGGGGAGGGTTCAGCATCTCGGAAATCCACGGTCAGAACATGTATATCGAATATGGCACCAACACGATCGGCGGCTCAACGCCTCCGGGTCCTCCGAATACAAGCCGCTATACAGACGTAGAGTTCACTTTCTGGCAGGGGGGCTCAAACAACAATGCGGATCTCACAGCGATCAATAATATCGGAGCGGCAACGAGATTGAGTTACGCCGGCACGACTACGACCAACTCCTCCTCCGTGGGATTAACTGGTTATACGAGCGTTATGCTCCCCTACATTGCTTCGCAGCTTGCTTCGCAGGTCCCGAGCCCTGTGATGTCAGCTTCGACTCCAACCGCCACGCCTGCACTAGGAGGGGGCCAGTATGTCGCAGGCGTCCAGGGGGCCTCGGCCGCGGCGGGCACTGGATTCTACACATCGTATCCTGCGGTCATAGCGAAAGCGGTGGCGGAGAATATTTCCACCCCGTTACTGACGAACTGTCCTGGCGGCGATAGTCCTACCCCCGCCCAATATAATCTAGGCCAAGGATTCACTGGAAATGTCACGGGCAGCGCCTCCCTCTATCAGGTATCGATGGCTTTCACGCCGACTTTCAGTCTCACGGCCAATGGAACGTATCAGATCACGTTTAACGGAACAATCACAGCCGTTGTCCCTGGTTACGCTGGGGGTCCGGTCGGTATGGTCACTTACGGCAGCACGGCGAACCCGCTCTCGATCACCGTTGCTGGTGACCCCACTAGTTTTTACGGATACCTCAGCAATGGTGACGTGAACCCAGCAGGCGTCCAAGTGACGCTCGGAGGCAACGGGACTGCGTGGAGTGCATTTTCGACTGATTTTTACAACGGGGGCATGAGCGGCGGCACTACTCTTGGAACCCAGGGGGCCCCCAATGCCATTATCGCCGGAGGGGGGAACTACACCAACAACACAGCAGACTATGGGCAGATCGTGCAACGGGTGTTGGGGGACTTCCAAGAACTTGCAATGATCGGGGCCTTCGGTAACACCAGCAACGGCACGGGAGCCTTCGCCAATACCAAGATCGGCAACATTCCGTCATATGATATTTTTCAGGACAAGTGGTATGCTTACAACTCGACGGGTATAGATGGCTACAACACCATCGGCCAATACCTCTGGTTGAACTCTGAGAACATCACCAACGGCAATGGCACGATTGGGGCGATTTACTCCAATCCGTATGACGACCGCTTCGGATCCAATGCCGTCTCCATCAATATGGATCCCAACGGAGGAACTCTCACGGTTCAACTTATGGAGGTAGTGCCGGAGCCATCAGCCGTTGCCCTCCTGACCGTTGCTGCAGCAACTATCAGCATCTTTGCCCGACGACGGCATTCGGCAGCCACTCGGGCACGAGATTAAGCAACGGCCGAGGAGAGAGTCCTTCTGCATGCCCGCTCTAACACCCCAACGCGGGTGCAAGGTGGGTATGTGACAATGGGCCTGCGGTGACGGTCGTCGTCGCAGGGGGCTATCGAGGCATCACCTTTTCGGGTGCAATCCAAGTAAGGAAAGTCTGGGCGCTTTTTTGGTTTTCCTGGAGTGCCCGCCTCCTTTTTCCATGAAGCATCTGTTATGATAGGAAAACATCTCCCGGCGCATTTCATCGGTTAAATCGGCCAGTGCATGGAGGCGTTCCAGAACCGACATTTTCCGCAGTTCGTGAAACACACATCCCGGCGGATTCCCTCCCTCCAAGGGACATTCAGAAACTAGCCCGGAAAGGAGGGGGCTGAAGGGCGCTCTGAATGAAGAAGAATTCATATTAACCCTGAACACTCCCTTTTTATTCATCGCGCAGCTCTGGAGCAATCCCCACAAATACGCATTTTTTATGGCTTGCAGATATTGTTGATCGACCTCGAATAAGCCGCGTGAACCCCGGAAGCATTCACACGCCGCCCGGAGCCGCCGCGGTTACCTTGCGGGTCCGTCCTCAAACCGCTCGGCAGCATTGACCGATGGCGACTCCAGCTGTCACCTTCCCCGTTCGGTGATAAAGCAAAAAAATCCTCGCGTTCTCATCCTCGTCATGCAGGCCGTTGTCAGCATCACTCTGCTGGCGTGGTTGTTTATGCAGCAGGATTTTCGCAGGCAGATCTTCTCGATCATTGTCTCCGCAGACGTCCGATGGCTGCTCGCTGGATTCGTGCTGGCAGGCCTGGTCCAATTCCTTTGCCTCCTGCGGTGGAGGATCTTTTTGCGAATGGCGGGGATTGAGGTCCGGTTCGCCGAATCCGCCTCGATCTTCTTTGCCGGGCTATTCGGAAATTTGTTTCTTCCCGGTGGGGCGGGCGGGGATGTGGTCAAAATCGGACTTCTGGCCGCCAGGGGCAAAGATGTGGGGAGGTCCGCGATCTCCGTGCTCATGGACAGGCTCTGCGGGACGGTTTCCATGATTGTGATCGGGGCCGCCCTCATGTCCTGGCAGTTCCCCTGGCTATCACAAAGTCCGGTGGTGGCGGGACTGGTCCACGCGATAGTTATCTATCTGTCAGTGCTGAGCGGCCTCATCGCGCTGTCCATTTTCCTCTCCGCCCGTGGCATGGTCGCCCGGCTTCCCCCCCGCTGGCCGGGGCGGAAAAAGTTGGTGGAACTCTCCGGTGTCTATTTCGAATGCGCGCTGCAATGGCCGCGCACTTTGAGAGCGCTCGGAATTTCGGTTGTGATGATGGCGGTCTTCTTCCTCACCTATTTTTGTTCCAGCCGCGCTTATGGCGTGGATCTTCCGGCATCAAAATTCCTCGCGCTGATGCCGGCTGTGGACATCATTTCCGGTCTCCCCCTGAGCCTCGGTGGAATGGGTGTGAGGGAAGGGCTTTTCGTTTTCCTGCTCGGCAACCTCGCGTCAGTTTCCGAACCGCTCGCCGTCTCGATCTCGCTTTGCGGATACATGATGTCGGCGCTTTGGGGTCTGCCGGGCGCGTTCTTCTGGCTGGTGAAGCGGGAGGACCGGTCATGACACCAGCCCAGCTGGCTGCCGACAAGTTCCGGCACTCAAGATTCTTGCATGGCTACGCGAAGGGAAAGGCTGCTTGGGATCCCGCATATACGGCAGTCGCGGTGTGGCTCCAGGAATCGCGTCATCCCCTGCTCGATATCGGATGCGGGGTCGGACTGCTCGCGGCCTACCTGCGCGAATCAGGCAGCCGGCAGAGGATTCTTGGCATCGAACCCGATGGCAAAAAAGTCCGGATTGCCACCGGGCACGTTGCGAGCGCCTATCCTATGCTGGAATTCCGGGTCGGCGACGCGCGCTGCCTGCCGGAATTCTCCGGTGACGTTGTCATGCTCGACGTCCTTCACTACTTGGAGCCCGGCGTCCAGCGCTCCGTCCTTGAACAAATCGCCTTGCGCATCGCGCCGGGGGGATGTGCGCTGATTCGCACGACGTTCCGCGACAACTCCTGGCGATACTTTGCCACGCTGATCGAGGAGGTGTTTGTGAGGGTTTCCGGATGGATCCGCGGCGGAAGGTGCCACTTTCCAACGCGCGAGGAGGTGACCGTTCCCTTCCACGGTCCGGAATGGAAAATCTCCGTGAAGCCGATGTGGGGGCGCACGCCTTTCAATAGCCACCTTGTCGAGATCGAGCGTTTGCCGTTGGAGATTTCCAACAGGAAAGAACTTCTTTGATGCGCTCCATCGGAAGGCCGATGACGTTCGTCACCGAACCTTCGATTGTTTTGATGATGCGGCCGTTGTCGCCCTGCGCGGCGTAGGCGCCGGCTTTGTCCAGCGGGTGGATCGAGTCCAGATATTGTCGGATCTCGTCGTCGGCGAGCGCGTGGAACGTGACGAGCGAGGACTCGGCGAATGTTGTGATTTCTCCGCCGGGAAATCGGATGACGACTCCCGTGACGACCTCGTGGGTGTGACCAGCGAGCGCCTTCAGCATCCGGAACGCATCATCGATGTCCGATGGTTTTCCAAAAAACCGGCCGTGTCTCCATACGACGGTGTCGGCGGCGATGACAACTTGATCCGGGAAATTCCCAGCGACGACGTCTGCCTTGCGTGCGGCGTTTTCGAGGGCGAGGTCCGCCGGCAGGAACGAGTGGTCCTCGATTTCATCGGCTCCGGATACGATGCAAACGACATTGTAGCCCGCCTCCTCCAGCAACTGTTTGCGGCGCGGAGATGCGGATGCCAGGACGATCTTCAAGCGATGGCGCGTTATCCGCCGCCGGCAGCGCGGCGGATGCCGTCGAGCCTCTTCTGCATCGTGCGTGATGATCCCGGGCGGTGTCTGATAGTCGAGATGACTCCCCAGACGACCGGCACAAGCGTTGCGACCCCCGCGCTCAGAAGTCCGATCGCCAGCCCGCGCCGGGCGTTGCGTCCGATGCGGTCGGCAACAAGAATCCCGACTCCCAAGCCAACGGCAACCTGTGAGAAGGCGATCACTCCAGAAACCGGGAGGTTTTCTCCGAATTTGTCCAACGACAATTGTGACATGGTGATTGAACGTAGGGGGACGGTGTGAGATTTTCAATCGCAAATGAATCGCGCCATGGGAATTGATCTCGGGGATGCCCGCGTGGGGATTGCTGTCAGCGACGATCTCGGAATGCTGGCGCACCCGGTGGAGACGATCCAGGTCAAGGCCGGGCGGGTGGTCGAACGGATCCTGGAGATCGCCCAGGAGAAGGGCACGCAGACGATCGTGGTGGGGATGCCTCGGAACATGGACGGATCGTTCGGCCCCGCCGCGCAGAAGACGCGGGATTTCATCGAGGCCCTGAAATCGAAAACCGCCTGCCGGGTGGTGCCGTGGGATGAGAGGCTGACCACCGTGTCCGCACAGAGATCGCTCCATGAGGCCGGGAAGAACGCCCGGGCCCAGAAGGCCATGATCGATCAGGTCGCCGCGCAGATCCTTCTTCAGAGCTGGCTGGATTCCCAGACATGAGACTGCGGCTCACCGTTTCTTACGATGGGACGCAATTTTCCGGATGGCAGAGTCAGGCGCATGGAAAATCCGTGCAGGATGCTTTGGAGTCGGCTTTCCGACTGCTTTGCGGAGAGCGCATCATTGTCCATGGGGCCGGGCGCACCGATGCCGGAGTCCATGCCGCCGGACAGTCGGCCCACGTGGATGTGCCTGATGGCCGGCTGCCAATCGATGCGTGGCTGCCTGCCGTCAATGCGCACATTCCCCCGGGAGTTCGAGTGATGAGCCTGAAAAGGGCCGCGCCGGATTTTCACGCGAGATTCTCAGCTCGTGGAAAAATCTACCGATACACAATCTGGAATGGCCCCGTGATGCCACCGCTTCTGATCGACCGCGCATGGCACGTGCCGGGGGAACTGGACGCGGAACTCCTCAGATCGGCGTGCAAAATTTTTACCGGGCGTCATGACTTTGCCGCATTCTGTGCCCGCGGGTCCAAGGCTCCGGAACCGACGACGAGAACCCTCACGTCCATCCGTCCGGTCAGGAAAGGGCCTGTTTGGACGCTGACATTTGAAGGGGAGGGGTTCCTTTACAAAATGGTCCGGATGCTGACGGCGTCTTCGGTCCGGTGTGCTGCCGGCCGGCTTGCTCTCGACGAGATCCGGCATCTTCTCCGCGATGCCGGCCCCCGCACGAACCACGTCGCCCCGGCCGGTGGGCTTTGCCTGGTTCGCGTGCGTTATTGATTTGTCGCGTGGCTTGATCATGAACTCCGGTTTGCTACTCTGCAGCGTGCGTAAACAACGGTTTGTTGTCTGGATGCTCTTGTTTGGATGGGTTTTTCTTTTCGTCCCTGTGCTGCGCGCCCAGATGACCGACGAGGAAAAGAAGCAGCTTTTTCTGCAGGCAAGAGAGGATATCCATCCTGTCGCGAAGCCGTCCCCATCAGCGACGCCTCGTCCCAAGCCCCGCCCTGCATCCACTCCCGAGCCCACGCCGAAGAGCACGCCGAAACCTCCTCCAAAGAGCACGCCTGAACCCGAAGACACCCCGCCTCCGCGCCCGAAAAAGCTGACCCCGGAAGCGACTCCCGAGAGGAAGACCCCCGCGGCGAAGGCCTCGGAAACACCGGATATTATCGATGTTCCCGATCATCCAGTGCGCGAACAAAAGCGGCCCGCTCCCCAGCCCGAGAGCACGCCGGTTGCAGTTCCCGCAATCAGCCCGGCCCAGATTGCTCAGGGAAAAACCCCGCAGGGGCATCCGCTGGACGCTCCGATCCACGTGGAGAAATCCGGGCTGGAAGAAAACCAGGGGATGGAGCCCGCACCCAAACTCCAGTTCGGCGGATTTTTCAAGCGCTACCGCTATCTGACGCCGGCTGTCCGTAAGGCGATAGATCAGGCGAAGGTCCAGCGTGGACGCTGGAAATACATCGTCGTCCACAACAGCGGAACTCGTCAGGGAAACGCCCGCATTTTCGATGTCTACCACCGCCGCGTCCGAAAAATGCCGAACGGGTTAGCCTACCATTTTGTCATCGGGAACGGAAGTTCCTCCGGAAACGGGGAGATTGAAATCGGGGACCGCTGGACCCGCCAGATCAACGGCGGGCATGTCGCCAGCGACTATCTCAACAATATCGCTCTCGGCATCTGCCTCGTGGGTGATCTGAATCGAGACAAGCCAAATCCCCAGCAGCTCGACGCTCTTGACGAGCTCATCACCTACCTGCGTGGCCGAGTTGGAAAAATCAAAGGCAAGCAGGCAATTGTTAAAGGTCACAAAGAGATCAACCCCAAACCCACCGACTGCCCCGGTGACCGCTTTGATCTCGGATGGCTGAGACAGCGGTTCCGCTGAAGTCTTCCCGACTCATGGCAAGCGTGTTGCAATTGCCATTGAGTTCCGGGCGGGAATCCCGTTTGCTTGTGAGATGTCCGTTCGCACCCGCTTCGCTCCATCGCCCACAGGATTCCTTCACGTCGGAGGCGCCCGCACCGCGCTTTTCAACTGGCTCTACGCGCGCCAGA